>NZ_PEFF01000001.1:5677902-5999388 GCF_002754375.1 Variovorax sp. 54
TGCGCATCCCGGCCGTGTGGATGTGCTTCGGCTTCTTCTTTTTCTACGCCGCCGTGATCAGCGTGGTGCAGACCTTCGCCCCCGTGGCCGCCGGCCACCTGCACGCGGTGCCCGTGGCGCTGGTGGCGGTGTGCCTCACGGTCTACATGGTGGCGAGCGCGGCCGGCATGGTGGTGGGCGGCTTCCTGGCCTCCGACCCTTCACGCTGCGAGCGCATCGTGGGTGCGGGCTTCGGCGTGGCCGCGGCGCTGGCGCTGGTGCTGGCCTTCGCGCAGTTCCCGCCCGTGATGGTGCCGGTGCTGTTCGGCGCGATGGGTTTCGTCTCGGGCATCGCCGGGCCGTCGCGCGACCTGCTGGTGAAGAAGTCGACGCCGCCCAATGCGACCGGGCGCGTCTACGGCGTGGTGTACGCGGGCCTGGACATCGGCCAGGCCGTGGCGCCGCTGGTGTTCGGCCGCCTGATGGACGCCGGTCAGTACACCAGCGTGATCGTCGGGCTGGCGCTGGTGCAGGGCGTGCTCATCGCCAGCGCCTTCAATGTGCGGCGCGTGCGCCGCACGGCGCTGGTCCCCGCATCGGCGTAGGTCGCCCGAGGGCGGGGCAGCGGCCCCTATCATCGGCCGCATGCAAGCCTTGTATGTCTATGTGATCGTCGGCGCTGTGCTGGCGGGGTTCGTGCAGGGCTTGTCGGGCTTTGCCTTCGGCATGGTCGCGATGTCGGTCTGGGCCTGGACGCTGGAGCCGCAGCTGGCCGCCGTGCTCGCGCTGTTCGGGGCCCTCACGGGGCAGGTGATTGCGGCGCTCACGGTGCGCCGTTCTTTCGACAAGCGCATCCTTTGGCCCTTCGTGCTCGGTGGATTGGTCGGCGTGCCCTTCGGTGTGTGGCTGCTGCCGCACCTGGACATCGTGCTGTTCAAGGTGTGCCTGGGCACGCTGCTGGTGCTGTGGTGCCCGGCCATGCTGATGTCGCAGCACCTGCCGAAGATCACTTTTGGCGGTCGCGCGGCGGACGGCGTTGCGGGTGCCATCGGCGGCGTGATGGCGGGCATCGGCGGCTTCTCGGGTGTCGTGCCCACGTTGTGGTGCACGCTGCGCGGCTTTCAGCGCGACACGCAACGCGCTGTGATCCAGAACTTCAACCTCTCGATGCTGGCCGTGGCCTTTGCGGTGCATGTGGCGAGCGGGAGCATTGGGCGTTCGGTTGTGCCGTTGCTGGTGTTGGTCGCCGCGGCAGTCGCGGTGCCGGTGTTGTTGGGGGCGCGGCTGTATATCGGGATCAGCGAAGCGGCGTTTCGCAAGATCGTCCTGAGCCTGCTGACCTTGTCAGGCATCGCGATGCTGGCGTCGGCGGTGCCCGCGTTGCTGCAGCGCAGCTGACGCCCGCGCCGGCGGAAAACGGCGCACCTCTTTTTCACGAAACTACCTTGACCCTCTCGTAACGGCACGCTCTACGATGCCTTCAACTTGAGAGGGAAGGCATGTACCTGAGGATTGGCGAACTGGCCCGGCGCACCGGGCTCACCGTGCGCGCGCTGCGGCATTACGACGACATCGGCCTGCTGGTGCCGTCGCAGCGTTCGGACGGCGGCTACCGTCTCTACGACCGCACCGACGTCGCGCGGCTGTACCGCATCCAGGCGCTGCGGCGGCTCGACCTGTCGCTGGCCGAGATCCAGGGCCTGCTCGACCGCGCGGCCGACGGGCTGTCGGAGGTTGTGGCGCAGCAGCTGTCGCAGCTCGAACGCGAGATCGCGCAGGCCACGGCATTGCGCACGCACCTGCTGACGCTGCAGGCCCAGCTGCAGGCCCGCACCGAACCCGCCATCGACGACTGGCTCGTGGCGCTCGAGCGCACGGTCGCGGGCGCGAAGTATTTCAGCGACGACGAGCTCGGCCGGCTCCAGGCCGGGCGCGACGGTTTCGCTGACGCGGTGGCGCCCGAGCGTGCCGAGCTGACCACAACGCTCCATGCCCTGGTTGCCGCGGGCGCCTCGCCGGAAAGCGCGCAGGCGCAGGCCCTCGCGCAGCGCTGGATCGCGCTGCTGCTCGAAGAGGCCGGCGGCGACGAAGCCCTGCTCATGCAGCTCTACGCCATGCACTGGAACGAGCCCGCGCTGCACTCGCTGACCGGTGTCGACCGCGCCGGCATGCAGTTCATCTCGCATGCGATGGCCTACGCGCGGCTGCAGCGGTACGGCGCACATTGCGACGCCGCCGAGATGGCCTTGCTCGCGCAGCACTACGTTGCGCAGACCGACGCGTGGCCCCCGCTGATCGCCGATGTGCGACAGCAGATGCGGCAGGGCGCGGCGCCCGACAGCGCGCCGGTGCGCGTGCTGGCTGCCCGCTGGCAGGCGCTGTCCCTGGCCAAGGCCGGGGGCGATGCGGCACTGAACGCCAAGCTGCAGGCGGCCTTCCGCAACGACCCCACGCTGCGCACCGGCTCGGGCATCGACGCGCCGCTGGCGGCCTACATCGGGCGTGCCATCGCGCAGCTCGCCGAACCCCATTCCCTTTGAACGACCAGGAACCTCCAGTGACCGCCATGCCCCGGGCCAACGCCCATTTCTTCACCGGCAACTACGCCCCGCTCACCGAGGAGCACGACATCGCGGCCCTCGCCATCGACGGTGCGATCCCGCCGGAACTCTCGGGCACGCTCTACCGCGTGGGGCCGAGCCCGCAGCACGCACCGCGCGACGACAACTACCACTGGTTTTCGGGCGACGGCATGGTGCATGCGTTTCACATCGACGGCGGGCAGGTGGCGTACCGCAACCGCTGGGCGCGCACGCCCAAGTGGCAGCTGGAGAACGAGGCCGGGCGCGCGCTGTTCGGCTCCTTCGGCAACCCCGCGACCAGCGATCCGGCGGTGATCGGGCGCAACAGCGGCACGGCCAACACCAGCATGCTCTGGCACGGCGGCCGGCTGTTCGCGCTCGAGGAATCGCACCAGCCCTTCGAGCTCGACGCCTTCACGCTGGCATCGAGAGGGCACCAGAGCTTCGGCGACCGCCTGACGACGCGCTGCACCGCGCATCCGAAGCGCGACCCGCAAACCGGCGAGCTGCATTTCTTTGCCTACTCACCCGACGGCCCCGGCACGCCCGGCATGCTCTACGGCGTGATGGACAGCCAGTGCGAAGTGACCGCGCTGCAGACCTTCGACGCACCGTACGCCAGCATGGCGCACGACTTCATGCTGACGCGCGGGCACGTGCTCTTTCCGGTCATGCCCCTGACCACCAGCGTGGAGCGCGCAATGCGCGGCCTGCCGCTGCTGGCCTGGGATGCCGACAAGCGCACCCACGTCGGCGTGCTGCGGCGCGGTGCCGCGGTCGACACCCTGCGCTGGTTCGAGACCGAGGCCTGCCATATGTTCCACGTCATGAACGCGTGGGACGAGGGCGACACCGTCATCGCGCTCGTGATGCAGTCGGACACCGCGCCCGGTCTGCCCGATGCGCAGGGCCGCCCCGGCGACCCGCACGCGATGGCCGCGCGCCTGTGCCGATGGACCTTCGACCTGGCCGGCACCGGCAATGGTTTCCAGCGCGAGTACCTCGACGATCTGGTGGGGGAGTTCCCGCGCATCGACGAGCGTTTCGCGGGCAGCCGCACTCGGTACGGCTTCTATGCCTGCCATGCGACCGCCCGTGCCCGGGGCGATGCCGAGAGCGTGCTTTTCGACAGCCTTGCGCGCATCGACCTGGAGACCGGCGAGCGCCACCTCCACACGCTGCCGCCGGGCGATGTCGTGTCGGAGCCGGTGTTCGTGCCGCGCGCACCGCGCGCCGACGAAGGCGACGGCTGGCTCCTGGCCGTGGTCTGGCGCGAGAAGACCTGGCGCAGCGACCTGATCGTGCTCGACGCCCGCGACCTGCGCGCTGCGCCGGTCGCGACAGCCCGGCTGCCGCACCGCGTGCCGTTCGGCTTCCACGGCAACTGGCGGCCGAACGCGTAGCCGCCGGCGGGTCAGCGTGGCAGCGCCAGCGCGAACGGCAGGCTTGCCACGCCCAGGATGGTCGACAGCGTGACCAACCCCGCGACATACGGCCCGTTGTAGCCCATGCGCGCCGCCAGCACATAGGCACTCGACGCGGTCGGCACGGCCGAGAAGGCCATCAGCACCGAAGCCTGCGTCGCATCCAGCTTCAAGGCCAGCGACAACCCCCAAGCGACGAGCGGCAAAAAGAAATGCCGTATCGCCAACACCGACACCGCCAGCGTCTTGCCTCGCCCCAGCGTCGCGAACTGCATGCCCGCACCCGCCGCAAGCAGCCCCAGCGCCAGCGACGCCGCTCCGATGCGCGTGAGCGTCGGCGTGAGCCAGGTCGGCACCGTGAGGCCCAGCACATTGGCGATCAGCCCCGCCAGCGTCGCCACGATCAGCGGGTTGCGCACGAGCTGCCGCACGAAGCCGGTCTGCGCGTGGCGCGTCATCGGCCACACGGCGGCGATGTTGAACATCGGCACGCACACGCCGATCAGCACGGCGATGAGCAACAAGCCCTCGGGCCCGGCCAGCCGCTCGGCCAGCGCCAGGCAGATGAACGAATTGAAGCGGAACGCGATCTGCGCGCTGGCGGCGTGGTCGTGGCGGTCGATGTGCGAGCGCAGGCCCGGCACGAAGGGCAGGGCGTAGGCCATCGCGATGCCGGCCAGCCCGACGCCGACGCCCGCGGTCAGCAGGCTCGAGGTGGCACCAAAGTCGAGCGGGCTGCGCACGATCGAATGGAACAACAGGACGGGAAATAGAAAGTAATACACCAGGCTCTCGACCTGGTCCCACACGCGGCGGTCGAGCGCGGTGTAGCGGCACAGGAGCCAGCCGATGGCGATGAGGGAGAAGTCGGGGAAGAGCAGCTGCGCGTAGTTCACCGCTTCGAGCATAAACCGCCACAACTGTGGGTATTCCACAGCATGAAGGAAAGCCCCGACCCGCTAGCATCCGGGCTTCGCTTTTTTCCGGCCCCGGCCGGTCCCGTCTAGTCAAGGAGTTATCGATGCAACGTCGTCAATGGAGCGCGCTTGCGGGCGCCGCCGCGCTGGTCGCAGTGGCAGGTCAGAGTTTCGCGCAGGGCTATCCCACCAAGCCGGTCGAACTGAGTGTGCCGTTCGCACCCGGCGGCACGACGGACATCGTGGCGCGCGTGATCGCCGACCCGCTGGGCAAGGTGCTGGGCCAGCCCGTGGTGGTGATCAACCGCGCCGGTGGCGGCGGCATCGTGGGTGCGGCCGAAACCGCGCGTGCGCCGGCCGACGGCTACAAGCTGGGCGTGGCCACGGTGTCGAGCACGGCGGCCAACCCGGCCATCAACCCGAAGACGCCGTACGACCCGATCACCGACTTCACGCCGATCATCAACATCGCGGCCACGCCGAACGTGATCGCGGTGAACCCGAGCTTCCCGGCCAAGAACTACGCCGAGTTCGTGGCCGAGCTGAAGAAGAACCCGGGCAAGTATTCGTACGCCTCGTCGGGCACGGGCGGCATTGGCCACCTGCTGATGGAGCTGTACAAGAGCCTGACCACGACCTTCGTCACGCACATCCCGTACCGCGGCGCGGGCCCGGCGCTGAACGACGTGGTGGCCGGTCAGGTGCCGATCATCTTCGACAACCTGCCCTCGGCGATGCCCTTCATCCAGAGCGGCCGCCTGGTGCCGATCGTGGTGTCGGCACCGACGCGCGTGGCCGGCCTGCCGAACGTGCCGACCTTCAAGGAAGTCGGCCTGGAGCCGGTCAACCGCATGGCTTACTACGGCATCCTCGGCCCCAAGGGCCTGCCGAAGGAAGTGGTCGACAAGATCAACGCGGGCGTGAAGAAGGCGGTGGAAGATCCGGCCGTGAAGAAGCGCATCGAAGACACCGGCTCGCTGATCGTGGCCAACTCGCCCGACCAATTCGCCGCGCAGATCAAGGCCGAGTTCGACGTGTACAAGCAGGTCGTGAAGAAGCAGAACCTCAAGCTCGACTGAGCCCCTTCGCTTCCCCCAAAAGCCGCCCGCGTTCCGGGCGGCTTTTTCTTTTGTTATCTTGCACCGCATGACCGAGGCCGCTGCCGCTCCCCCCACCGCCGACATCGACACCTTCATCGACGCCCTCTGGCTCGAGGACGGGCTGTCGAAGAACACGCTGGCCGCCTACCGCCGCGACCTCGCGCTGTTCGCGCAGTGGCTGCGCGAACAGCGGGGCGGCATGGGGCTCGATGCCGCGCGCGAGACCGACCTGCAGGCCTACATGGGCGTGCGCCTGTCCACCAAGGGCAAGGCGACCTCGGCGAACCGCCGGCTCACGGTGTTCAAGCGCTACTACCGCTGGGCGCTGCGCGAGCGCCGCATCACGGCCGACCCGAGCATCCGCCTCATGCCCGCGCGCCAGATGCCGCGCGCCATCAAGACGCTGTCCGAGAAGCAGGTCGACGACCTGCTGGCCGCACCCGACGTCGAGAGCCCGCTCGGCCTGCGCGACCGCGCCATGCTGGAGCTGATGTACGCGAGCGGCCTGCGCGTGAGCGAGCTGGTCGCCCTGAAGGCGATCGACATGAGCCTCAACGACGGCGTGCTGCGCGTGCTCGGCAAGGGCAACAAGGAACGCCTCGTGCCCTTCGGCGGCGAGGCGCGGCGCTGGATCGAACGCTATCTCGACGAATCGCGTCCCGTGATCCTCGACGGCCAGCAGACGCCCGACCTGTTCGTGACCGCACGCGGCGCGGGCATGACGCGCGTGATGTTCTGGGTCATCGTGAAGAAGCAGGCGGCCGCGGCCGGCATCCACGTGCCGCTGTCGCCGCACACGCTGCGCCATGCGTTCGCCACGCACCTGTTGAACCACGGCGTCGATCTGCGCGCGGTGCAGCTGCTGCTGGGGCACGCCGACATCTCGACCACCACCATCTACACGCACGTGGCGCGCGAGCGCCTGAAGCAGCTGCACGCGGCGCACCATCCGCGCGGCTGATTGCACGACGGCGCGGAGGCATCCTGACTACTCTGTTGAGTCTTGCGTGATGTCGATCAACGCGCCCCTTGTGGGCTGCTATTGCATTCTTTGTGCTGGTGTCGCTTCGATTGTTGAAAACATCAAAATGAGGATTAGGGCTGTTCACACGGTGGTTCTCGAAGTCCTCGCCAGTTGAATCGCCTATCCAATCGTCGGAGTCGCGCAGAACTGTCTGCCCGAGCGTCACGATGACATGCTCGATGTACCGCGTAGTTGATGCGCGCTCCGGGATCTCGCACTTCCCATTGGTCTTACCCATCGCCATCTTCGCCGCGTAGCAGCAATCTTTGACTTTACCCGGGGGCATCCGAACGGCGGGCTCTAAATGAAAAGAGTTCGCCCAATTTTGCTAGCTGGGGCCCTCGATAATCGTCAAATCCTGCGCCTCGTCTATATTAGTGTCGGACGCACTATTTGGAGGAAAAGATGACCGGTGAAGACTCGATAAAAGTTGCCAAAGAGGGCGTGTCGCTTGTTGTCGAAGTCATTAAGGCTGCGGGTGATAACCCGCAGGTGAAGGAAGCTGCGAGTAATCTCGGCCAAACTGCAGTGACGCTGACGAAGACCATAAACAATGTTCTTGTCCCGCTAGCGGCCATTAACTTCGCCTTCGATAAGGCAAGAATCTACTTCGCAGGAAAATTTCAGCAGGAGATCGCCGAAAAAACGTCGGAAATCCCTCCCGAGCACATCGTGGAGCCGAAGGCTTCCATCGCTGGTCCGATGTTGCAGGGACTTGCGTTCACCCATGAAGAGCCCGACCTCAAAGAGATGTATCTCAATCTGTTGGCAACTTCCATGGATGGGCGAACGGCTTCGGTTGCTCATCCCGCATTCGTTGAAATCATCAAGCAGCTTGACAGCGTTGATGCAAAAATGATTCGTGGCCTGCTCCAATCTCGGGTCGCGATTCCAATCGTTCAGATTCACAAAAAGCTACCTGGAAACGGTGGCTACAACGTACTTATCGAACACTTGTTGAATCTGAGTGACCCACAGGGTGAGGCCGCTGAGCGTGTAGGTGTCCCGGCGATGGTTGACAACTGGATCCGTCTCGGCCTAGTTAGCGTTGCCTACGATAAGTTCTTCACCGATGAGGCTCTCTATTCATGGGTGGAAAGACGTCCTGAATTCCTGCGACTAAGCCAAGAACCTCAATCTGACGGAGCAAAGGTTGAGTTCCAGAAGGGCATCTTGCAATGCACCTCGCTTGGAAAACGTTTTGCGGATGCGGTGGGCCTGTAGCAGTTCCGAAAGAGTTCATTGGTTACGTGATTCGGCGGCACTTTGGCAAGGTGCACGCGCTCTCAGTTCTTGCGCTTGCGCGCTTCGATGGCCGGCACCAGCGTGTCGTAGAAGGCGCTCACCATGCGCATCTCGCGCCGCTCGGCGAGGCACAGCACGTGGGCGTAGGTAAAAATTTCGGTGTCGCTGAAGCCGACCATGTGCAGGTTGGGCCCCGGCACAAACTCCACGCCCGACACGGCCGCGATGCCCAGGCCTTGCGCCACGGCTTCGCGGATCACTTCGCGACTGCTGATCTCCATCACCACGTCGACCTCGACCTTGGCTTTGGCCAGCGCCAGTTCGAGCGCTTTGCGCGTGGTCGATCCTTGCTCGCGCAGGATGAGCCGTTCGCCCTGCAGCTCTGCGAGCCGGATGTTGCGCCGCTTCGCAAAGCGGTGCGTGGAGGGCACGAACATCACGACCGGGTGCTGGCTGAAGGGCACCGACAGAAAGCGGTCGTCGCGCACCAGCTGCGCGAGCACGCCGACGTCGGCGCTGTAGTCGAGCAGGCGGTCGAGCACGTCCTGTGAATTGCCGGTGCTCACCGTGACCTTCACGTCGGGGTAGCGCAGGCTGAAGTCGACCAGCATCTTGGTCACGTGGTACGGGCCCACGGCCGCCACGCGCAGGTGGCCGGTGCGCAGCGTGCCGGCATCGCCGAGCAGTGCCACCGCATCGCCTTCGAGGCTGAAGATCTGCTGCGCGAGCTGCATGAGCTGTTCGCCGATTTCGGTGAGCTGCACGCGCCGGCCGCGCCGGTGGAAGAGCTCGACCTGGTAGGCCTCTTCGAGAAAGCGCACCTGCGTGGTGATGGTGGGCTGGCTCACATGCAGGTGTTCGGCAGCCCGCGTGAAGCTGCCTTCGCGGGCCACGGCATAGAAGGAACGCAGCTGGGTGAGGCGCATCGCGGGAGCCTTTCTGATCTATAGCTTCAGTATATAGATCATCGAAAAAATTTGAATTTGATAGATACGAGTACCAGTGATGTACTCGCGCTCAAGACGGACCAGGCCTCGACAGAAACACGCCGGACGTCCCGAATCCTCACGCTGTCATCACCATGACACGCACGACTGGAAGACTCGAAACGGGTACTTTTGCCCTTCGAAACGACCTGAGGATTCCATGCAACGCAGACCACTGGAGACAACCATGATGAAGCGTAGAAAGTTGCTGCTCGGCACTGCCGCCGTGACAGCGTCCGCCTTCGTGCCGATGGCACGGGCACAGCAGGTTCTCACTGTCGGGCTGATTCCTTCCGAGGATTCGCGCGCCATGATTGCCAACAGCCAGGCCATGATGGACATGCTGTCCAAGGCCCTCGGTTTCGCGGTCAAGCCCTTCGTGGCGGCCGACTACAACGGGGTGATCGAAGCGCTGCGTTCCAAGCGGCTCGACGTGGCCTACCTCGGCCCGTTCTCTTATGTGCTGGGCACCACGGTGGCCGACATCGAGGCCTTTGCAGTGGCCGAGACCAAGAAGGCCGGGCGCTCCTACTATCACAGCCAGATCGTGACCCACAAGGACACCGGCATCAAGACGGTGGCCGACCTCAAGGGCAAGACCTTCGCCTTTGTCGACCCCAGCTCGACCTCGGGCCATCTGTTCCCGAAGGCCGGCCTGATGAAGGCGGGCTTCAATCCCGACAAGGATTTCGGCCGCGTGATTTTTTCGGGCTCGCACGACTCGAGCGCGATCGCGGTGCAGAACAAGAAGGTGGACGCCGCGGCCATTGCCGACCGCATCCTCGACGCTGCCGTGTCCAAGGGCCTGGTCAAGCGCGAGGACCTGGTCGAGGTCTGGAAGTCGGAACCGATTCCCGAGTCGCCCACCGTGTGGCGCAAAGACCTGCCTGCCGACCTGAAGAAGCGCGTGCAGGCCGCCTTCCTGCAGGTGAAGGACATTCCCTGGTCCGACCAGGGTCTGCTCAACGGTTTCCACCCGACCAACGACGCGGCCTACGACATCATCCGCGACACGGCCAAGGTGCTGAACCTCGACCTGAGGAAGATGAAATGATCGAGATCCGCGGGCTGTGCAAGCGCTACGGCGACTTCACCGCGCTCCACCGTGTCGACCTCACGGTGGCCAAGGGTGAGTTCGTCGTCATCCTCGGCGCGTCGGGTGCGGGCAAGTCGACCTTGCTGCGTTGCATCAACCACCTGGCCGAGCCGAGCGAAGGCGAGATCCATGTGGACGGCGAGCGCTCGCGCGGCGACCGCGCCGGGCTGCGCAAGGTGCGTCGCGACGTGGCGATGATCTTCCAGCACTACAACGTGGTGCCGCGCCTGTCGGTGCTCAAGAACGTGCTGACGGGGCGGCTGGGTTCCATGCCCGCGATGCTGTCGTGGTTCCAGGTGTTCCCCTCGAAGGACATCGCCATCGCCCGCGAATGCCTGCGCCGCGTCGAGCTCGACCACAAGGCCGACTTGCGCACCGACACGCTCTCGGGCGGACAGAAGCAGCGCGTGGGCATTGCCCGCGCGCTGGCGCAAAAGCCGAAGGTGATCCTGGCCGACGAGCCCGTCGCCAGCCTCGACCCCAAGACCTCGCGCAAGGTGCTGAACTACCTGAAGCAGGCCAGTCGGCAGGACGGCATCACGGTGATCTGCAACCTGCACCAGGTCGACTACGCCCGCGAGTTCGCGCAGCGCGTGATCGGCGTGGCGGGCGGACGCATCGTGTTCGAAGGCCGGCCCGACGAGCTGACCGACGAGGTGCTGCACCTCATCTATCCGGGCGGCGTGGACGAAGGCGCTGAAGTCGCCCCTGCAGGCGCAGAGCCTGCAACGTCGACCTTGCCCGCCGCGGCCCTTCATGCGGTGCCGGCGCGCACCGCCCCGCAACTCGCCATGGAGCAATCATGATTGCCATCGGACGCTTCAATGTGCTGATCGCCAAGAGCGGTGGCAACCCCGGGTGGTGGAAATACGCCGTGGCCGTGCTCGCCGGCATCGGCGTGCTCTGGTGGGCCGCCATCGGCAGCCAGGTGAGCTTCGGCGAACTGGCCAAGGGCATGCCGTGGATCGCCGACTTCCTCGGGCGCATGCTGCCGCCCAACTGGGAGTTCATGCAGAAGCTCGTGGGCCCCGCCATCGAGACCGTGCAGATCGCGCTGTGGGGCACGCTGCTGGCGGTGATCCTGGCAGTGCCGCTGTGCTTCTTCGCGGCGCGCAACATCTCGCCGAACGTCGCCGTGTTTCATGCGATGCGGCAGGTGCTCAACATCACGCGCGGCATCAACGAGATCATCCTGGCGCTGATCTTCGTGGCGGCCGTCGGCCTCGGTCCGTTCCCCGGCGTGCTGGCGCTGGCGCTGCACGGTGCGGGCATGCTCGGCAAGTTCTTCGCCGAGTCGATCGAGGAGATCGACCAGGGCCCGCTCGAAGCGCTGCGCGCCACCGGTGCAGGGCCGATCCAGACCATCATCTTCGGCGTCATTCCGCAGGTGGTCACCGCGTGGATCGGCGTGATCGTCTACCGCTTCGAGACCAACCTGCGCCAGGCCACCGTGCTGGGCATGGTGGGCGCGGGCGGCATCGGCTTCGAGCTCGTGGGCAGCATGAAGCTGTTCCAGTACCAGGACACGGCCACCTGCATCCTGGTGATCGTCGTGATGGTCATGACCGCCGACTACCTCTCGACCCGGCTGCGCGGCTGGATCCAGCAGGGCGCGCACCGGTGACCCGCTCGTTCTTCGCGTCTCTCCCCGCGGCGTTTGCCGCCTCCTGAAGAAACCCCTCCATGAGCGCCAACTACCACAACCCCGTGCACAGCGTGTACGGGGCAGGGGCCCTGCTGTCCCTGCCGAAGCTGCTCGAAGGCCGGCGCGCCGCGCTGGTGACCTTTCCCGAGGCGCGTGCGCTGGGCCTGCTCGACCGGCTGGAGGCCGTGCTCGGGGACGCGCTGGCCTGCACGCTCGACCAGACGCGGCCCAACCCCGACGTGGCGGAACTGGCCGAAACCTACGAGTGGTTCTGGCGCACGCATGCCGACGTCGAGGTGATCGTCGCGGTCGGCGGCGGCAGCGCCATCGACACGGCGAAGGCGCTGATGGTGGCCGACGACCACGGGCGCTTTGCCGATCTGGTGGCCGGGCTCGCGGGCGAGCGGCCCTTCGTGGCCACGCGCCACAAGACGCTCATCGCCGTGCCCACCACGGCGGGCACCGGCAGCGAGGTCACGCCCTGGGCCACCATCTGGGACCGCGAGCGGCAGAAGAAGTACTCGCTGCACCTGCCGCAGACCTGGCCGAGCCATGCCATCGTCGATCCCGAGCTGATGTTGTCGCTGCCCGCGGCGGTCACGCTGCAGAGTGGGCTCGATGCGCTGTCGCATGCGCTCGAAGCGATCTGGAACGTCAACGCCAATCCGATGTCCGACACCTTCGCTGTCGCGGCCGTGCAGGACACGCTGGAGGTGCTGCCGCAGCTCATGGCCCGGCTCGACGACGTGGCGCTGCGCGGGCGCATGGCGCTCGCGGCGCTGAAGGCGGGCATGGCGTTCTCCAACACCAAGACCGCGCTCGCGCATTCCATCTCGTACGAGATGACGCTGCGCTACGGCCTGCCGCACGGCATTGCCTGTTCGTTCCCGCTGCCGATGGTGCTGGCGCGGGCCATTGGCCGCCGGCCCGACCGCGACGCGGTGCTGGCGCAGGCGCTGCGCATGCCGCTGGCCGAGGCGCCGGCGCTGCTCGCTGCCTTCATCGAATCGCTGGGCGTGAAGACGCGTTTCGCCGACTACGGTGTGGGCGAGGACGAGGCGCGCGAGATGCTGCGCCATGCGCAGGGCGGGGCGCGCGGGCGCAACTTCATCGGCAACGATGTGGAGGCGCAAGAAGCCTGAGAAGGTGCGAGCCGGAGGTCCGGCGATGTTTCAAAATGGACGCTCTTATTCAAGAGACATCGAGAGACATCCATGAACCTTCGCAGACTCTGCACCGGCCTCGCGCTGGCCACGACCGCCGGCCTGGCCATCGCCCAGGGCTATCCCACCGCCAAGCCCATCCGCCTGATCGTCGGCTACCCGCCCGGCGGCGGCATCGACTTTGCGGCGCGCACGGTGCAGGTGCCGCTGCAGGAAGCGCTGAAGCAGCAGCTGGTGGTCGACTACAAGCCAGGCGCCAGCGGCATGATCGCGGCCACCGAGCTCACGCGCCAGCCGGCCGACGGCTACACGCTGCTGCTGGCCAACACCGGCCCCTTCGCCATCGCGCCGTACCTGCAGAGCAAGCCGCCGTACGACCCGATCAAGCAGTTCACCTACATCGGCCAGATCAGCCAGGGCAGCTACATCGCCGTGACGCGGCCCGACCATCCGGCGAAGAACCTCAAGGAGTTCGTGGCGTGGGCCAAGGGCCAGCCCGGCAAGGTCAACTTCGCCTCGGGTGGCAACGGCACCTCGACGCACCTGAACGGCGAGCTCATGAATCAGGTGACGGGCCTGGACATGACGCACGTGCCGTACAAGGGCAGCGCACCTGCGGTGCAAGACCTGCTCGGCGGGCAGACGCAGATCCTCATCGACGCGGGCAGCGTGCTGCTGCCGCAGGTGAAGGGCGGCAAGCTCAAGGCGCTGGCCGTGACCGGCCCGGTGCGCGACCCGCAACTGCCCGACGTGCCGACGGTGAAGGAACTGGGCCTCGCAGGCATGGAGGCAGTCGGCTTCCAGGGGCTGGTCGGCCCCGCCAACATGCCGAAGGACGTGGTCGATCGCCTGTCGGGTGAACTCGCCAAGGCCTTGGCGACGCCCGAGATCAAGGCCAAGTTCGCGACGGCCGGCGCCGAGGTGCATCCGCTCGGCCCGGCGGCGTTTGCGGCTTTCGTCAAGGCGGACAATGAGAAATGGTCCAAGCTGATCCGCGAACGCAAGCTGCAGCTGGACTGACCGATCTTTCTCCTTCTCCTCGACGCATGCCTTTCATCGACACCATGAACTTCCTCGCCGCCTCCAAGCACTCGCGCCGCACCACGACCCGGCTGCTCGCCGCCGCGGCGCTGTGCGCGGCCAGCGGCGCGCATGCGCAGGCCGTGCCGCGCACCGTGCGGCTCATCGTGGCCTACCCGGCGGGCGGCGTGAGCGACGTGGTCGCCCGCGCGCTCGGCGACCGGCTCGCCACGCAACTGGGCACCACGGTGATCGTCGACAACCGCGCGGGCGCGAGCGGGGCCATCGGCATGGACGCCGTGGCCAAGGCCGCGCCCGACGGCGCGACGCTGGGCTTCTCGGCCATCAGCCCGCTGGTGCTGAGCCCGCACCTGGGCAAGCTGCCGTTCGACCCGCTGAAGGACATCGTGCCGGTGGCCAGCGTGATGTATTCGCCCGTGCTGCTGGTCGCTACGCCCGCCAGCAAGGCGAAAGATTTCCGCGCACTGATTGCCGAGGCCAAGGCGCAGCCTGGCGCAGTGCGCTGGGCCACGTCGGGGCCGGCCTCGCTCGGGCACATCGTGCTCGAGCAGGTGCGCGCGACGGCCGGCGTGGACATCACGCACGTGCCTTACAAGGGCGGCGGCCAGCAGCTCAACGACGCGCTGAGCGGGCAGTTTGAAATTTTGTCGACCAACGCCAGCCCGACGTTGTCGGCGCACATCCAGTCGGGCAAGCTGCGCCCGCTGGCGGCCGGCGCGCCCGCGCGGCTCGAGAGCCTGCCGCAGGTGCCCACGCTGGCCGAGCTGGGCTACAGCGCGGCCAACATCCATTCGCTGTTCGGCGTGTTCGCGCCCGCGGGCACGCCGGCGGCGCTGGTCGCGAAGTACAACGCCGAGATCAACAAGGCGCTCGCCAGCCCCGAGCTGCGCGCCAAGCTCACGGCCACCGACAACGTGCCCGCCACGGGCACGCCCGCCGCCTTCGCCAAGGAAATCGCCAGCGAGTTCGAGAGCAACGGCCGCATCGTGAAGGCCGCGGGCATCAAGGCCGATTGACCCCGGCGCTTGCAGGGGTGAGATTGCCTACCTTATAGTAGGTAGATGCACGACGCTTCCACCCTGGCCCCCGGCGGCACCCGCGATCAGATTCTTGCGGTGGCGCGCGGGCTCATCGAAACCCGTTCGTACCTGGGCTTCAGCTTCCAGGACGTGGCCAACGCGGTGGGCGTGCGCAAGGCCAGCCTCTACCACCACTTTCCCACCAAGGAAGCGCTGGGCATTGCGGTGATTCAGGGCGCCACGCAGGGCTTCAAGGACTGGGTGGCGGCGCGCGCGCGCGAGCCCCAGGACGCGCTCGAATCCTATTTCCGCATGTACCGCAACACGCTGAAGGCGGGCTCGGGCCTGTGCCCGGCGGGCGCGCTGGCGCCGGGCTGGGACTGCATCAACGAGGACCTGCGCCAGGCCGTGCAGGCCTTGCGCAACACGCAGGTGATGTGGCTCACCGGCGTGCTCGGCGCGCTGGTGCCGGCGCAGGCGCAAAAAGACAACCCCGTGGCCTCGCTCGCGGCCTTCGTGTTCTCGTCGTGCCAGGGCGCGCTGCTCGCGTCACGCATGACGGGGCGCGTCGAAGACTTCGACGACGCCATCGCCCAGCTGCGGCGCGCGCTGCCGCTCGACTGACCGATCTGTTTCACCACGGGCACGCCGGGCGTGCCTTTTTTTGAACCCCGAAGCCTACCGATTGGATGGTAGTTTTTCTCCAAGGAGTGTTCCCATGAAAGCCGTGATTTCCGCCTACGCCCGTTCCCCGTTCCACTTCGCCAAGAAGGGCGCGCTGGCCGAGGTGCGCCCCGACACGCTCGCCGCCGGCGTGGTGCAGGGCCTGCTGCAGCGCACCGACCTCGACCCTGCGCTGCTTGAAGACATCATCCTGGGCTGCGCCTACCCCGAGGCGTCGCAGGGCAACAACCTCGCGCGCATCGTCGGGCTGCTGGCCGGGCTGCCGCACGAGGTGGGCGGCATGACGGTGAACCGCTTCTGCGGCTCGTCGATGCAGGCCGTGCACATCGCCGCCGCGCAGATCGAGGCGGGCATGGGCGAGGCTTTCCTGTGCGTGGGCGTGGAGTCGATGACGATGGTGCCGCAGGGCGGCTTCAACTTCTCGCCCAGCCCCGAGCTGCTGGCGAACAGCGATGCCTACATCTCGATGGGCGAGACGGCCGAGAACGTCGCGCAGCGCTGGAACGTGAGCCGCGCTGACCAGGAAGCGCTGGCCGTCGAGTCGCACCGCAAGGCAACCGAAGCGCGTGCACAGGGCCGGCTGGCCGCCGAGATCGTGCCGGTGCGCCTGGCCTCCGGCGAGGTGGTCGATGCCGACGGCTGCATCCGCCCCTCGACCTCGGCCGAGGCGCTGGCCAACCTCAAGCCCGCGTTCCGTCCCGACGGCGTGGTCACGGCCGGCACCGCGTCGCCGCTGACCGACGGTGCGGCCGTGGTGCTGGTCACCAGCGACGCCTTCGCCGCGAAGCACGGCCTGAAGCCGCTGGCGCGCATCCGCTCGTTCGCGACCGTGGGCGTCGACCCGGCCGTCATGGGCATCGGCCCGATTCCCGCCACGCGCAAGGCGCTGGCACGCGCAGGCTTGAGCGTGGCCGACCTCGACGTGGTCGAGATCAACGAGGCCTTCTCGTCGCAGGCGCTGGCCTGCATCCGCGACCTCGGGCTTGACCCGGCCACCGTCAACCTCGACGGCGGCGGCCTGGCCATCGGCCACCCGCTGGGCGCCACCGGCGCGCGCATCACGGGCAAGGCGGCGGCGCTGCTGGCACGCGAGAGCGGTCGCTATGCGCTCGCGACCCAATGCATCGGCGGCGGGCAGGGCATTGCCACCATCCTCGAGCGCGTCTGATCGCCCGAGAATGACGGGCAACGAAACAAGGAGACTCCCATGGCCACGCTGTTGTATCTCGAAGACCTGAAGGTCGGCGACCGTTTCCAGAGCGGCGAACACCTGCTCGACGTGGCGCAGATCAAGGCCTTCGCGCAGCAGTTCGATCCGCAGCCCTTCCACACCGACGAAGAGGCTGCAAAGAACACCTTCTTCGGCGGGCTGGCCGCGAGCGGCTGGCACACGGCCGCGCTCACGATGAAGCTGCTGGTCGACAGCGGCATCCCGCTGGCGGACGGCATCATCGGCTCGGGCGGCGAGCTGCAGTGGCCCAAGCCCACGCGGCCCGGCGACGTGCTGCATGTGCTGAGCGAGGTGGTCGACATCACGCCCTCGCGCTCCAAGCCCGGCCGCGCGATGGTCACGATGCGTTGCCAGACGCGCAACCAGCGTGGCGAGGTGCTGCAGTACTTCACGCCGAAGCTGGTGGTGCACAGCCGCACCGCGACGTCTTGAATCTCAGACGACGCGCAGACCCAGTTCCTCGACCAGCGCGGCGGCCTGCCGGTGGGAGATGGTCGCGCCCTTGAACGGCGCGGCATTGGCCAGCCGCAGGCCGCCCAGGTCCACGTCGCGCAGGTCGGCGCCTTCGAAGCGCGCGAGCTTCAGGTGCGCGTTGCGCAGGCTGCCGCCTTCGAAGATGGTCTCGCGGAAATCGCAGCCCGACAGGTCGGCTTCCGACAGGTCGAGCTGCGCGAGCGTCTGCTTGCGAAACGACAGGCCGCGCAGGTGCGCGTCGATCAGCAGCGAATCCTTGAACACCACGCCCAGCGCCGACACCTCGCCGAAGTGCGCCCCCGTGAGCTTCACGCCGGTGAAGAGCGCCGAGGGCAGCTTGGCGCGCGCCCACTGCGTGTTGTTCAGGTCGCAGTCCTGGAAGCGCGCGTTCGTGAGGTCGGCGAGCCCGAAGTCGGCTTGGCGCGCGCGGCAGCCGACCCAGCGCGTGTCGGCCAGTTGTGCGCGGTCGAAGGAGGTTTCGGCGAAGCTGCACAGCGTGAACTGCGCGCCGCGCAGGTCGAGGCGCGACAGGTCGGCCTCGTCGAAATGGCAGCGTTCGAAGTGCGGCGGCGTGTCGCGGCCCTGCAGGCAGGCTTGCAGGTCGGCGCGGGACCAGGTCTGGTCGGAAATCACATCAGTCATTCGGGGCGGCAATCGGTCAGCGCACGCAGCTCAGCGGGGCTGAAGCCCGCCCGGCTGCGTGCTTCGAGGTTGAAAGGCGGTTTGTGGCGCGGCGCGTCGTAGCGCGCCACCAGGGCCGGGTAGTTGGCTTCGGCGTCGAGCCCGACGCGTTCGCACAGCCAGCGGTACCAGTGGTTGCCGATGGCCACGTGGCCCACTTCGTCGCGCAGGATGATGTCGAGGATTTCCACGGCACGCAGCGCATCGGGCGTGTTCACGCGCTTGAGCTTGGACTGGATCAGCGGCGTGGCGTCGAGCCCGCGCGCCTCGAGCGTGCGCGGCACCAGCGCCATGCGCGCGAGCACGTCGTCCTTGGTTTTCTCGCACATGTTCCACAGGCCGTCGTGGCCCGGAAAGTCGCCGTAGCGCCAGCCCATGCCCTGCAGGTGCGTGTGCAGCATCGTGAAGTGCTGCGCCTCCTCGTCGGCCACGCGCAGCCAGTCACGGTAGTAGGCCTCGGGCATGCCGTCGTAGCGCCACACGGCGTCCAGCGCGAGGTTGATCGCGTTGAACTCGATGTGGCAGATCGAATGGATCAGCGCGGCGCGGCCTTCGGGCGTGAAGGGCGAGCGCTTCTGCACGGCCGTGGCGGCCACGCGCAGCGGGCGTTCGGGACGGCCGGGCACGCCGTCATCGTCGCCGGGCGTGCGCAGGGGCTCGAGTGCTATGGAAACAGTAGCTGCCTGTGCAGCCGTGGCGCGCGTGGCGGCCACCTTGTCGTCGGGGTCTGTCAGGCGCAGCGCGGCCAGCGCGCTCAATCGGGGGTGCATCCCTACAATTCTAGTTTTGCCCCCGGAGACAACCACGATGGCGATTTACGAATTGGATGGCATTGCCCCGCGCCTTGGCGAAGGCGCATGGGTCGCGGACAGCGCCCAGGTCATGGGCAACGTCGAACTGGCCGAGAACGCGAGCGTCTGGTTCGGCGCCGTGCTGCGCGGCGACACCGAGGTGCTGACCATCGGGCGCAACAGCAACATCCAGGACCTGTCGGTGCTGCACGCCGACATCGGTTGCCCGCTGACCATCGGCGACAACGTGACGGTGGGGCACCAGGTGATGCTGCACGGCTGCACCATCGGCGACAACTCGCTGATCGGCATCCAGGCGGTGGTCTTGAATAACGCGAGGATCGGCCGCAATTCGATCGTTGGCGCCGGCAGCGTCGTGACCGAGGGCAAGGAGTTTCCCGACAACTCCCTCATCATCGGCTCGCCCGCCAAGGTGGTGCGCACGCTCGACGATGCAGCCGCCGCCAAGCTGCGGCAAAGCGCCGAGCACTATGTAGAAAACGCCCATCGCTTCGCGAAGGGCCTGAAAAAAATCGCCTGACCCGCGCAGGCACACAGAGAAAGAATCCGTTTTGAGCGAGCTGCACAAATTCCTGTTCGATGGCCTGCCGGTGCGCGGCATGATCGTGCGCCTGACGGATGCGTGGCAGGAGATCCTTGCGCGGCGCGCCTCCAACACCGCCACCGGCCCGTACCCGCCACCGGTGGCCGAACTGCTCGGCGAGATGACGGCCGCGGCCACGCTGATGCAGTCGAACATCAAGTTCAACGGCGCGTTGATCCTGCAGATCTTCGGCGACGGCCCCGTGAAGGTGGCCGTGGCCGAGGCCAAGCCCGACCTGAGCCTGCGCGCCACCGCCAAGGTGATCGGCGACCTGCCGGCCGACGCGCACCTGCCCGACATGGTCAACGTGAACAACAAGGGCCGCTGCGCCATCACGCTCGACCCGAAAGACAAGCTCCCGGGTGCCACGCCGTACCAGGGCGTCGTGCCGCTGTTCGGCGAGGACGGCGAGAAGCTGGGCAAGCTCAGCGACGTGCTGCAGCACTACATGCTGCAAAGCGAGCAGCTCGACACCACGCTGGTGCTCGCGGCCGACGACAAGGTGGCCGCCGGCCTGCTGATCCAGCGCCTGCCGGTGAAGGGCGAGGGCAACCTCGAAGGCACCTCCGACAAGGACCGCGACCAGGCCAGCGAAGACCGCATCGGCCGCAACGAGGAATACAACCGCATCTCGATCCTCGCGTCGAGCCTCACACGCGACGAACTGCTCACGCTCGACGTCGAGACCATCCTGCGCCGCCTGTTCTGGGAAGAAAAGCTGCTGCGCTTCGAACCGCAGGCCGGCCTGCTGGGCCCGCATTTCGCATGCACCTGCGGCCGCGAGCGCGTGGCGCAGATGATCCGCGGGCTGGGTGTGGAAGAGGCCGAGGAAATCCTCGCTGAGCGCGGCGACATCGAGGTCGGCTGCGACTTCTGCGGCAAGCAGTACCGCTTCGACGCGATCGACACCGCGCAGCTGTTCAAGCCGCCGGGCGACCAGCTGCCGGGCAGCCCGGTCGTCCAGTAAGCGCGACGCGGTTCAAGCGGGCTGCGGCTGTTGTTGCCGCAGCACCTTGACCATCGCGGCCAGGCGCTCGTGGCCCAGGTCCGCGCCCAGCGCGCGGTCGAACTGTCCCTTCAGGAAATCCGGAAAGCTCGCGTCGAGCTGCGTCTCGCGCGCCTGCTTCACGAACAGCCGGCCCGAGCCTGCGCAGGTGGCCATCGAACTTTCGGGCTCGCCGTACTGGTTGGCGTGGATGGCCTCGCCCTCGGCCTGGATCATCTCGCCCAGCACCGGCGAGATCGCGCCGATCATCTGAGAGAACCCGTCCACCGGCAGCCCTTCGGCTTCGCAGATGCGCACGCCGTGGAAGAAGCCGCTCATGGCGCCGAACATGCACGAGAGCGTGGCCAGGTCCCAGGCGGCTGCATTGCCGATCGGCTCGCCCATGTGCTGGATGTTGCCGGCGATGGCTTCGAGCAGTGGCCGGCAGGCGGCAAGGGCGCGTGCTTCACCGGAGATGAAGAGCGGCGTGTCGGGCCGGCCGATCTGGCCCGGTGTGGCGAGCAGGGCGCAGTCGAGATAAGCCACGCCGCTCAGCGCGGCCCAGTCGTCGCGCGCGTCCTGCGGCGTGCCGGTGCTCAGCTGCACCAGCACCTTGCCGCGCAGCGCATCGTGAACGCCGGGCGCGGCAAGGATGGCGCGCGACGCCGGGTAGTCGGCCACGCAGACCAGCACCACGGGGCTCGCCTGCACGGCGGCCAGGGCCGTTGGTGCGAGCACGGTGCCTTGGTTGAGCAGAGGCTTTGCGCGCTCGGCGGTGCGGTTCCACACCGTCAGCGTGAATTTCGAGGATTGCAGGGCGCGCGCGAGGGCCACGCCCATGGGGCCGAGGCCGATGAGGGAAACGTCGGTCATGTGAAGTCCTTGGAGAGAGATCGGATCAAGCGAGATCAAGCGGTGGCCGGCGTCAGGCCCTGGCCCAGCCCGCCGTCGACGGTGAGCCGTGCGCCGGTCGTGAAGGTCGCCTCGAAGGCGAAGAAGAGCACCGCGCGCGCCACTTCGGCCGAGGTGCCGTGGCGGCGCATCGGCGTGATCTGGTCGCCCAGGCGCATGAACTCGGCGCGCTCTTCGGCGCTCGCGTCGATCACGCCGAGCGTGGGCGTGTCGATGAAGCCGGGGCTCACCACGTTCACGCGGATGCCGCGCGTCACGAGCTCCGCCGCGAAGCCCGAGGCCATCGAGCGCAGCGCGGCCTTGGTGGCGCTGTAGACGCTCATGCCGTGCATGCCGCCTTCGTCCGCGATGGACGAGGTGAAGACGATCGCGCTGCCCGAAGGCATCAGCGGTGCGAGGCGCTGCACCGTGAAGAACGGGCCCTTGGTGTTGACCGCGAAAGCGCGGTCGTAGCCGGCCTCGGTCACCTGCTCGAAGGGTTCGAGCGACGAGATGCCCGCGTTGATGTGCAGCAGGTCGATGCGGCCGAAGCGCTCGCGCACCGTGGCGGTGAGCGTGTCGATGTCGGCCAGCGAGGCCGCGTCGGACGCCAGCACATGCGCGCGCGGGCCGAACGGGCCGAGCACGCGGCGTGCGGCCTCCAGGTTCTGCGGATTGCGCCCGGTCACGAGCACGTCGGCGCCGCCGTCGAGCAGCGCCTGTGCGGTGGCCAGGCCCATGCCGAGGGTGCCGCCGGTGATGACGGCTTTCTTGCCTGCGTAGGGGGTGTGTGGTGTGGTGTTCATGGCCGTCGATGATCCGGATCGCGCGGCTTCCGGTCGCGCACGTTCAGCCGTGGGGGAGCACAAACGGTCGCCGGCATGCGCGGCGCTGGCGGCCCATAATGTTTCGATGAGTGATACCGATCTGGACACCGATCTGCGCGGGCACGGAGGTCTGGCGCCCGAGGTGGCGCTGTCGGCCGACAGCTTCGTCGCGCCGCCCGCCACCGGCAGCCTGCGCGTCGACGTGCGCCAGACCCCCGGCGGCGTGGTCGGCTACGAGGCGCTGCCCGACCACCGCCTCAAGCTGCACGCGGGCGCGCCGGTGGCGGGCGCCTGCCAGTTCCATCGTTTTCTCTACACGCGCGGCGACCTCGACATCCTGCCGGCCGGCAGCACCGACATCTGGCACGAAGAATCGGCGAGCACCTCGGTGGTGGTGCGCATGGCGCCCGCGCTGCTCGTGCGCACGGCCGACGAGATGGGCCTGCCGGCCGAGCGCGCGGTGCTCGGCGAGCGCCACCAGTTCCGCAATCCGCAGATCGAGCACATCGCCTGGGCGCTCGACGCCGAGCGTCGCGCGGGCTTTCCCAACGGCCGGCTCTACACCGACAGCCTCGGCACCGCGCTCGCGGTGCAGCTGATCGCCGCCGGCCCGCAGGTGGCGCCGTCACCCGCGCAGGGGCTGACGCGGCTGCAGCTGAAACGCGTCACGGAGTTCATCGAGGCGCATCTGGACGGCGACCTGTCGCTGGCCGCATTGGCGGAAGTCGCGGGCCTGAGCGCCTCGCACCTGAAGACGCAGTTCAAGCGCTCGACCGGCCAGGCGGTGCATGCCTACGTGGTGCACCGCCGCGTCGACCGCGCGCGCAGCCTGCTGCTGAACAGCGAGCTGCCCGCGAGCCTCGTGGCGCTCGAGAGCGGCTTCTCGCACCAGAGCCACATGGCGCGCTGCATGCGCCGCGTGCTGGGCCTCACGCCCGGCGAGGTGCGGCGCGCGGCCTGAGGTCGGTGTTCAGCGGGCTTCGTCGTCGAAGCCGCTGAATTCGATGTCGGGCGCGCTCGTGTTGTGCTTCGAGGGCAGGCTGCGGCCGAAGCGCACCTGCGTGGCGTTCAGCGTCTTCACCTCGGGCAGCGGCAGCACCTGTTCGGCCGCCTGCGGCGAGGCCTGCCAGCGCACCTCGCTCATGTCGGCGTTGTCGGGCGTCACGTACATCGACCGCAGCACCGCGAAGGGCTGCTTGGCGCTCACCGTGGGTTGGGAGAGCGTCACGTCGAGCGCGGTGCGGGTGCGGCTGATCTCGGTCACGCGCGCCACCGCCTTGCTTCCGTTGGTGAAGCGCAGGTGGATGGCGAGGGGCTTGGGCACGACGCGGATCGATGCGATGTTCACCACCGGACGCCCGGCCTGCACGACCGGGCCGAGCAGGAACGACGAGCCGTACACGCCGTCGCCGAAGCGCGCCTCGGGCAGCGGCTTGAGGCGCCAGTAGCCGTCGGAGGGGTAGAGCACGATGGCCTCGAGCGCCTTGCCTTTTTCCTTCTTGAACACCTGCAGCAGGTGAAAGCCGCGGTCGTGGCGCATGCCGACCTGCACCGGCACGCGCGCCGGCCGCCAGAAGGTCGGCAGCGTCATGCCGACGACGCGCCACTGCGCGTTGTCGAGCAGCACGACGGTGCGCTTCCTGAAGCGGTGCGCCGGGTCGGTGGGGTGCGCGCCGCCGTCGAAATTGCAGCCCGAGAAATCGGGCGCGGTGACGTCGTTGCCGATGGTGCCGAGGTAGCTCGGCTGCAGCGCTTCGATGCGCATGCGGCGGATGCCATCGCCGCGCAGCACCATCGACACGTTGTCTTCTTCGGCACAGGCCGTGGCGGTGGTGGCGTTCTCGACGGTGGCTGCAACGGGCGCAGCAGAAGCGGTGCCGGCGGTCAGCAGCAGGGCGAGGAAAGCGGCGGCAGGAGTGCGCGAGGCAGGGCGCGCAGCAATCGAAACGGGCATCGGGTCTCCGGTGAAGGGGAGAGGGCGCGCGAGCACCTGCGAACCGAAAGGCTCAGGTGGGGTCGCGGCGCGCCATCAGGTCGCTGAAGAGCTTATGTTCGCATTCCGGGTCGGAACACTTCTCGCAAGGCCATGTCCACGAGGCGGGCTTCGCATCGCGGCGGGTGCGCGTGCGGGCGCGGCCTTCGTTGCCGGCGATGGTGTTGATCGCGTTCCATGCGTTCGCCAGCCGCTCGCCGCCGCTGCCGTGCACCACGGCGTACGAGAGGCCGGCGCGCGAGAGCGCGGCGCGCACCAGCGTGTCGGTCGGCTGGCGCGCATGCGGGCCATCGCGCATGTCGTCGGCCACCCAGGGCAGGTCGAGCGCGGTGAGCAAGGTGATGGCATAGCGCCGCTGTGCGGCCAGCGCGCTGTCGTAGAGCGAGGTGTCGGCGAACAGCTGCTCGCTGTAGACCGCCGTCATGAGCGCCGTGGTATCGGCCACCACCACGCCCGTGGCGGCAGCGGCGTCGATGCGGCGCATCTGTTCGTCGGCGATGGCCTGTTGTTCGTCGGGACGCGGCGTGCGGCCTTCGCGTTCGCACCATTCGCGCAGGTACTCACCCACCAGCGTGACGGGCGTGCCGCGGTCTTGCAGGCGCTGTGCGATGGCGCGCGAAAGCTCGGTCTTGCCGGTGCTCTCGGCGCCCACGAGCGCGATGACGCAGCCGGTCGGCAGGTTCGGCGTCATGCGGGCACCACCTTCGTGGTGGCCTTCGGCAGGCGCAGCCGCCATGCCAGGAAGCCGGCCACGCTGAGCACGGCGAACACCGCGTACAGCGCTGTCGTGAGCCACAGGCCCTTGTGGATGAACAGGCCCACGCTGACGACATTGACGGCCAGCCAGATGAGCCAGTTCTCGATGAATTTGCGTCCGAGCAAAAACTGCCCGACCAGGCTCAGGCCCGTGACAAAGCCGTCCCACCAGGGCACGTCGGTGTTGGTGAAGCGGCGCAGGAAGAGGGCGACCACGGGCCACGCAATCGCGCAGGCCACGAGGGCATACGCGGTGCCGCGCGGCGACAGCCGGCTGACCCGCAAGGCGCTGCCGTCGGCGCGAAAGCCGCGCAGCCATTGCGCCCAGCCCCACAGGGCAACGAAGGCAAAGAAAACTTGAAGGGAGGCGTCGCCGTAGATGCGTGCGTTGGCGAACACCACCACGTAGAGCAGCGAGCTGACGATGGCCAGCGGCCAGCCCCAGTGGATCTCGCGCATGTTGCAGCCGACCATCGCGAGCGCGAGCACGGCGGCGACGAGTTCGAGCCAGGTGACGGGAGAACCCCACAGCGCAAAGGCGGAGGCCGAGAGAAGCTCTGGCATCGAGAAGCGGTGGCGAAGGAAAGGGTCAGTGCGCGATCTGCACGAAGACTTCGTTCGGTTTGACCATGCCGAGTTCCGCGCGGGCGCGTTCCTCGACCATCTCGAGGCCGTCTTTCAGGTCATTGACTTCGGACGCGAGCCGCTCGTTATTGAGGGCGGCCTTGGCGTTGGCGTCCTTCTGGTCGGCCAGCTGGGTTCTCAGCTGGGCGACCTCGCGCACGCTGCCGCGCCCGTTCCACAGCTGCCACTGCAGGATGACCAGCAGCAGAACCAGGATGAGAGGAGGGACGAAGCGCGCGCGCATGCAGGCTGCGAGGCGCTACTTGAGGTTGTAGAACGCGCCGCGGCCCGGGTAGACGGCGATGTCGCCGAGGTCTTCTTCGATGCGCAGCAGCTGGTTGTACTTGGCGATGCGGTCCGAACGCGACAGCGAGCCGGTCTTGATCTGGCCGGCGTTGGTGCCCACGGCGATGTCGGCGATGGTGCTGTCTTCGGTCTCGCCCGAACGGTGCGAGATGACGGCCGTGTAGCCCGCGCGCTTGGCCATCTCGATGGCGGCGAAGGTTTCGGTCAGCGTGCCGATCTGGTTGATCTTGATCAGGATCGAGTTGGCGATGCCCTTGTCGATGCCCTCTTGCAGGATCTTGGTGTTGGTGACGAACAGGTCGTCGCCCACCAGCTGCACGCGCTTGCCCAGGCGGTCGGTGAGCAGCTTCCAGCCGTCCCAGTCGCCTTCGTGCATGCCGTCTTCGATGCTGATGATCGGGTACTTGTCGACCCAGGTCGCCAGCATGTCGGCCCAGTTGCCGGCCGACAGCGTGAGGTTCTCGCCCGACAGCACGTAGTTGCCGTCCTTGTAGAACTCGCTGGCTGCGCAGTCCAGGCCCAGGGCGATCTGTTCGCCCGCAACGTAGCCGGCCTTGTCGATGGCTTCCAGGATGAGCTGGATGGCGGCTTCGTGGCTCTCGACGCTGGGGGCAAAGCCGCCTTCGTCGCCCACGGCCGTGCTGATGCCGCGGTCGCCCAGGATCTTCTTCAGGGCGTGGAACACTTCGGCGCCGTAGCGCACGGCCTCGCGGAAGCTCTTGGCGCCCACGGGGATGATCATGAACTCTTGCAGATCGAGGCTGTTGTTGGCGTGCGCGCCGCCGTTGATGACGTTCATCATCGGCACCGGCAGCTGCATGCCGCCCATGCCGCCGAAGTAGCGGTACAGCGGCAGGCCCGACTCTTCAGCCGCGGCGCGGGCCACGGCCATCGAGACGGCGAGCGTGGCGTTGGCGCCCAGGCGGGCCTTGTTGTCGGTGCCGTCCAGGTCGATCATCGTGCGATCGAGGAAGGCCTGTTCGCTGGCGTCCAGGCCCAGCACGGCTTCCGAGATCTCGGTGTTGATGTTCTCGACGGCCTTCAGCACGCCCTTGCCGAGGTAGCGGCTCTTGTCGCCGTCGCGCAGCTCGATGGCCTCGCGCGAACCGGTCGAAGCGCCCGAGGGCACGGCCGCACGGCCCATGGTGCCCGATTCGAGCAGCACGTCGCACTCGACGGTGGGGTTGCCTCGGCTGTCGAGAATTTCGCGGCCGACGATGTCAACGATTGCACTCATCTCTATCTCTTTCTCTGGGTCTCTTGGTGGAGTGGACTGGCAAAAAACGGAATCAAAGGCCTTCGACCGCGATCATGTTCATGATGGCGGCGCCGGCACGCGCTTCACGCGCCTTCAGGTATTCGGGTGTTTCGTAGAAGGCCTTGGCCTGCTCGAAGCTGGGGAATTTGAGCACGACCACGCGGGTGGGCTTCCAGTCGCCTTCGAGCGGCTGCACCTGGCCGCCGCGCACGCAGACTTCGGCGCCGTGCGCCTGCATCGCGACGCTCGACCACTTCTTGTATTCCTCGTACTGCGTCGGGTTCGTGACCTCGACGTGGGCAATGACATAACCGCTGCTCATGCTTGAAAACTGTCCTCTAGGAATGCGTTTTTCTTGGTGACCCGGTCGAGCGCCAGCAGCGTTTCGAGCAGGGCCTTCATGTGCTTGAGCGGCACGGCGTTGGGGCCGTCGCTCAGGGCTTTGTTCGGGTCGGGGTGCGTCTCCATGAAGAGGCCGGCCACGCCCACGGCCACGGCCGCACGCGAGAGCACGGGCACCATTTCGCGCTGTCCGCCCGAGCTGGTGCCCTGGCCGCCGGGGAGCTGCACCGAGTGCGTGGCGTCGAACACCACGGGCGCCTTCGTCTCGCGCATGATCGCGAGCGAGCGCATGTCCGAGACGAGGTTGTTGTAGCCGAAGCTGGCGCCGCGTTCGCAGGCCATGAAGCTGTCTTCGTCGAGGCCGGCTTCTTTGGCAGCAGCGCGGGCCTTGTCGATCACGTTCTTCATGTCGTGCGGTGCGAGGAACTGGCCCTTCTTGATGTTCACCGGCTTGCCCGACTGCGCCGCGGCGTGGATGAAGTCGGTCTGGCGGCACAGGAAGGCGGGCGTCTGCAGCACGTCGACCACCTTGGCGGCCTCGGTGATGTCTTCGTGGGTGTGCACGTCGGTCAGCACGGGCAGGCCGAGTTCGCGCTTCACCTTGGCCAGGATTTCGAGGCCCTTGTCGCGGCCCGGGCCGCGAAAGCTCGTGCCCGACGAGCGGTTGGCCTTGTCGAAGCTGCTCTTGAAGATGAACGGGATGCCCAGCGACGCCGTGATTTCCTTCAGCGTGCCGGCCGTGTCCATCTGCAGCTGCTCGGATTCGACCACGCAGGGGCCTGCGATCAGGAAGAAAGGCTGGTCCAGTCCGATGTCGAATCCGCAAAGCTTCATGCAACGGCCTTGAGCGTCTTGTTGGTGCTGCCCGCGCCCTTGTCCTTGTGGTCGAGCGCCGCCTTGATGAAGGCGTTGAACAACGGATGGCCGCCCCACGGGGTCGACTTGAACTCGGGATGGAACTGCACGCCCATGAACCACGGGTGCACGTTCTGCGGCAGCTCGACGATTTCGGTCAGGTGCTCGCGCTGCGTGAGCGCCGAGATCACGAGGCCGGCATTGCGCAGCTCGTCGAGGTAGTTGACGTTGGCTTCGTAGCGGTGGCGATGGCGCTCGGTGACCACGTCGCCGTAGATGCTGTGCGCCAGTGTGCCGGGCGTGACGTCGGAGCTCTGTGCGCCCAGGCGCATGGTGCCGCCGAGGTCGGACTTCTCGTCGCGCGTCTTCACGGTGCCGTCGCGGTCCTTCCACTCGGTGATCAGCGCGATCACGGGGGTGGGCGTTTCCGGGTCGAACTCGGTGCTGTTGGCGTTCTTGAGGCCGGCCACGTGGCGGGCGTACTCGATGGTGGCCACCTGCATGCCCAGGCAGATGCCCAGGTAGGGCACCTTCGATTCGCGGGCGAAGCGGGCGGCCGAGATCTTGCCTTCGACACCGCGCTGGCCGAAGCCACCCGGCACGAGGATGGCGTCGTATTTCGCCAGGCGCGACACGTCTTGCGCCGAGATGGTCTCGGAGTCGATGTAGTCGATCTTCACGCGCGCATGGTTCTTCATGCCGGCGTGGCGCAGTGCCTCGTTGAGCGACTTGTAGCTGTCTGACAGGTCGACGTACTTGCCGACCATGGCAATCGACACTTCCTGTTGCGGATGCTCGACCTCGTACACCAGGTCGTCCCAGCGCGTGAGCTTGGCCGGCGGCGTGTTGATGCGCAGCTTGTCGCAGATCAGGCCATCCAGGCCCTGTTCGTGCAGCATGCGGGGCACCTTGTAGATGGTGTCCACGTCCCACATGGAGATCACGCCCCATTCGGGCACGTTCGAGAACAGCGAGATCTTGGCGCGCTCGTCGTCGGGAATCGGGCGGTCGGCGCGGCACAGCAGCACGTCGGCCTGGATGCCGATGGCGCGCAGTTCCTTGGCGGTGTGCTGTGTCGGCTTGGTCTTGAGCTCGCCGGCGGCGGCGATCCAGGGCACGTACGAGAGGTGCACGAAGGCCGAGTTGTTCGGGCCGTTGCGCAGGCTCATCTGGCGCACGGCTTCGAGGAAGGGCAGCGATTCGATGTCGCCGACCGTGCCGCCGATTTCGACGATGGCCACGTCGACTTCGTGCGGGGTGCCGATGCCGGCGCCGCGCTTGATGTATTCCTGGATCTCGTTCGTGATGTGCGGAATGACCTGCACGGTCTTGCCGAGGTAGTCGCCGCGGCGTTCCTTCTCGAGCACGGTCTTGTAGATCTGACCGGTCGTGAAGTTGTTGGCCTTGCGCATGCGCGTGTTGATGAAGCGCTCGTAGTGGCCGAGGTCGAGGTCGGTCTCGGCGCCGTCATCGGTGACGAACACCTCGCCATGCTGGAACGGTGACATCGTGCCGGGGTCGACATTGATGTACGGATCGAGCTTGATGAGGGTGACTTGGAGGCCGCGCGATTCGAGGATCGCGGCGAGCGAGGCGGAGGCGATTCCCTTGCCAAGGGAAGATACGACACCACCGGTGACGAAGACAAATTTGGTCATGCCAGTTCCGGACGCGTGAATCCGGGCAGTGGGAAATTGCGATTATAGGTGTCCCCTTTGTGCCTCCACGGCCCAAGGCCATCCCATTCCTGATCTTGTCGGTATGTGAGCAACAATATGTCCCATGCAAGATCTCGCCGGCAAACACATCGTCCTCGGACTCACAGGGGGCATCGCCTGCTACAAATCGGCCGAGCTGTGCCGCCTGCTCGTGAAGGCGGGCGCCACGGTGCAGGTCGTGATGACCGAGGCGGCCGAGCAGTTCATGACGCCAGTCACGATGCAGGCGCTCTCGGGGCGCACCGTCTACACCTCGCAGTGGGACGCGCGCGAACCGAACAACATGCCGCACATCAACCTGAGCCGCGAGGCCGATGCGATCGTGCTGGCGCCGTGCAGCGCTGATTTCATTGCGCGGCTGGTGCAAGGGCGTTCCGACGAACTGCTGAGCCTGCTGTGCCTGGCGCGTCCGACCGACCGCGTGCCGCTGTTGATCGCCCCGGCCATGAACCGCGAGATGTGGGCCCATCCGGCCACGCAGCGCAACCTGATGCAGGTGGCCGCCGACGGCGCGACCGTGCTGGGCGTGGGCAGCGGCTGGCAGGCCTGCGGCGAAACCGGCGACGGGCGCATGCTCGAACCGGCGCAACTGCTCGAGGACATCACGGCCTTCTTCCAACCCAAGTTGCTTGCGGGGCAGAAGGTGCTGGTCACGGCGGGCCCGACCTTCGAGGCGCTGGACCCGATCCGCGGCATCACCAACCATTCGTCCGGCAAGATGGGTTTCGCCATCGCCCGCGCGGCGCGCGAGGCCGGTGCTGAGGTCACGCTGGTGGCCGGTCCTGTGCACCTGCCGACGCCGCGCGGCGTGAGCCGCATCGACGTGCTGTCGGCGCAGGAGATGCTCGAAGCCACGACCCGTGCGGCGCAGGTTGCTAGCATTTTCGTAGCAACAGCTGCCGTGGCCGACTGGCGTCCTGCCACGCACAGCGACCAGAAGATCAAGAAAGACGGCAGCGGCCAGACGCCGGTGCTGCACTTCGTCGAGAACCCCGACATCCTGCTCACCGTGGCCAAGAGCGAGCGCGCGCAGTCCAGGAAGCTGTTCTGCGTGGGCTTTGCCGCCGAGAGCGAGAACCTCACCGAGCACGCCAAGGCCAAGCGCGAGCGCAAGGACATTCCGCTGCTGGTGGGCAACATCGGCCCGCTGACCTTCGGACAGGACGACAACGCGCTGCTGCTGGTGGACGCCAAGGGCGTGCGCGAGCTGCCCCGCGCGCCCAAGCTCCGGCTGGCGCGCGAACTGATGACGGAAATTGCCGCGCGACTTCCCGATTGGAGGGCCTGATGAACACCGAATCGAACACACCACCCAATGGCGACTTCGCTCGCTACGTGGAGCAGCTTTCGGCGCGCGCGGGCCAGTCCACCCGTGTCCCGGGCAAGGAGTCCGAGCACGGGCTGGACGTCGGCATGACGCCTTCGCCGGGCGCGCAGGGGTCCACTGTCGCGCGGCGTGAATCGCCGAGCGGCGAAGCTGGGAAGGCAGAGGCCGGCCAGGCCATCGCCCCGGCCACGCTCAAGGTGCTGGCCGGCATGGCCGCGCTGGTGTTCCTGGTGCTGTGGGCCATCGGCGTGCCGATCTCCGTGCTGGTCCTGGGGGCCGCCGCGGCCGCCTGGTTCGGCAAGCGTTTTCTCAAGGGCCTCAACCTGAGGCCCGGGGTCGCCAAGTGGCAGCAGGTGCTTGAAGAAGCCGCCCGCAAGCAAAAAGAACAGCAACAGAAGTAAACAAGGCAGCAAGTCAGTGAAAGTAGACGTCCGAATCCTCGATCCGCGCATGGTGGATCAATTGCCCACGTATGCCACTCCCGGAAGCGCCGGCCTCGATCTGCGGGCCTGCCTCGATGCCCCGATCACGCTCGAACCCAATGCCTGGCAACTGGTGGGCACCGGCATCGCAATCCATCTGGCCGATCCGGCCTATGCGGCGCTGATCCTTCCGCGCTCGGGCCTGGGCCACAAGCACGGCATCGTGCTGGGCAACCTCGTCGGCCTGATCGACAGCGACTACCAGGGCGAGCTGAAGGTCAGCGCCTGGAACCGCAGCAACACGCCCTTCGTGTTGCAACCGATGGAACGGCTCGCCCAGCTGGTCATCGTGCCGGTGGTGCAGGCGCAGTTTCAGGTGGTCACCGAATTTGCAGCCTCGCAACGTGGCGAGGGCGGCTACGGCTCGACCGGCAAGCGCTGAGCTCTTGTGGCCCCGGCAAAGCTGAAGGGCACCTGAGTATCCAAGGCGTAAAGAGCGGAACTGCCGGCGCGCGGTTCGCCTCGAAGGTTTCAGCGTGTGTCTTTCGTCATCGCGGCTTCGGCTGAGGCGTTAGACACCAGGCAGGCATGCCGCCCCTCCGGGCGCGTGCTGTTTTCTTCGAGGAGCCTCTTTCATGAACATCTCAATGCGCTTCATTTCCGTCACGGCGTCCGTGCTCGCACTGGCCACGCTCACGGCCTGTGTCGCGCCGGCCCCGGTCTACCAGACCTCGCGCTATCCCTACCAGGCCCCGCCGCGGGCGATCCAGTACCAGGAAGCGGCCTACGTCGAGTACGGCCACGTGGCCAACATCGAGGTGCTGCGCAGCGAAACCGCAGGCGTCGGCACTACGGGTGGCGGTGCCATCGCGGGCGGCCTCATCGGCGGCGTGGTGGGCAACCAGTTCGGACGCGGCAACGGCCGTGCCGCAGCCACCGCGCTCGGCCTCGTGGGTGGCGCCTTGCTGGGCAACACCATCGAGGCCCAGCAGAACGGCCCGCGCGCCTACGAAAGCTACCGCGTCTCGGTGCAGACCGACCGGGGCGGCTACCGTGCCTTCGACGTGCAAAACCCGGGCGACCTGCGCATCGGCGACCGCGTGCGCATCGACAACGGTCACATCTCGCGCATGTAAGCGGTCGGCCGCACGCGCAAAGAAAAAAGCCGGGCAGTGCCCGGCTTTTGCTTTGATGGGATGGCGTGGTCTCAGTGCAGCATCTGGTTGCCCGGCGCCATCGGCGGCACCTTGAAGAAGGCGGTGCCTGCCGTGCCGCGGCCGACTTCTTCTTCGGTGGCTTCGCGCACCGAACGCACCGTGATGTCCAGGCGGATCGCGATGCCCGCCAGCGGGTGGTTGCCGTCGAGCACGAGGTGGTCGGGATAAATTTCGGCCACGGTGTAGATCGTGTCCTTGGGGATGCCGTCGCTCACGCCCTTGGGCAGGGCGGAGCCGTCGAAGGTCATGCCTTCCTCGGTGCCCTCAGGGAACAGCGAACGCGGCTCCAGGAAGAGCAGCTGGTCGTTGAAGTCGCCGAAGCCCTGCTCGGGTTCGATCTGCAGTTGGACGCGCGCGCCGGGCTCATGGCCCTGCAGGGCGGCCTCGATCACGTCGAAGAGGTCGTCGCCGCCCACCATGAATTCCACCGGCTCGTCGAGCACGTCCAGCACATCGCCCAGCGTGTCTTTCATGGTCCAGGTCAGGCCGACCACGCATTGTTCAGAGATTTCCATTGCAGAATTCTCCCATGGAGATCAATCAACCGCTGCCGTTGCTCGGCGGCCTGAGTCCCGCGCAGTTCATGCGCCGGTACTGGCAAAAGAAACCCCTGCTGATCCGGCAGGCCGTTCCCTCGATGGTGCCACCGATCGACCGCCCCGCGCTCTTCGCGCTGGCGGAGCGTGAGGGGGTCGAGTCCCGCCTCATCCGGCATGGAAAAGCCGGCTGGTCGCTGAAGCACGGCCCGTTGCCCCGGCGCGCGCTGCCGCCGCTGAAGCAGCCGGGCTGGACGATGCTGGTGCAGGGCGTCGACCTGCACCACGACGGCGTGCACGACCTGCTGCGGCAGTTCCGCTTCCTGCCCGACGCGCGCCTGGACGACCTGATGATCAGCTACGCGAGCGACACCGGCGGGGTCGGCCCGCATTTCGACAGCTACGACGTGTTCCTGCTGCAGGCGCAGGGCCAGCGCCGCTGGTCCATCGGCAAGCAGTCCGACCTGCGGCTGCAGCCCGACGTGCCGCTCAAGGTGCTCGAGCACTTCGAGCCCGAGCAGACCTTCGTGCTCGAGCCCGGCGACATGCTGTACCTGCCGCCGAAGTACGCCCACGACGGCGTGGCGGTGGGCGACGACTGCATGACCTACTCCATTGGGCTGCGCTCGTCCGCCGTGGGCGAGTTGGGCGCTGACCTGCTGGCGCGTGTCGCGCAGGCCTATTCGGAAGACCTGGAAGACGCCGGCCCGGCCGAACTGGCGCGCTACCGCGACCCGTCGCAACCCGCGGTCGAGGCCCCGGCCGCGATGCCGGCTGCGCTGCAGGATTTCGCGCGCAAGGCCGTCGAGGCCGCGTTGCGCGACCCCGATGCCATCGACCGCGCGCTGGGCGAATCGCTCACCGAGCCGAAGGCCAATGTCTGGTTCGGCGAGGGCGCCCAGGCGCCCGAGGTGCTGCGCGAAGTCTCGCTCGACCGGCGCACGCGCATGCTCTACGACGCGCGGCACATCTACATCAACGGCGAGAGCTTCCGCGCCGGTGGGGCCGATGCCACGCTGATGCGGCGGCTGGCCGACCAGCGTGCGCTCGGTGCGCGTGATCTGGCCCGCGCCAGCGAGGGTGCGCGGGCGCTGCTGGGCGATTGGTGCGAGGCGGGCTGGCTGCATGCTGAGTGACGGCGCCGTCCCGGTCTTGATCGAAGGCCGCTTCGACGGCCGGGAGGCGTTTGCCGACCTCGTGCGCAACGCCTTGTCTGCCGCTGCGCACCAGGGCTGGAACGAGATCGCCTTCAGCGACCCCGACTTCGCCGACTGGCCCCTGGGCGAGCGCGCGAGCATCGAGGCGCTGCAGGCCTGGTCGGCCAGCGGGCGCCGCCTGCTGCTGCTGGCGCGGCGCTTCGACCTGGTGGAGCGCGGTCATGCGCGCTTCGTGACGTGGCGCCGCACCTGGGACCACATCGTCGAATGTCGCGCGGCAGGCCGTACAGGTGCGGCCGAGGAGGTGCCCAGCGCCCTCTGGATGCCCACCTGGTGCCTGCACCGCATCGACCCCGAACGCAGCCGCGGCGTCTGCAGCAGCGAGGCGCGTGCCCGGCGGGAGCTGCGCGAAAGCTTCGATGAGTGCTGGCGCCAGGGCCGGCCGGCCTTTCCCGCCTCCACGCTCGGCTTGTAAGCCAATGCCGCAAATACACGCCCGCGACATATCCCGGCGGGGTTGGCGGTCTAGAATTTTTTGGTTCCAGACCTTCATTGCCAAAGGAGTCCTCATGAAGAAGTCGTCGTCCGTCCTGATTGCCTCGCTGATCGCCGCTGCCGCCCTGGTGGCCTGCGGAAAGAAAGAGGACGCCGCGCCTGCGGTCGTGACCCCGCCGCCCGCTCCCGTGACCGAACCCGCACCCGCCGCATCGCCGGCCGCCGCGCCTGCATCGGCACCGTCGGCCGCCGCCTCGTCGGCCCTGGACGCAGCCAACGCCGCGACCGAAGCCGCCAAGAAGGGCGAGGCACCGAAGCAGTAATTCCGCTGCACGGTCCGCACCATGCAAAAAGCCGCCTTCGGGCGGCTTTTTCATGGGGGGGGAGGGCGCTGCCCCGCCTTGTCAAACGTCGAGCCAAGGCGAGCCCTCGGCGGCGGTGGCCGTGAGCATCTCGGCCTCGTCGCCGCCCAGCGCATCGGCCATGAGGCGACGCACGATCTCGGGCCGGTTGTTCTGTTCGCTCAGGTGCGCCGCGACCACGTGGCGCAGCCCGTCGTGAAGCACGGCACGCGCGATCTCGGCGGCCGCGGTGTTCGATAGGTGGCCGTAGTTGCCGCCCACGCGCTGCTTCAGGAACGCCGGGTAGGCCGAGCCGGCGAGCAGGTCGCTGTCGTGGTTGAACTCCAGCAGCAGCGCGTGCGCGCCGCGCAGCCGGGCCAGCACATGGCTGGTGGCGTGGCCCAGGTCGGTCAGCACGCCCAGCGTGCGGTTGCCGTCGGTGCAGCGCAGCTGCAGGGGCTCGCGCGCGTCGTGGGGCACGGTGAAGGGCTGCAGGCAGAGGTCGCCGACGGTGAACTCGGCGTCGTCGCGCGCCAGGTGCAGGCGGCCTTCGTAGTCGCGGCCGCCGGTGGCAAGCCACGTACCTTTGCTCATCCAGACCGGGATGCGGTCGCGCAGCGACAGGGCATGGGCGCAACCGATGTGGTCGCCATGCTCGTGGGTGATGAAGACGGCGTCGAGGTCCGCTGCGGCCAGGCCCGCCTGGGCCAGGCGCCGGTCGAGCTGGCGAATGCCGAAGCCGCAGTCGACGAGGAGGCGGGTGGTGCGGCCGGCGCTGGTCGTCGCTTCGACCAGCGCGGCGTTGCCCGTGCTGCCGCTGCCGAGGCTTCGGAAGCGGAGCATGGGGCTTACTTCAGGTCGTCGGCGATGACCTTGACGATGCGCTGCGCGTTGGCCGAGGTTTCGGGCGCGCCGGCGTCGTTCAGGACCGAGACCGTGGTGGCTTCGCCCTGGCTCTTGACCGAGATGCGGAACTTGATCGGCGCTTCGTCCTTCTTGGAGCTGCTGAACAGCTTGCCGAAGAAGCCGTCGTCCTTCTTGTCGGGGTTCGGCGTCACATAGCGCACGAAGTAGATGCCGGCGCTGCGGTCGCGGTCTTCGACGGTGAAGCCGGTGCGGTCCAGGGCCAGGCCGACACGGCGCCATGCGCGGTCGAAGCCTTCGTTGATCTGCACGACCGGCTGGTTGCCGATGGTGGACACGGTGGCGGTCTTGGGCGTTGCGGTGGTCGCAGCGAGGATCTTCGACTGCTCTTGCGTCACGCCGAGCTTGACCATCAGGCGGCGCAGGAATTCGGTCTCGAGTTCGGGATCGCTCGGGCGGGCCTGCCACACGGTCTGGTCCTGGCGGGAGTTGTTGTAGACCTCCTGCATGCCGCGGTGGCTGATGAAGATCTCGGTGCTGCCGTTGGGGTTGCGCTCCAGGCGGGTGCGGAAGCGGTCGAGTTCGCCGGTCGAGTAGACCGAGTCGACCAGCTTGCCCAGCGTGCCGCGGATGATGTCCTGCGGCAGCTTGGCGCGGTTCTCGGCCCAGTCGGTTTCCATGATGCCCAGGTTGCGCTGGTCGGTGGTCAGCAGGAAGCCGCTTTCCTGCCAGAAGTCTTTGACAGGCTCCCAGAGCTGGTCGGGCGTGCGGTTGATGACGATCCAGCGCTGCGTGCCCGAGCGCTCCATGCGCACGTCGCCGATGTTGGCCACGGCGGTGGGAATGCCCGGTGCGTTCGCGACGCCCGCCTGGTAGGCGTTGGCGGTGACGGCACCGCCCGGCACCGCGTAGCGGTTGTCACGCGAGAGCTGCGAGAGATCGGGTGGGACTTCGAGCGTCGGGGCCTTGCCTGCGCTCTTGTAGTCGATCTTGTCGCTCTCGAGGACGGAGCAGGCGGCGAGGCTGGCAACGAGGGCCAGCAGTGCGAATCGCGAAATGTTCTTCAACGTCGTCTTCCTTGGTGGAATGGTTCGGTCAATCGATGGGCCCCAGCGCCCCGCCCTCTCTGAGCACTGTTCCGGCAAAAGGTTGCTTGACCTTGTTGCGAACAGGGAGAAGGGCAGGCGGGAACCGGTGTGATCGGTGGGAAGCTCGGTCAGTCCTTGAGCAGGCCGGTGGCGCGCAGGGCGCCCTCGACCGCTGGGCGGCTTGCTTCGCCGAGTTCCGTGAGCGGCAGCCGCAGGGCGCCGCCGCACAGACCCAGGCGGGCCATGGCCCACTTGAGCGGGATCGGGTTGGGTTCGACGAACAGGTTGCGGTGCAGCGGCATCAGTTCGAACTGGATCTGCATGGCGCGCTTCACGTCGCCGGCCAGCGCAGCCACGCACAGCTCGTGCATCTTGCGCGGCGCCACGTTGGCCGTGACGCTGATGTTGCCCTGGCCGCCGCACAGCATGAGCGCCACCGCGGTCGGGTCGTCGCCGGAGTACACGGCAAAGTTCTTCGGCAGGTCGCGAATGAGCCACTGGGCACGTTCGATGTTGCCGGTGGCTTCCTTGATGCCGATGATGCCGGGCACCTGCGCCAGGCGCAGCACGGTGTCGTGCGCCATATCGGCGACGGTGCGGCCGGGCACGTTGTACAGCACGACGGGCAGGTCGCCGACAGCTTCGGCGATGGCCTTGAAGTGCTGGTACTGGCCTTCTTGCGTGGGCTTGTTGTAGTAGGGAACGACCTGGAGTTGCGAGTCGGCGCCAACGCCTTTGGCGAACTTGGCGAGCTCGATGGCTTCCTTGGTCGAGTTCGCGCCGCAGCCGGCCATCACGGGCACGCGGCCCCGGGCTTGCTCGACGGATACGCGGATGATTTCGCAGTGCTCTTCCACATCGACCGTCGGCGATTCGCCGGTGGTGCCGACCACGCCAAGGCAGTCGGTGCCTTCGTCAATGTGCCAGTCGATGAGCCGCCGCAGGGCGGGGTAGTCGACACTGCCGTCGTCGTGCATCGGCGTGACGAGCGCGACGATGCTGCCTGTCAGTTGCTCCAAGGGAATCTCTTTGTCGGTGGACGAAAGCGGCCATTCTACTGACTCCGGCCGGGCCGGAGACAGTTGTGTCGGCCAGCTCAGCTGGCCTTCAGGAAGTGGCGCGGCGGGGCGCCCGCGGCTGCTTCGCCGGGCCGCACAGCGGCGATGCGCTGGACGAAGCGCGCCGGCTCCGGCAGGAAGCCGTCTTCATAGGCGACGACCTGCAGGCTGGCGCAGGCCCCGAGCAGTTCGCCCGGCTGCAGCAGGAAATCGGGCCGCGAGGGCTTGCCGACGGTTTCGTTGCCGGCCGCGAAGGTCTCGTACAGCAGCACGCCGCCCGGCGCCACGGCGGCCACGATGTCGGCCATGCGCGGGCGCCAGAGGTAGTTCGTGACGACCACCGCGCCGAAGCGCTGGGCCGCGAAGGGCCAGGGGCCCGATTCGATGTCGGCCGCCACCACCCGCCCGAAGGCGCCGGCCGCTTCGACGGCCTCGGGAGCGCGGTCGACACCGGTCGCCGCGTGGCCGCGCCCGGCGAACCACTGCATGTGCCGGCCCGACCCGCAGGCCACGTCGAGCACCGTGGCGTTCGGGGCGAGCAGGTGCGACCAGCGCACGATCCATTCGGAGGGCGTGGTGTTCGAATGCACGGGAATTGCTACATCTTTCATAGCTGCCTGTTCAGAAACAGGACCACACCTGGTCGACCAGCGTGACCAGGAACGCCGGATGCACGTACAGCGCGAACACGCCGCCCAGCGCCGCCAGCACGGCGGCGAGCCAGGCGGCCTGGGCCAGGTAGTGGTTGCGCGCACGGGGTGTCATGGCGGTTTTCCTTGATAGAGGCGGTCAGCCCGCCACGGCGGCCGGCCGGACCCCGCGCGCAATGGCGCTCTCCTTCACCGGCAGGTTGATCAGCGCGGCAAACACGCCCAGCGCGATCGAGATGTACCAGACGATGTTGTAGCTGCCCGTCGTGTCATACAGGAAGCCGCCGAGCCACACGCCCAGGAACGAGCCCACCTGGTGGCTCAGGAACACGAAGCCGCTGAGCATCGACAGGTGCGCCACGCCGAAGATGCCCGCCACGATGGCGTTGGTGGCCGGCACGGTCGACAGCCACAGGAAGCCCATCGCCGCCGAAAAGACGTACACGCTGAGCGGCGAGATCGGCACCAGCAGGAAGAGGGCGATCGACACCGCCCGCGCCAGGTAGATGGCCGCCAGGATCTTGGGCTTGGACAGCTTCTGCCCCAGCAGGCCGACCGTGTAGGTGCCGAACACGTTGAACAGGCCGATGAGCGCCAGCGCGTAGCCGGCCACGTCGGCCGACAGGCTCTGGTCGCGCAGGTAGGTCGGCATGTGGATGCCGATGAAGGCCAGCTGGAAGCCGCACACGAAGTAGCCCGCCATCAGCAGCCCGAAGCTCGGGTAGCGGAAGGCCTCGCCCACGGCCTGCAGCACCGACTGGTCGCGGTGGCCGGCCAGCGCCGCCGTCTTGGGTTCGCGCAGGCCGAAAGCCAGCGGGATGATCACGAGCACCACCACTGCCAGCATCGCCAGCGCGGTCTGCCAGCCGAAGGCGCCGATCAGTCGGCCCTCGATGGGCGCCATGAGGAACTGCCCGAACGAACCGGCCGCCGCGGCCACGCCCATCGCCCACGAGCGCCGCTCGGCCGGGATCTGCCGACCGATCACGCCGTAGATCACGGCGTAGGTCGAGCCCGCCTGCGCCGCGCCGATCAGCACGCCCGCGCTCAGCGTGAACAGCAGCGGCGTCGGCGAATGCGCCATGCCGAACAGGCCCAGCGCATAGAAGATCGCACCGCCGATCAGCACGCGGAACGCGCCGAAGCGGTCGGCCAGCATGCCGGCGAACACGCCGAAGATGCCCCACGACAGGTTCTGCACCGCGAGCGCGAACGAGAAGGTCTGCCGGCTCCAGTCCTGCGCCTGCGTGATGGGCTGCAGCCAGAGGCCGAAGCCGTGGCGGATGCCCATCGAGAGCGTGACGATCATGGCGCCGCAGAACAGCACCTGCTTGATCGAAAGGGTGGGGGCGGGGGAGGCGGCTTGCATCCTACGAATGTAGCGAAATGCCTGCTGCGGCAGGTGGCGTGGCGGCCAAAGCCATTGATGATTTGTGGGCGCGGTTTCGATGCGTGTACCGCATCAAACAAAGAAGGCAGGCGCGCGGCCTGCCTTCCGGTTTCAGGTGGTGGTCAGCGCGCAGGCGCCGCTGCCGCGCCGCGCGCACCCGGGAACCCGTGCTCGCAGGCCCGCCATGCGAGCACCAGCCCCGGCACCAGCAATGCAAGCAGTGACCAGGGCAGGCTGCCCGCGCCGCCGCCCTGCAGCAGCAGGCCGCCCGCCAGCCCGCCGCCCGCGATGGCGAGGTTCCAGGTCGTCACCACCATCGACTGCGCCACGTCCGCCGCATCGCCGGCCGCCTGGGCCGAGGCGGTCTGGAACAGCGTTGCCGCGCCGCCGAAGGCCAGGCCCCAGGCCGCGACCGCGAGGTACACGCCCGCCGCCGATCCGCCCGCTGCGGCGAGCATCAGCGCCGCCAGCGCGAAGGCCGCCGTGCCGGCCAGCACCAGCACGCGCAGCCAGCGGTCGATCAGCACGCCCGTGAGCCAGATGCCGCCCAGCGAGGCCGCGCCGAAGACCAGCAGCACCCGTCCGACCTGCGCGCCGAGCCCTGCGTGGGCCAGGAAGGGCGCGATGTAGGTGTAGAGGATGTTGTGCGCGAGCACGAAGGCGAACATCACGGCCAGCACCGGCCGCACGCCCGGCAGCAGGAACACGCGGCGCACGCTTTGCTGGCGTCCGGCGGCTTGGCCCGGGAAGTCGGGCACCTGCCAGCGCACCCAGCCGAGCAGCAGCACCGACAGCGCCGACATGATCAAAAAGGCCGGCCGCCAGCCAACGCTCGCCCCCAGCAGCGTGCCCGCCGGAATGCCCAGCGACAGCGCCAGCGGCGCGCCCAGCATCGCCACGGCAATGGCGCGGCCCTGCTGCGACGGCGCCACCATGCGCGCCGCGTGCCCGGCCAGCAGCGCCCACAGCAGCCCCGCGAACACGCCGGCGAAGAAGCGCGCGACCAGCGTCAGCGTGTAGTCGTGCGACAGCGCCGTCACTGTGTTGACCACCGCGAAGCCGCCGATCGCGCCCATCAGCAGCGGCCGTCGCCGCCAGCCGCGCGTGAAGGCCACCAGCGGAATGGCCGCCACCAGCGAGCCCAGCGCGTACACGGTGACGAGCTGGCCGACCAGCGCGGGCGCAACGCCCAGGTCGGCGCCGATCTGCGGCAGCAGGCCGGCGGGCATCGCCTCGGTGAGGATGGTGATGAAGCCGCCAGCCGCCAGCGCCAGCAGGCCCGAGAGGGGCAGCCGGGAGGAAGAGGTCGTGTCACGCATAGACGGCGTCCCGCAGTTCGGTGACGAAGCGGCCCGACATGCCTTCATAGAGCGTGTTCGTGAAGGCCACCACGCTCAGCCCGCGCGCCCGGTCCACGAACCAGGCGTGGCCGTAGGCACCGCCCCAGCGCCAGGTGCCGGGCGATTCGGGCGTCTGCGTGGGCTGCGGGTCGTGCAGCACCGAGAAGCCCAGGCCGAAGCCCCAGCCCGGCGCATCCGCCGGCCCCCAGTCACCCGTGTGGTTGCGGCCCATCGCGTCGACGGTGGTGGCGTGCAGCAGCGGGGCGCCGCCGGTGCGCAGTGTTTCGAGCAGGCGCAAAAAGTCGCCCGCGCTGCCGACCATGCCGGCGCCGCCCGAGGGCCAGGCGCTGGCGTCGAAGGCGCGCGCCGGATCGAAACGGATGCCGACAGCGCCCTCGAACGGCGTGGCCACGACGGGGCCGTCCATGCGTCGCGACGGCGTGGCGCCAGGGCCGTTCACGTAGGGCGTGGCGAGCCGCAGGTCGCCGGGTGCGGCAGCGAAGCCCGTGTCGTGCATCTGCAGCGGCGCGGTCACCAGCGTGCGCACCGCCTCGGGCAGCGGCAGGCCGCTGGCCGCCTCGACCACCGCGCCAATCACGTCGATGGCCAGCGAATAGAGCCAGCCCGTGCCGGGCGGGTACAGCAACGGCACGCCGGCCAGGCGCTGCAGGTTGCCGGCCAGCGTGAGGCCCTCGTCGCGGTCCATGCCGTCCGACACGCCGGCGCGCGCGTACGGGCCGTCCTCCGAGCTTTCGAAGAAGCGGTAGCCCAGCCCGGCCGTGTGGGTCAGCAGCTGCCGCGGCGTGATGACGGCTTCGCCGCCACCAGCATCCTCAGGCAGGCGAGGGCGGAAGTCCGGCAGCCAGCGCGTCACCGGATCGTCCAGGCTCAGGCGGCCCTGGTCCACGAGCACCATCGCGGCGGTCGAGACGATCGGCTTGGACACCGAGGCCAGCCGGAACAGCGCGTCCTCATGCATCGGCCGGCCGGCCTCGCGGTCGGCCAGTCCGGCGGCGCGCCGATGGACGAGGCGCCCGCCGTGGCGCACCAGCACCACGGCGCCGACCAGACGCTGTTCGGCAAGCGCGCGGTCGATGGCGGCGTCGATGCGCGATGGGTCCGGGCCCGGCCAGGCCGGGGCAAAAGTGGGGGAAATGTCGAGGAGAAAGGTCATGCGGCCCACGATAGAAAGAAGCCGACTTCGGATAAAGACGGCTACAGTTCCGATCAATGCGGACATCGAAGTCCGTAATGGAGATTCCCCATGGACAGCCTCAGCGGCTTCGCCGTCTTCGTTCAGGTCGCCGAGACCCGCAGCTTCGTGGCGGCCGGGCGCGCGCTCGGCGTGTCGGCCTCGGCCGTGGGCAAGCGCGTGGCACGGCTCGAGGAGCGGCTGGGCGTGCGCCTGTTCCACCGCAGCACGCGCAGCATCACGCTCACCGCCGAGGGCGCGCTGTTCCTGGCGCGCAGCCGCCGCGTGCTGGCCGAGATCGAGGCCGCCGAGCAGGAGCTGTCGCACGCCGCCGAGGCGCCGCGCGGGCGGCTGCGCGTGAGCCTGCCGCTGGTCAGCTCGCTGGTGCTGCCGGTGCTGGCCGACTTCATGGCCGCCTACCCAGCGATCGAGCTCGACCTCGACTTCAGCGACCGGCTCGTCGACGTCATCGAGGAAGGCTTCGACGCCGTGGTGCGCACCGGCGAGCCCGCGGATTCACGGCTGTCGTCGCGCCAGCTCGGCGAGTTCTCGCAGCTGCTCGTGGCCTCGCCCGGCTACCTGGCGCGCCACGGCACGCCCGCCTCGCCGGACGACCTGGCCCGGCACGCCTGCCTGCACTACCGCTACCCGGCGACGGGCAAGGTGGAGGTCTGGCCGCTGGCGCCCGGGCCCGACGGCGGCGAGGTGCGCCCGCCGGTCTCGATGATCTGCAACAACATCGAGACCCGCCTGTGCTTTGCGCTGCGCGGGCGCGGTATTGCCTGCCTGCCCGACTTCAGCGTGCGCGCTGCCTTGGCCGAGGGCACGCTGCAGACGGTGCTGACCGACCATCTGCTGCGGCCCCGTACCATCGCGTTCCGCGTGCTGTGGCCGTCGGGGCGCCATCCGTCGCCCAAGCTGCGGGCGTTCATCGACTTCCTGGGCGCGCGGATGTTCGGCCCGCCCGTAGAAATCAGCGCCTGATGTGCGAAAAGACCGAAGCCGGTGCCTGTATGGGTATCCAGTCATTTCAACCCAACTGACTACAATCCGCCCCCATGGCGACTTCCCCCAAGACATCTTCAGACTCCGCTTCCGGCTATTCGGAAGGCTCCATCCGCGTGCTCAAGGGCCTCGAGCCCGTGAAGCAGCGCCCGGGCATGTACACCCGGACCGACAACCCCCTGCACATCATTCAGGAAGTGCTGGACAACGCCGCCGACGAAGCGCTGGCGGGCTACGGCAAGAAGATCAAGGTCACGCTGCACACCGACGGCTCGGTCAGCATCGAGGACGACGGCCGCGGCATTCCGTTCGGCATGCACCCTGAAGAACAGGCGCCCGTGGTCGAGCTGGTGTTCACCCGGCTGCACGCCGGCGGCAAGTTCGACAAGGGCTCGGGCGGCGCCTACAGCTTCTCTGGCGGCCTGCACGGCGTGGGTGTGTCGGTGACCAATGCGCTGTCCAAGCGCCTCGAAGTGACCTCGCACCGTGAAGGCTCGATCGCCAAGCTGGCCTTCAGCGCCGGCGACGTGATCGAGGCGCTCGAAATCCGCAAGCTCGAAGCGGGCGAGCGCAAGCAGGGCACCACCGTGCGCGCCTGGCCCGACGCCAAGTACTTCGAAACCGCCGCGCTGCCCATGGGCGAACTCACGCACCTGCTGCGCAGCAAGGCCGTGCTGATGCCCGGCGTGAGCGTCACGCTGGTGAATGAGAAGACCGGGGAAAGCCAGCAGTGGCTCTACAAGGGCGGCCTGAGCGACTACCTCATGCAGACGCTCAACGGCGACCCGGTCATTCCGCTGTTCGAAGGCAGCGGCCATGCCGACAAGAACGCCGACAACTTCGCCGAAGGCGAAGGCGCCGACTGGTGCGTGGCCTTCACCGAAGACGGCCAGCCGGTGCGCGAGAGCTACGTCAACCTGATTCCCACCAGCGCCGGTGGCACGCACGAAAGCGGTCTGCGCGACGGCCTCTTCACCGCGGTGAAGAGCTTCATCGAGCTGCACTCGCTGCTGCCCAAGGGCGTGAAGCTCCTGCCCGAAGACGTGTTTGCGCGCGCCTCGTACGTGCTCAGCGCGAAGGTGCTCGACCCGCAGTTCCAGGGCCAGATCAAGGAACGCCTGAATTCGCGCGACGCCGTGCGCCTGGTGTCCAGCTTCGTGCGCCCCACGCTCGAGCTGTGGCTCAACCAGCACGTCGACTACGGCAAGAAGCTGGCCGAGCTGGCCATCAAGGCCGCGCAGACGCGCCAGCGCGCCGGCCAGAAGGTCGAGAAGCGCAAGGGCTCCGGCGTGGCCGTGTTGCCCGGCAAGCTGACCGACTGCGAGAGCAAGGACATCAGCCACAACGAAGTGTTCCTGGTCGAGGGCGACTCCGCCGGCGGCAGCGCCAAGATGGGCCGCGACAAGGAAAGCCAGGCCATCCTGCCGCTGCGCGGCAAGGTGCTCAACACCTGGGAAGTGGAGCGCGACCGCCTGTTCGCCAACACCGAAATCCACGACATCTCGGTGGCCGTGGGCGTCGATCCGCACGGCCCCACTGACACGCCCGACATGAGCGGCCTGCGCTACGGCAAGATCTGCATCCTGTCGGACGCCGATGTGGACGGCTCGCACATCCAGGTGCTGCTGCTCACGCTGTTCTTCCGGCACTTTCCCAAGCTCATCGAAGCCGGCCACGTGTATGTCGCAAAGCCGCCATTGTTCCGGGTCGATGCGCCCGCGCGTGGCAAGAAGCCGGCCTCCAAGGTCTACGCGCTGGACGAAGGCGAACTCACCGCCACGCTCGACAAATTGCGCAAGGATGGCGTGCGCGAAGGCGCCTGGAGCATCAGCCGCTTCAAGGGCCTGGGTGAAATGAACGCGGAACAATTGTGGGAAACCACGCTCAATCCGGACACGCGTCGCCTGATGAAGGTCCAATTGGGCCGGTTCGACTTTTCGTCCACCCAGGGCGAGATCACCAAGCTGATGGGCAAGGGCGAAGCGGCGGCGCGGCGCGAGCTCATGGAATTGCGCGCAGACGACGTCGACATCGACGTCTGAGTTTTCCCTTTTCTTTCCTTCTTCTCACACGCATGTCGGTTTTCAAGCGTTCGCTGTGGTTGGTCTTTTTGCTGTGCATGCAGCAGGGGCTCGCGCACGCCGCCGACATTTACGGCTACATCGACAGCAACGGCGTGGCCCACTTCGCGGCCGAGAAGGTCGACGAGCGTTACAAGATCTTCTTCCAGGGCGGCCAGAGCTTCGACACCGCCAAGGGCATTTCGCCGCTGGGCCGTGGCGGCGGCATAAACCGCCGGCTCGACGGCAAGGTGTCGTCGGCGTCGCAGAACCTGCTGGCCATGTTCGAGGCCTCGCCCGGCTACAAGACCGCCAAGTCGGCGCTGCGCGATGCGTCGAGCAAGCACGCCATCGACTACGAGCTGCTGCAGGCGCTGGTCGCCACCGAATCGGGCTTCGACGCCAGGGCCGTCTCGCCCAAGGGCGCGATGGGGCTCATGCAGCTCATGCCCGCCACTGCGCAGCGCTACGGCGTGGCGACGGACAAGCGCGGCACCATCGAGAAAAAGCTGTTCGACCCGCACATCAACATCGCCGCCGGCTCGCGCTACCTGCGCGACCTGATCGCCATGTTCCCGGGGCAGATCGAGCTCGCACTGGCCGCCTACAACGCGGGCGAGGGCGCGGTGCAGCGGGCGGGCAACAAGATCCCGAACTACAAGGAAACGCAGAACTACGTGCAGACCGTGCTGCAGCTGTATGCGTACCTGAAGCCCTCGGCCGTGACGGTGGGCGGCAACCTGCGCAGCGGCACGGGCAGCAGCGGTGGCGGCAAGACGCCGGGGCGCATCCGCATGGAGATGTCGGTGCCCAAGGGCGGCGCGATCGGCCGCGGCAATATGCCGTCCGAGTCGCCGCGCAACGTGCCGACGATGCCCGAGGTTCCCGAGCTGTCCGACGTGCCGACCGGCGCAGCCGAGCCGGGCGACGCTTCGCCGCCGTCTCCGTTGTCCTGACGCCGAAGACCGCGATGCACCCCTCTTTCACTTCGGGCTGAGCGCACCACGCACGCAGCCCCACGCAACTGTTTTCTTTCTCTCTTCTTCATGGACGACTCTCAACCTCCGCTCGACCTTGCAGGCCCCACCGACGGCGACACCACCCTCACGCTGGCCGACTACGCGCAGACCGCCTACCTTGAATACGCCCTGAGCGTGGTCAAGGGCCGCGCGCTGCCCGATGTGTCCGACGGCCAGAAGCCGGTGCAGCGGCGCATCCTGTACTCGATGTCGCGCATGGGCCTGGGCTTCGGCGGCACCAACGGCACCGTGGGCGCCAAGCCCGTGAAGAGCGCGCGCGTCGTCGGCGACGTGCTTGGCCGCTTCCACCCGCACAGCGACCAGGCCGCGTACGACGCGCTGGTGCGCATGGCGCAAGACTTTTCGCAGCGCTATCCGCTGGTCGACGGCCAGGGCAACTTCGGCAGCCGCGACGGCGACGGCGCCGCGGCCATGCGCTACACCGAAGCGCGCCTGGCGCGCATCACCAGCCTGCTGCTCGACGAGATCGACGAAGGCACGGTCGACTTCATTCCCAACTACGACGGCAGCACCGAAGAGCCGCGCCTGCTGCCCGCGCGGCTGCCGTTCACGCTGCTCAATGGCGCCAGCGGCATCGCCGTGGGCCTGGCCACCGAAATCCCGAGCCACAACCTGCGCGAAATTGCCGATGCCTGCGTGGCGCTGATCAAGTCGAACGGCAAGCTCAGCGAAGAAGAACTGCTGGCGATCGTGCCCGGCCCCGACTACCCGGGCGGCGCGCAGATCATCAGTGGCGCCAGCGACATCGCCGACGCCTACCGCACCGGCCGCGGCTCGCTCAAGGTGCGCGCGCGCTGGACGATCGAAGACCTCGCGCGCGGCCAGTGGCAGCTCGTGGTCAACGAACTGCCGCCGGGCGTCAGCACGCAGAAGGTACTCGAAGAGATCGAGGAAATCACCAACCCGAAGGTCAAGGCCGGCAAGAAGGCACTGAGTGCCGACCAGACGCAACTGAAGGCCGCGATGCTGTCGATGCTCGACGTGGTGCGCGACGAGTCGAGCAAGGACGCCGCCGTGCGCCTGGTGTTCGAGCCCAAGACCTCGCGCATCAGCCAGGACGAGTTCGCGACCACGCTGCTCGCGCAGACCTCGCTCGAGACGTCGTCGTCGATCAACCTCACGATGGTCGGCATCGACGGCAAGCCGACGCAGAAGTCGCTGCGCCAGATGCTCAACGAGTGGATCGCGTTCCGCGAGATCACCGTCGAGAAGCGTTCGCGGTTCCGCCTGAACAAGGTCATGGATCGCATCCACATCCTCGAGGGTCGGCAGCTGGTGCTGCTGAACATCGACGAGGTCATCGCCATCATCCGCGCGGCCGAAGACCCCAAGGCTGCGCTCATTGCGCGCTTCAACCTCAGCGACATCCAGGCAGAAGACATTCTTGAAATCCGGCTGCGCCAGCTTGCGCGGCTGGAGGCCATCAAGATCCAGCAGCAACTCGATGAGTTGCGCTTGGAACAGAAAAAACTCGAAGACATCCTCTCCAGCCCGGCCACGCTGCGCCGCCTGCTGGTGAAGGAAATCGAGGCCGACGCCAAGACCTTCGAAGACCCGCGCCGCACGCTCATCCAGGCCGAGAAGCGCGCCGTGGCCGAGGTGAAGGTGGTCGACGAGCCCGTCACCGTGATCGTGTCGCAGAAGGGCTGGGTGCGCGCGCAGAAGGGCTGGGCCAGCGAGAAGGCGGCCGGCAACGGAGGCACTGCGCCCGAGTACAGCTTCAAGTCGGGCGACACGCTCTACGGCGCCTTCGAATGCCGCAGCGTCGACACGCTGCTGGTCTTCGGCAGCGCGAAGGACAAGAGCGTGCGCGTCTACACCGTGCCCGTGGCCTCGCTGCCCGGCGCGCGCGGCGACGGCCAGCCCGTCACCACGCTCATCGAGCTCGATGCCGGCACGCACGTCACGCATTTCTTCGCGGGCCCGGTGGGCGCCTGCGTGCTGCTCGCCAACACGGGCGGCTACGGCTTCATGGCCACCGTCGAGAACATGATGTCGCGCCAGCGCGGCGGCAAGGCCTTCATCGACGTGGGCGAGGGCGAGCAGCTGTGCCGTCCGTCGCTGGTGGGTGGCGCGAGCGGGGCCGAGCCGATGCCGGCCGCCACGCACGTGGCCTGCGCCTCGAGCGGCAAGCGCATCCTGACCTTCGACATCGCCGAACTCAAGAGCCTGCCCAAGGGTGGTCGCGGCCTGACGCTGATCGACCTGGAGCCCAAGGACACGCTGGCCGGCGCGGTGGCCTACACGCGCAGCGTGCGCATCGAAGGCGTCGCCCGCGGCGGCAAGGAGCGCGAAGAAACGCTCGAGATCCGATCGCTCAACAACGCGATGGGCACGCGCGGGCGCAAGGGCAAGGTGGCCGACCTCGGGTTCACGCCGGCAAGCGTGCTGCGGGTGCTCTGATGCTGGGCGGCATCGACATCAGCATCCTCGGCGTGATCCTCGCCGTGGTCACGGGCTTCGGCAGCTACATCCTGGGGCGCCGCATGCGCGAGAAGCGGCAGGGCAAGCGGCGCGCGAAAGACCGCGCCATCGCGCAGGCCAACGAGACGCGTCAGGTGCGCCGCGCGCGCGAGCGGCGCGAGCAGGAAGGCAAGTAAGTCGGTCGGCGGGAGGGCTCACCAGCCCTCGTAGCCGCCGACGTTCTCGCGCGTCACGAGCTTCGACGGCAACAGCAGCACGCGCTGCTGCGGCGGCGCCTGGCCTGCCAGCAGCTTCAACCCGATCTCGGCCGCCCGTTGGCCCATCAACGCGGGCGACTGCGTCGCGCTGCCGGCGATCAGTGTGGACGGGTCGCGCAGGCGTTGCACCACCTCCGGCGAGCCATCCATCGCCGTGATGACGATGTCGCGGCGCCCCGCGACCTGGGCCGCCATTTCCGCGCCGATGCCGCACAGGTCGTTGATGGCGAACACGCCCGACAGCTTCGGGTGCTGTGCGAGCAGCCGGGTCATCTGCTCGACGCCGCCGTCCTTGGTGGCACCGCCGTTCAATGCCATCGGCACGACACGCACGCCGGGCGCGGCGCCCAGTGCTTCGCGGCAGCCGCTCACACGGCCGACAGCCGCAGTGTTCGGGGGGCCGTCGATGATCGCCACTTCGCCCTTGCCGCCGAGCGTGCGCACCAGATGTTCACAGGCCAGCTTGCCCGCCGCGCGGCTGTCGGTCACCACGGCCGCATCGGCGCCTTGCACGAGCGCATCGACCGCCACGACCTTGATGCCGGCCGCGCGCGCCTCAGCGACGCGGGCGTTGAGGCTGGTCGAATCGACCGGCGTCACGATCACGAGCTGCACGCGCTGGCGGATCATTTCCTTGAGCTGCTCGTCCTGCCGCTGCGGATCGAACCCGCTCGACACGACGGTGATGTGCGCGGCGCGCTGCCTTCCGTCGGCCAGCGTCGTTTCCACTGCGCGGGCGATGTGGGCAAAGAAGGGGTTGCGCAGATCGCTGACAAGCACGCCGACACGCGGGCCTTTGCCAGGGTCGCCGTGGGTCGCGAGTGCGCTGCCGGCGAGGCCCATGCCGAGAACGACTGCCAGCAGCCAGATGCGCGGGCGTCGTTTCGTGAGCAGGGATGCAAGGGGCATCGTCGAGAGCGGAAGCAGTGAGCGGGATTCGATGATGACAGGTTCGATGCGTCCTGACACCCCTCGCGCAGGCACTGTGCGCGGGTGCTACCGGCATCGGTGGTCATCGGCGCGGAGCGGCATGCGCCGTGGTGCGCGCGCACCCTTCGAAAGTGCTCGAACCAATGTCCAGGCGCCTCCGAAGGGTGGTTGCTTCTACCGCGGTGACGGGGCCTCACGTCGCACCGGTTCCTGTTGTCGTCGTGCTCCCTGTGGCTGCTGCCTTGCAGACGATCTGGCTTCCCGGCCGGCGCTTCCTTCGAGGGAGTCGTCGCGGCGGTGAAGCGATTGAACCGATGACCAGTTAACCGTCCGTAAACCTTTTAAAAGTGGCGAGCAACAATCGAAATATTCACCGGCGCGTGGAGGACGGCGCGCTCACTTCAGCCCGGCCCACCAACGCACGTTGGTGCGCGCCTGACCCACCGTGAGCACCTCGCCGATCACCGGCGTGGCCAGGTCGATCTTCTTCGCCTGCGCCAGGTCGGCGATGCGGTCCAGCGGGTCGTGCCAGGTGTGAAAGGCCAGGTCGAAGGTGCTGTTGTGCACCGAGTACAGCACCTTGCCGCGCAGGTCTTCGAAGGCCTGCACGCTCTGTTCGGGCGTCATGTGCACGCCGGGCCAGTAGGCGTCGTAGGCGCCGTTTTCCATCAGCGCGAGGTCGAAGCCGCCGAAGCGTTCGCCGATCTGCTTGAAGCCCGGAAAGTAGCCCGAGTCGCCGCTGTAGAAGATGCGCTGATCGCCGCTTTGCACCACCCACGAGGCCCACAGCGTGCGGTCGCGGTCGGTCAGCGTGACCGCGCGGCCCGAGAAATGCTGCGCCGGCGTGGCCGTGAGCTTCACGCCCGCATGCTCGCCGCCTTGCCACCAGTCGAGCTCGGTCACGCGCTCGGCGGGCACGCCCATCTCGACGAGCCGGGCGCGCACGCCCAGCGGCACGAAGTAGCGCTGCACGCGGGTGGCGAGGTACTCGATGGTGGAGACGTCCAGGTGGTCGTAGTGGTCGTGCGAAAGAATCACGGCCTCGATCGGCGGCAGCTGCTCCAGCTGGATCGGCGGCTTGTGAAAGCGCTTCGGCCCGACCCACGTGAAGGGCGAGACGCGCTCGCTGAACACGGGGTCGATGAGCCAGTACTTGCCCTTGAGCTTCAGCAGGTGCGACGAGTGGCCCAGGCGTACGACGTGATTGGCATCGGTCGCGAGCGCGTCGAGTGCCTGGGGCGTCAGGGCGCGCACCGGAATGGGATCGGCGGGCACGGTGTCGACCTTGCTGCCGACGATGAAGCGCGACCAGATGCGCCACGTGCTGGCGGCGGGCAGCAACTCGGGGTTGGGCATGTTCTGGAACACGCCGCCCTTGAACTGCGGCGATTTCTCATAGGGCGTTTCCCCGCCACCGGCCGTGCTGCAGCCTGCGACGAAGGCGCAACCCGCCGTGGCGAGCACGGCACCGCGGCGCAGCAGTCGGGGTAAGTAAGCGCCTTGCGAATCCGATTCGTCAGCCATGGGAAGCCCTCTTGATGTGTGTTGGTCTTGAGGCGCGAGACTAGCGGGAGTTGGCCTTTCAATGGTTTCAGCGACAGAAACATTCGGCGGGCGGGGGCAATCCGCGGGTCGGCGGCATACTCCGGCGATCCACGTCCACAGCCCTTCATCGCCATGAAAACTGCCATCCTCGTCATCGACATGCAGCGCGGCCTTTGCGGCGATCCGCCCCGGCCGTACGAGTCCGAAGCGGTCATCGGGCGCATCAACGCACTCACGGCGCGGGCCCGCGCGGCCGGCGCGCCGGTGGCCTTCATCCAGCACGAGAACGCCATCGACCTGGAATTCGATTCCGAGCGCTGGCAGCTGGCCGATGCCTTGCAGGTGACGCCAGCCGACGCCCGCCTGCGCAAGACCACGCCCGATTCGTTCCTGCGCACGCCGCTCGAAGCTTGGCTGTCGGGGCAGGGCGTGCGGCGCGTGGTGGTCTGCGGCTATTCGTCGGAGTTCTGCGTGGACACGACCGTGCGCCGCGCCGCCGCACTGGGCTACGAGGTGGTGCTGGCGGCCGACGCGCATACCTCGCACGACAAACCGCACGCCAAGGGCGCCTTCATCCGCGCGCACCACAACGCGACGCTGTCGGACATCACGAGCTTCGGCGTGCCGATCCGCGCGATCGACAGCGCGCAGATCGATCTTTAAGACATGCGCCCGGTCGCCAGGGCATGGGCCCAGTCGGGCCGCCCGTGCTTCAGCGCCAGCGCCGACATGGCCGTGTGGTCGTAGGGCACTGAAACCAGCCGGGCGGTCCAGCCACCCTCGCGCTGCTCGGCGATGGCATAGCGCGCATTCGGCGAACCCGTCTCGACGGCATGCGGATGCGGATGGATGTCGGCATACGCCGGCAGGCCGACGCTGCCCGGGTTGACGATCAATGGCCCGCTGGAGGCGTGCACCGCGCGCGGCACATGCGTGTGGCCGCACGCGATCAGCCCGGCCTCGACGTGGCCGAGGCGCGCATCGATTTCCTGCAGCGTGGCCGCACGGAAATTCGCGGGCTCCACGGTCTCCAGAAAGTATTCGAGATCGCTGGCCGGCGTGCCGTGGCAGAGCACAACCTCAGGGCTGAAGCGAAGGTGGGGCACCAGCGACGCCATCCATTCGAACTCCTTCGCGCCGAGCCGCGCATGCGCGAACGCGTCGGACGGGCCGCGCCCTCCGGCAGGCAAGGAGAGAAGCTGGCGTTCGTGGTTTCCGGCCAGCTGGACCCAGTCCTGCGCCATCAGGAACTGCGCGGTCTCCAGCGGCATCAACGGACCGGAGAGGCTGTCGCCCAGATTGACGATGGCATCCGCGCCGCGGCGGGCGATGTCCTCGACCACGGCTTCGAGGGCGGGGAGATTTCCGTGGATGTCGGAGACGATGGCAATGCGCATTCGCGGGCCTTGGGCATGGAGCAGGGTGGGCGCGATCTTAGATCGCGCGTCTGCCGCCCCGTCGGCCCGGCGTCATCCCACGAGCTTTCGCGCGATCAGGTCCTTCATGATCTCGCTGGTGCCGCCGTAGATGCGCTGCACGCGCGCATCGGCATACATCCGCGCGATCGGGTACTCGACCATGTAGCCGTAGCCGCCAAAGAGCTGCAGGCATTCGTCGGTCACCTTGCCCTGTTGCTCGGTGCACCACAGCTTGGCCATGTAGGCGGCTTCCTGGTCGAGCGTGCCGTCGACCATGCGCTGGATGCAGTCGTTGACGAAGGTGCGCACCACGTGCGCGATGGTGGCGCACTCGGCGAGCTTGAAGCGCGTGTTCTGGAAATCGAACACCGTCTGCCCGAAGGCCTTGCGCTGCTGCGTGTATTGCACCGTCAGCTCCACCGCGCGCTCGATCACCGCGGCGGCCGGAACGCACAGGAACAGGCGTTCATACGACAGCTGGCTCATGAGCTGGATGAAGCCGTCGCCCTCCTTGCCGCCAAGCAGGTGGTCGGCCGGAACGCGCACGCCGTCGAAGAAGATCTCGGCCGTGTCCGATGCGTGCTGACCCAGCTTTTCGAGCCGCCGGCCGACGCGAAAGCCCGGCAGGTTGTCGGTCTCGAGCACGACCAGCGACACGCCGCGGCTGCCCGCCTCGCCGGTGCGCACCGCCACCACGAGCAGGTTGCCCGTGAAGCCGTTGGTGATGAAGGTCTTGGCGCCATCGATCACGTAGTGGTCGCCGTCGCGCCGGGCACGGGTGCGCAGCGCCTTCAGGTCCGATCCACAGCCGGGCTCGGTGAGCGCGATGCCGGCCAGCATCTCGCCGCTGGCGAGCTTCGGAAGCCAGCGCATCTTTTGCGCCTCGGTGCCGTAGTCGAGGATGTAGTGCGCGGCGAGGTTGTGCACGCCGGTGTTGGCGGGAAACTCGGCCTTGGCCAGTTCGTCCTGCACCACCATCTGGTACGCCGGCGAGGCGCCTGCGCCGCCATAGGCCTCGTCCACTTCGGGCAGCAGGAAGCCCATGGCCCCGAACGGACGCCAGACCTCCCGCGGAATGAAACCCTGGCGGCGCCAGCCGTCCAGGTGCGGCGAGAGTTCGGCCGCGATGTAGCGGCGCGCCTGCTCGCGGAAGGCGTCGATTTCTTCGTCCATCCAGCGATGGCGGTGAAGCTGTGGAAGCATGGGTTTGTCTCCGTCGGACCCGCGAATGCAGGGTCTCTTTGTGAGTGCCCATGGTAGAAATCAACGACGCCGCAGCGCGAGTGCGCATCGCACCGTTCCGATGGCAAAAGACCTCAGTTCTTCACACCGGCCCTGCGCGGTGCCGCCGATGCGTCAGTCCGCCCCCGCCCGCCACACCCGCGCCAGCGCCGCCAGCTTGCCCCGCAAACTCAGCTTGTCGTTCGACAGCGCATCGATGAAGTCCGACAGCCGCTGCGACTTCACCATCGTGTAGATCGTGAGCCAGGTGGTGAGCACGAACACCACGCCGAACCAGATCGCCTTGCGCCACAGCGGCGCGTCGGCCTCGGCCAGCAGGTTCATGCCGAGGAAGCCGGTCGTCACGGTGCCGATGAGGCCGAACAGCGTGACCACCGTGAGCCGCACGACGGTGCTGGCCTGCCGGCGCAGGCTGTCGGCGTCGAGGTAGGTGTTCATGTCGGCGATGCGCGCCTTCACCTCGTCGTACAGCGGGTCGAGCCGCAGGTGCGTGGCGCACATGTGCGAGAGCGCGCGCACCTGCGCCTGCTCCGAGATTTCGTGGAACCAGTAGCGGTGCGTGAAGCGCAGGAAGCGTTCGAAGCTTGCGCGGATGGCGCGCTTGAACTGCTTCACGCTCGGCGTGCTGCGGATGTTGAGTTTCTTGAGTGCCTCGACCAGCTGGTCCGAGAACATCAGCAGCGAGGCCTTCTGGAAGTGCGCGATGAGGAACAGCAGGAAGTGCTGGTGCCTGAACTGCGCGAGCACGCCGCGGTCGCGGCAGCAGAAGAACTCGGAGCGCGCGTCGCCCACCACGATGAGGGCGTGGCCGTTGCACAGGTAGCGCGTGTTGGGGGCGGCACCCGCGTTCACCCAGAAGCGGTCGTAGCAGTATTTGTGCTCGAAGTCGGCCAGATGGTGCTCGGCGTAGGGCAGGTGGGCATCGGCCCCGCCCGCACCCGTGACCAATGCGAGCCGCACGAAGTCGTCGCGCGTGAGGCGGCGCGGATCGTCGAGCGACAGGTAGGCCATCACCGGCATGCGGTAGTACTCGATCTGGCGGTAGCGCAGCACGCCGGGGTCGTCCGAATGGTCGCTCACCAGCGGCTGCATCAGGTAGGCCCAGTGCGCGGCAATGCGTGGCGCGCGGTGCTGAGCCACGTGCGACAGGAAGGCGTCGCGCTGCTGCGCGTCGGAGGCGGCGAGCACGCGGCCGTCGGCACCCAGCCACTCGACGCTGGCCATGCAGTGCAGGGCGGCGCCATCGGCCTCCCAGCCTGAAGGGTAGGCACGGCCGAAGCGGTAAAGAATGTCCTGCGCCTGCGCGAGGCTCAGGTGGTCGGTGCCGACCTCGAGGTTGAGCAGCACCACGTCGATGTCGAAGAAGAAGTACAGGTCGCAATGAATCACGTCGAGCGTGATAGGGGCCTCGCCGGGCCGGGCCACCAGCCGCACGGACGCAATGTCGCGGCGGCGGAACACGCGCATCGGCGAGTCGCCGTCGTTGCCCGTGCCGTCGCTGGTGCTGCTGCTGCTGCTGCTGCTGCTGCGCGATCGGCCTTCGCCGTACAGGAAGCGCTGCACGTACGGCAGGAAGCTCACGAACTCGTTGTAGTGCCGCTCGTGAAAGCGGCCGCTGTCGCCGGTGTATTCGTCGACCTCCTCGCGCCAGGGCGAGGCCTCGCCCATGTCGCGCAGCACGTGCCAGGGGCCGTGGTGCGAAGGCGCCGCGCCGGGCGCCGGCACGAGGCGCAAGGGCCAGAGCAGCGCCTGCCGGAAATGCTGCACGACGGGGCCGGTGGCCGGGGTGCTTGCCGGGAGAGAGGTGGGTTCCACGGGGTCCGCATGGGGGTTCGGCATCGCGCCAGTGTAGGCAGGCGGGTGGGTCAAAACGCCCACCTAGGGGAATCCCTAGCTAGGGCTGAAACCGGTTTCATTTAAGCTGCAAGCATTCCTTTCAGGGTCCGCGCACGGCTTTCCGTGCCCGCTCCACCATGAACTACCAGTTCCAATTCGAAGCCGTCTTTGCCGCCTGGCCGCTGCTGCTCAAGGGCACGTGGATCACGGTGCAGCTCTCGCTCATCGCCACCCTGTTGGGGCTGGTGGTCGCCATTTTTTGCGCCTGGGGCAAGACCTCGGGGCCGGGCTGGCTGCGCTTCATCGTCAATGCGTACATCGAGGTGATCCGCAACACGCCGTTCATCGTGCAGCTGTTTTTCTTCTTCTTCGCGCTGCCGGCCATCGGCCTGCGCTGGTCGCCGCAAACGGCCGCGCTGGTGGCCATGGTGGTGAACCTCGGCGCCTACGCCACGGAGATCATCCGCGCGGGCATCGAGTCGATTCCCAAGGGGCAGATCGAGGCGGGCCGCGCGCTCAACCTCAAGCCCTGGGAAATCTTCCGCTTCGTGATCATCAAGCCCGCGCTGAAGGCGATCTACCCGGCGCTCACGAGCCAGTTCATCCTGCTGATGCTGAGTTCGGCGGTGGTCTCGGTCATCTCGGCCGACGACCTGACCTCGGTGGCCGCCAACCTGCAGTCGCAGACCTTCCGCAGCTTCGAGATCTACATCGTGGTTGCTGCCATCTACCTCGCGCTGGCGCTGGCCTTCTCGGCCATGTTCAAGCTGATCTACAAGCGCACGCTCAACTACCCGGACCGCCGGTAACTGACTGACCACGACGGACGGAGCACACACCATGCGCACCTTCGGTTTTCCCGAATTCCTTTTCATCCTCGAAGCGGCCAAGTGGACGCTTGCGCTGTCGGCCATCGCCTTCGTGGGCGGCGCCATTCTTGGGCTGGCCATCGCGCTGATGCGCACGTCGGAGTCGACGTGGGCGCGCGCCGTGTCGACCACCTTCATCCAGATCTTCCAGGGCACGCCGCTGCTGCTGCAGCTGTTCCTGGTGTTCTTCGGCGCGCCGGTGCTGGGGCTGGACATCAACCCGTGGGTGGCTGCGGGCGTGGCGCTCATCCTGAACAGCGCGGCCTTCCTCGGCGAAATCTGGCGCGGCTGCATCCAGGCCATTCCGCGCGGCCAGTGGGAGGCGGCGCAGGCGCTCAACCTCAAGTACGCGGCGCGCATGCGCGACGTGGTGCTGCCGCAGGCCTTCAAGATCGCGCTGGCGCCCACGGTGGGCTACCTGGTGCAGATCATCAAGGGCACGTCGCTCGCGGCCATCATCGGTTTCGTCGAGATCACGCGGGCCGGGCAGATCGTCAACAACGCCACCTTCCAGCCGCTCATCGTGTTCTCGGTGGTGGCCGCCATCTACTTCGCGATCTGCTGGCCGCTGTCGCTGCTCGCGGCGCGCATGGAGCGCAAGCGCGCTCTCGCGTTGGCCCGCTGACCGTTCCTCGTTTTTCTCGTCGCTTCCTTTCTTTTTCAGGAGACACATCCCATGACCCGTACCTCTACCCGCCGCGCAGCGCTCGCCGCCCTGGGCCTCGGCGCCGCCCTGACCGTGTTCGCACCATTCGCGTCCGCACAGACCGTGGCCGACATCAAGAAGAAGGGCGAGATCACCATCGGCATGCTGGTCGACTTTCCGCCCTACGGCACCACCGACGCGAAGAACCAGCCCGACGGCTACGACGCCGACGTGGCCAAGCTGCTGGCGAAAGACTGGGGCGTCAAGGCCAACATCGTGCCGGTCACCGGCCCGAACCGCATTCCGTTCCTGCTGACCAACAAGGTCGACCTGCTGGTCGCTTCGCTGGCCGTGACGCCCGAGCGCGCCAAGCAGGTGCAGTTCTCGCAGCCCTACGCAGCCGCGACCATCGTGCTGTACGGCGCGACCAAGACCTCGATCAAAGCCGCTGGCGACCTGAAGGGCCTGCGCGTGGGCGTGGCCCGCGCATCAACGCAAGACGTGGCCGTGACCAAGGCCGCACCCGAAGGCACCGAGATCCGCCGCTTCGACGACGACGCCTCGGCCATGCAGGCGCTGATCTCGGGCCAGGTCGATGCGATTGGCTGCTCGGTCACCGTGGCGGCGCAGATCGCCAAGCGCGTGCCGGCCAACACCTTCGAAAACAAGTTCACGCTGGTGCAGCAGTCGATGGGCATCGCGATGCGTCCGGGCCAGGAAGAGCTGACCAAGGCCGTGAACGAATTCGTGCAGAAGAACACCGCCAACGGCGAGCTGAACAAGCTGTACCAGAAGTGGCTGCAGGCCGACCTGCCCAAGATGCAGTAATCACCACGGTTCACAGAGGCTGAAGGAAATCCTGGCATGACGACGGAATCGATCATCCGCATGGAAGCGGTCAACAAGTGGTACGGTGAATTCCAGGTGTTGACCGGCATCGACCTGTCGGTGCGCCAGGGCGAGCGCATCGTGATCTGCGGGCCTTCGGGCTCGGGCAAGTCGACGCTCATCCGCTGCATCAACCGGCTCGAGACGGTGCAAAAGGGCCGCATCGTGGTCGACGGCATCGACCTCACCGCGGGCGGCAAGAACGTCGACGCGGTGCGCGCCGAAGTCGGCATGGTGTTCCAGCAGTTCAACCTGTTCCCGCACCTCACCATCCTCGAGAACTGCACGCTGGCGCCGATGCGCTCGCGCGGCATGACCAAGGCGCAGGCGGAAGAGGTGGCCATGAAGTACCTCACGCGCGTGCGCATTCCCGAGCAGGCGAAGAAGTACCCGAGCCAGCTCTCGGGCGGCCAGCAGCAGCGCGTGGCCATTGCGCGCGCGCTGTGCATGTCGCCCAAGATCATGCTGTTCGACGAGCCCACCTCGGCGCTCGACCCCGAGATGGTCAAGGAAGTGCTCGACACCATGATCGGCCTGGCCGAAGACGGCATGACCATGCTGTGCGTCACGCACGAGATGGGCTTTGCCCGCAGCGTGGCCGACCGCGTGATCTTCATGGCCGACGGCAAGATCGTCGAGCAGGCACCGCCGCAGGAGTTCTTCGGCAACCCCAAGGACGAGCGCACGCGCCAGTTCCTGGGTCAGATTCTCAGCTCGCACCAAGCCCACTGATGGCCTTCGAAGTCCTGATTTCTCTGTCGTCCTTCGGTGCGGCCGAGGTGGGGCGGCACGGCCAGCTCTGGTGCTCGCAACTCTCGCGCGCCGCAGGCGCCGATTCGGTGGAAGTGCGCGGCGAGATGCTGCGCGACGCCGAGGCCGAACTGCCCGCGCTGAACGGTCTTGCGTCCGTGTACTCCAGCCCCGAGGGCCTGTGGGCCGGAGGCGGCTGGCTCGACAGCGCCGCGCTTCAACGCGGCATCGCCGCCGCCACGCGCGTGGGCGCAAAGCGGCTCAAGATGGCCATCGGCGACTTCCAGCCGTCGTCGCACGGTTCGCTCTGGGGCCTGAAGGTCGCGCTGGCCGAAACTCGCGTCGAGCTGCTGATCGAGAACGACCAGACCGTGCGCGCCGGCACGCTGGCCGCGCTGCAGACCTTCTTCGACGTGGCCGACCGCGCCGGCGTGTCGCTGGGCATGACCTTCGACATGGGCAACTGGCACTGGCTCGGCGAGTGCCCGCTGCAGGCCGCGCAGGCGCTCGGCCACCGCGTGCGCTATGTGCATTGCAAGGGCGCGCAGCGCCTGCCGCACAAGTGGGTGGCGGTGCCTCTGGGCGACTCGGTCGCGCCGTGGCGCGCGGTGCTGCGCGCACTGCCGGCCGACGTGCCGCACGCCATCGAATACCCGCTCGTGGGCGACGACCTGCTGGCCGTCACCCGCACGCAGATCGACTTCATCCGCGCCGCACGGGCGTAGGAACACACACATGACGGAACCCACCGCTTTCGATGTCGCCTTGTTCGGCGAAGCCATGCTGCTGCTGGTGGCCGACCGGCCCGGCCCGCTGGAAGATGCAGAGGCGTTCCACAAGCGCACCGCCGGCGCCGAGACCAACGTGGCCATCGGCCTGTCGCGCCTCGGCCTCAAGGTGGGCTGGGCCAGCCGCCTGGGCACCGATTCGATGGGCCGCGCGCTGCTGGCCGCGATGCGCGCCGAAGGCATCGACTGCTCGCACGTGATCACCGACGCGACGCAGCGCACCGGCTTCCAGTTCAAGGGCCGCGTCACCGACGGCAGCGACCCGCCAATCGAATACCACCGCAAGGGCTCGGCTGCGAGCCACATGGGCCCGGCCGACGTCGACGAAGCCTGGCTGCGCTCGGCGCGCCACCTGCATGCCACCGGTGTGTTCGCGGCCATCTCCGAGACCAGCCTGCAGGCCGCGCTCAAGACCATGGACGTGATGCGCGCGGCCGGCCGCACCATCTCGTTCGACACCAACCTGCGGCCCACGCTGTGGTCGTCCACCGAAACGATGCGCCACTGGGTGAACGAACTCGCCTCGCGCGCCGACTGGGTGCTGCCCGGCATCGAAGAGGGCCTGCTGCTCACCGGCCACGACAAGCCCGAAGACGTCGCGAAGTTCTACCGCGAACGCGGCGCGAAGCTGGTCGTCGTCAAGCTCGGCGCGGCCGGCGCGTACTACGACAGCGACGTGGCCGGCACCGGCCATGTAGCCGGCTTCCCTGTGAAGGAAGTGATCGACACCGTGGGGGCGGGCGACGGCTTTGCGGCCGGCGTGGTGAGCGCGCTGCTCGAGGGCAAGCGCGTGCCCGACGCAGTGCGTCGCGGCGCCTGGATCGGCGCGCGCGCCGTGCAGGTGCTCGGCGACACCGAAGGCCTGCCGACGCGGGCGCAACTCGAAGAAGCGGGGCTCTGATGACGAAGAAGAATGTGCTGGTGTTCCGGCCCCTGCCCGAAGACCAGCTCGCGCGCCTGCAGGCGGTGCACCACGTCACCGTGGCCGATCCACGCAAGGAACCCGAGGCCTTTGCCGCTGCACTTGCCACCGCGCACGGCCTGATCGGTTCGAGCTACAACGTCGACGCCGCGCTGCTGGATGCGGCGCCGCAGCTCGAGGTGATTTCGAGCGTGTCGGTCGGTGTCGACAACTACGCACTGGCTGAATTGCACCAGCGCGGCATCGTGCTGTGCCACACGCCCGACGTGCTGACTGAAACGGTCGCCGACACCGTGTTCGCGATCCTCATGGCCACGCAGCGCCGCGTGGTGGAGTTGTCGAACCTCGTGCGCGAAGGCCGCTGGACGAAGAACATCGGCGAAGAGTTCTTCGGCACCGACGTGCACGGCAAGACGCTGGGCATCCTCGGCTTCGGCCGCATCGGCCAGGCCGTGGCGCGCCGTGCCGCTTTGGGCTTCGGCATGCCGGTGCTCTATCACTCGCGTCGCGCGGTCGACCTGGCCGCGCAGGCGCCCGAACTGCAAGGCCGCGCCACGCACACGCCGCTGGACGACCTGCTCGCGCGTGCCGACATCGTGCTGGCGATGCTGCCGCTGACCGACGCCACGCGCGGCATGATCGATGCCGCCTTCTTTGCACGCATGAAGCCGGGCGCGTCGTTCATCAACGGCGGCCGCGGCGCCACCGTGAACGAAGCCGCGCTGCTCGAGGCGCTCGACCACGGCACCTTGCGCGCAGCAGGGCTCGACGTGTTCGCGAAGGAACCGCTGCCAGCTGAGTCGCCGCTGCGCACGCACCCGCGTGTGACGCCGCTGCCGCACATCGGCTCGGCGACGCATGAGACGCGGCACGCGATGGCGGAGCTGGCGACGACCAACCTGCTGCAAGTGCTGGCGGGTGAGAAGCCGACGGCGCCGTACGACACGGCCGGAGCATGACTGCGATCCCGCTTTTCTCCCTCCCCTCCCGGGGGAGGGCGGGGGTGGGGGCCAGCGGCGCATCCATTGAGCGCTCTGCCTGCCCCCATCCCAACCTTCCCCCGGAAGGGGAAGGCGCAACACAGAGGCATCGGCTGCGAAGGTCCGGCCTGTCTTGCTCCCTCTCCCCTCGGGGAGAGGGCGGGGGTGAGGGCAGCGGCCGTCACTTAAGCACTGCCTGCACTAGTGCCGCCGGCCCTCACCCCAACCCTCTCCCCAAGGGGAGAGGGAGCCAAAGCCGCCCACCGCGTTTTTCGCCTTTCGGGGGCAGACCATGAAACCCTCCGGCCGCGCCACCATCGCCGACGTCGCCGAGGCGGCCGGCGTCTCCAAGGCCACCGTCTCGCGCTTCCTGAACCACCGCGAGCGCCTGCTGAGCCCCGACATCGCCACGCGCGTCGAGGCCGCCATCGCCAAGCTGGCGTACTCGCCCAGCCCGATGGCGCAGGCGCTGAGCCATGGCCGCTCTCGGCTCATCGGCTTGATCGTGGCCGACATCACCAACCCGTACTCGGTGGCCGTGCTGCGCGGCGCCGAGAAGGCCTGCCAGGACGCCGGCTACCTCGTGATGCTGTTCAACCTCGGCAACGAGAGCGAACGCGAGCGCGAGGCCATCAATGCGCTCGCGGGCTACCAGGTCGACGGCTTCATCCTCAACACGCTGGGGCGCGGCAGCAACGTGGTCGACGCGGTCACGCTGCACGGCAAGCCCGCCGTGCTGGTCGACCGCCGGCACACGGGCATGCACACCGACTTCGTCTCGCTCGACAACCACGCCGCGATGCGTGACACCTGCGGCCACCTGGTCGAGGGCGGCTACCGCGAGCTGCTGTACGTCACCGAGCCGCAGAAGGGCGTCAGCTCGCGGCGCGAGCGCACGGCCGCTTTCGGCGCCTGCGTGGCCGCGCACGAGCCGCGCGTGGCGGGCGAGGTCTTCGAATCGGTCGAGGGCGAGAACGACGCGCTCGACGAGGCCTTGCGCGCACTGCGCCAGCGCGCCAAGCGCGGCCGCCGCGCGGCGGTGGTCGCGGGCAATGCCGTGGTCACGCTGCGCGTGGCGCAGGCCATGGCGCGGCTCGACTGGCGCTTCGGGGCCGACCTGGGTTTCGTGGGCTTCGACGATCCCGAATGGGCCTCGCTCATCGGGCCGGGCCTGAGCACGGTGGCGCAGCCGACCGACGAGATCGGCCGCGCCGCCGCCACCTGCCTCATCGAGCGCCTGCGCGGGCTCGACGCGGCGCCGCGTCAGCTGTTGCTGCCCGGCGAACTCATGGTGCGAGGGTCATCGACGGCACTGCCGTAGCGGGTTGCGCGAAGGCGACAGGCCCGCGCATCCAGCCGGCCGCGCGCTCCGCGATCATGACCGTCGGCGCATTGGTGTTGCCGCCGATCAGCGTCGGCATCACCGAGGCATCGACCACGCGCAGGCCCGCGATGCCGTGCACGCGCAGTTGCGGGTCGACCACCGCCATCGCATCCACGCCCATCTTGCAGGTGCCTACCGGGTGGTAGATGGTGTCGGCGCGCGCGCGGATGTGCTGTTCGAGCTGCGCGTCGGTGTGGGCGTCGGCGGTGTAGACCTCGCGGTGGCGGTACTTTTCGAGCGCGGGCGAACGCATGATCTCGCGCGTCTTCTTCACGCCCTGCAGCAGCAGCGCCATGTCTTCCGGGTCGGCCAGGAAGCGCGGGTCGATGCGTGGCGCCGAGTCGGGGCTGGCGTCGGTCAGGCGCACGTCGCCCCGGCCCTTGGGGCGCAGCACGCACACATGGCATGAGAAGCCGAAGCCCGCGTGCAGCTTGCGCGCATGGTCGTCGGTGATCGCGATCACGAAGTGCAACTGCAGGTCGGGCCGGCGCAGTTCGGGCGACGACTTGATGAAGGCGCCGCCTTCCGCGAACGGCGTGGCGACCAGGCCCGTGCCGTCGCGGCGCCACTGGGTGATGGCTTTCAGCAGCTGCAGCCCGCCGACCGGGCCGATGCCGAACATGTCGGTCTGCTTCGATTTGTAGGCGACGATGAAGTCGCAGTGGTCCTGCAGGTTCTGCCCCACGCCGCGCAGCGCATGCCGCACTTCGATGCCGTGGCGCGCGAGTTCGTCGGGGTCGCCGATGCCCGAGAGCATCAGCAGCTGCGGCGAGTTGAAGGCGCCGCCGCACAGCGCCACCTCGCGGCGCGCGCGAATCGTTTCGACGTTGCCGCCGCGCCGCACTTCCACGCCCACGGCGCGCCGGTCTTCGAGCACCACGCGCAGGGCCTGCGTGCCGGTCAGCACCGAGAGGTTGGGGCGCTGGTCCATCACTGGGTGCAGGTAGGCCGCGGCGGCCGAGCAGCGCTCGCCGTTCTTCGCACCGCCGTGGAACTGCGTGACCTGGTAGAGCCCCGCGCCTTCCTGCTCGGGGCCGTTGAAGTCGTCGTTGCGCGGAATGCCGCACTCGGCGGCGGCGCGCACGAAGGCCTCGCTGAGGGCGCGCGGGCTTTGCTGCTCCGACACCTGCAGCGGGCCGTCCGCACCGTGCAGCGCGCTCGCGCCGCGCTGGTTGCTCTCGGCGCGCAGGAAGTGCGGCAGCACCTCGTCGAAGCGCCAGCCGGCACAGCCTGAACGTGCCCAGTCGTCGTAGTCCTCGCGGTGGCCGCGCACGTAGAGCATGGCGTTGATCGCGCTGGAGCCACCGAGGCAGCGCCCGCGCGGCTGGTAGCCGCGCCGCCCGTTCAGGCCGGGCTGCGGCACGGTCTGGTAGGCGTAGTTGTTGATGCGCGGGCGGCCCGGCAGCATCGCGACCACGGCGGCCGGCGCCCGCACGAGGATGCCGCGGCCGTCGCCGCCGGCCTCTATGAGGCAGACCGTCACCGACGGGTCTTCGCTCAGGCGCGAGGCCAGCGTGGCGCCCCCCGAGCCGCCGCCCACGATCACGTAGTCGAATTCCGCCATGGCATCTGGTCCTTCTTTTCGTTGGATGTTGGGAGCGCCGATGTGTGCACGGCATTGTGGCCAGCGACCCCGGGGTCGGGCCCAGCGGGTTTCCCCTGTGGGTCACGGGAAACCGTGGGCCAGGCGCAGGTTGCGGCCAGAATCGGAACATGCCCGCCACCATCCTGCTGATCGACGACCATGCGATGTTCCGCGAGGGCCTGTTCCTCGCACTGCGCGAGGCCGAGCCCTCGATGACCGTCACCACGGCCCGCAACGGCGCCGAAGCGCTCGAGGCGCTCGCCACCTTGCCCCGGCTCGACGCGGTGATGACGGACTACTACCTGCCCGACCTCGGCGGCGCGGCCCTGCTGGCCGAGCTGCACCGGCGGCGCAGCGGCCTGCGCATCCTGGTGCTGTCGGCCTCTGAAGACCCGCAGGACATCGACACCGCGCTCGACGCCGGCGCGCAAGGCTTCGTGCACAAGTCGGCCGACAGCCAGCAGCTCATGGACGCGCTGCGCCGCGTGATGGCGGGCGAGCAGAACGTGGTGCAGGCCTCGCCGGCGGGTGCCGCCATGCTGCCCGTGCTGTCGACGCCCACCGACGTGCTGAGCACGCTCACGGGGCGACAGGCCGAGGTGCTGCAGCTCCTGTGCGAAGGGCTGCGCAATGCGGAGATCGCGCTGCGCCTGGCGACCAGCGAGAAGACGATCAAGGCGCACATCTCGGTGATCTTCGGCGCGCTCGGCGTGACGAGCCGCACGCAGGCCGTGATCGCGGCGCGGCGCGCGGGGATGCTCGGGCGCCCGCGCTAACCAGTCAGTGCCGCAAAGCAATCAGCGCGGCTGCTGCTGCGTGGTGCAGTGGATGCCGCCGCCACCGGCGGCAATGGCGTCGATGTCGAGCTGCACCACCTCACGCTTGGGGAACAGATCGCGCAGCAGCGCACGGGCGTTGCCGTCGGCGCGCGCATCGCCGAACTGCGGCGCAATGACGGCGCCGTTGCAGACGTAGAAGTTGATGTAGCCCGCCGCGAACTCGTCCGACTCGAAGGTGCTGCGCACCGTCTCCGGGCCGCGCAGCACTTCCACGCGCAGGCGCTGCCCGCGTGCGTCGGTGGCTTGGCGCAGGATCTCCAGGTGGCGCCGGGTCACGGCGTGGTCGTAGGAGTCGGGGTCGTCGTCCAGGCCCGCGACCACCACGCCCGGCGCGGCAAAGCGCGCATAGAAATCGGTGTGGCCGTCGGTGATGTCGCGGCCCGCGATGCCGGGCAGCCAGATGATCTTGCGCAGGCCCAGCAGGCGCTTCAACTCGGCTTCGCAGGCGTCCTTGCGCAGGCCGGGGTTGCGGTTGGCGTTGAGCACGCAGCTCTCGGTGATGATGGCCGTGCCCGCGCCGTCGACCTCGATGCCGCCGCCTTCGAGCACGAGCCGCGTGCGCAGGCGCTGCACCTCGGCGGCGTCGGTCACGTAGTCGGCCACCTCGGCATCGCGCGCATGCGATTGCTTGTTGCCCCAGCCGTTGAAGTTGAAGTCGACGCCGGCCCACTCGCCCGCGCCGTTGCGCACGAACACCGGGCCGGTGTCACGCATCCAGAGGTCGTCCACCGGCTGCACCTCGAGCGTCACGCGGTTGCCGCACAGCCGCGCGGCCAGGTCGTGCTCCTGTTCGCGCACCAGCAGGTGCACGGGCTCGAAGGCGGCGATGGTGCGGGCGATGCCTGCCAGGTGCTCGCGCGCCGGCTTCAGCAGGCGCCGTCCCCAGACCCGTTCGCTGGGGCCGAAGGACATCCAGGTGGCGCGGTGCGCATCGCCCTCGTCGGGCATGTGCCAGGTGTCGGGTGCGGCGGCCGTGGCCGTGGCGACCACGCCCAACGAGGCCAGAGGGGCCAGGCTCAGGCCGTGCAGCAGGCGGCGGCGGGTCAGGGGAAGGTGCATGTCGGTCTCCGGAATCAGGGGAGGGCGCGCGGGGTCACGCGGGTTCTTGCTGGGTGGTGCAGTGGATGCCGCCGCCGCCCGCGGCGATGGCGTCGATGTCCAGCTGCACGATCTGGTGGCTGGGCAGGTGCGCCGCCAGTGCCGCGCGGGCTGCGCTGTCGGCCACGGCGTCGCCGAACTCGGGCATGAACACCGCCTTGTCGGTGAGGAAGAAGTTGACGTAGCCGGCCGCGAAATCCTTGCGCGCATAGGTGGGGCGCACTTGGCCGGGCGTCTTCAGCGTGACGATCTGCAGGGGCCGGCCGCGCGCGTCGGTGGCGCCGGTCAGCAGCTCCAGGTGGCGGCGCGTGACGGCGTGGTCGAAGGAGGTCGGGTCGGTGTCCAGCGCCGCCACGACCACGCCGGGCTTGAGGAAGCGCGCGTAGAAGTCGGTGTGGCCGTCGGTGATGTCGTGGCCCGCGATGCCCGGCAGCCAGATGATCTTGTCCAGCCCCAGCATGCGCTTGAGCTCGACCTCTGCATCGGCCTTGCTGACGCCCGGGTTGCGGTTCTTGTTGAGCACGCAGCTCTCCGTGATGAGGGCAGTGCCCTGCCCGTCGACCTCGATGCCGCCGCCTTCCAGCACCAGGCTGCTGCGCAGCAGCGGCACGCCGGTGAGTTCGGCCATGCGCGCCGCCACCGTGGCGTCGCGGGCATGGGGCTGCCGGTTGCCCCAGCCGTTGAAGTTGAAGTTCACGGCGGCGCGTTCGCCGCGGGTGTTGCGCACGAAAACGCAGCCCGTGTCGCGCATCCAGAGGTCGTCGATGGCGTGTTCGATCAGGTGCACGTTGGAGCCGCAGAGTTGGCGGGCCGTGGAAACATCCGCGGGGTTGACCAGCATCTTGACCGGTTCGTAGACGCTGATGGCATTGGCGATGCGCGCCAGCGCCTGATGCACCGGTTGGCGCATCTCGGCCGTCCAGACGGATTCGCGCGCCACGAAGGCCATCCACACGGCGCGGTGGGCGTCGCCTTCGTCGGGCATGCGCCAGCCGGATGCCGGCGCCGGGGCCGGTGCGGGAGACGGCGAAGGGGCAGGCATGGGCACGGGGAAGGGCGGCAGCATGCCGCTGCCGCCCCCACCACCGCCGCCGCAAGCGGTCACGAGTCCACCGAAAAGGCCGAGGCCGCCCAGGCCCAGGAGAGTGCGTCGAGTTGTCATTGGAATCAGGGTTACTACTAGGTTCTAGGAAGCCCTGGATTCTGTCGACGCCTATCTATCTACACAATTGATGTCTTTTCACCAGATTGATCGATCTGGCTCATGCCAATGGCATCCTCCTGGGCAAACAGCAGCAGGCTGTCGAACACCTCCCGCACCAGCGGCAGGCGTGACGGGCCCTCGGTGCGCGAGATCCAGAGGGTGCCCAGCGGCAGGCGCGGGCTGTCCGGCAACTGCCGCAGTTGCCCCGTGCGCAGGGCGTCGTCGGCCAGCAGGCGCGACACCAGCGCGATGCCCCGGCCGCGCAGTGCCGCGTCGAGCACGAGGCGCGGGTCGTCGTAGATCGCGGCCTTGCGCCGGCCGCCGAAATGCGCGCGGATGAAAGGGCCGATGCGGTCGCTCGTGAGGTCTTCTTCGAGGCACAGCAAGCCGAGGTGGGCGTCGTCTTCTTTCTGTGCGGGCGGGCCGACGGCCACGAGTTCGTCGGTGAGCAGCGGCACCTCGAACACGCCCTCATGCCGCAGCGGCGCGCGGCTGATGGCGATGTCCACGTCGAGTTCGTCGATGAAGCGCGCGCTTTCGTCGACCGAGATGATCGGGCACAGGTCGGGGTGCGCTTGCAGCAGCCGGTCGACACGCGGCTGCAGCCAGCCGCTGGCCACCGGCGCGGGGCACACCAGCGTGACGAGGCGGTCGTCCATGTAGGTTTCGATGCGGGCCAGCCCGTTGCGGATGTGCTCAAGCGACTTGCCCACGCTGTCCAGCAGCAGGCTCCCCGCCACCGTCAGCTCCACGCCGCGCCCCTTGCGCCGGAACAGCGGCTGGCCGACCTGCTGTTCGAGCTGCGAGATCTGGTGGCTCACGGCCGACTGCGAGACGAACAGCTCTTCTGCCGCGCGCGAGTAGTTGCCCAGGCGCGCCGCCGCCTCGAAGCCGATGAGGAACTTGAAAGAGGGCAGTCGGGTGTTGGACATATGAGTGCGGTCGATGAATTCGGCCAAGAAATGTCGCTTTTTCATCGATGAAATTCAAGTCAGAGTCAAGGTTCCTGCAATTTCTCTTCTGAAGGACCCTTTGATTTCCAACGATTTCGACGCCCGCCGTGCTGGCCTGCGCATGCCCGCCGAATGGGAGCCGATGGCCGCCACCTGGCTGGGCTGGCCGGTGCTCGACCACCGCGAAGCCCTGTGGGGCATGCACTACGACGCGGTCTGTCGCGCGTTCGGCCTGCTGGCGCGCACCATCGCGCGCTACCAGCGCTGCATCGTGGCCGCGCATGCACCGCTGGCCGACGCGGCCCGTGAGCTCTGCGGCCCGCAGGTGCGCGTCGTGCCCATCGCGGCCGAAGACAACTGGCTGCGCGACTGCGGTCCGATCTTCCTCGTCGACGAGCATCGGGTGAGCCAGACCGCGGTGGGCTTCCGCTTCAACGCATGGGGCGAGAAGTACCACCCGCACGACGGTTGCCAGCGCGCCGCCGCGGACATCGCCGCGCTGGCCGGCGTGCCGCTGGTGCGCTCGGACATGGTGCTCGAAGGCGGCGCCTTCTACGTCGACGGGCAAGGCACGCTGCTCACCACCGAGAGCTGCCTGCTGCACCCCAACCGCAACCCGGGCCTGCGCAAGCCGCAGATCGAGGCCGAGCTGCGGCGCATGCTGGGCGTGCAGAAGATCGTCTGGCTGCCGGGCCACGCAGCCGAGGTGGAGACCGATGGCCACATCGACGGCATCGCGTCGTTCATTGCGCCGGCCCGCATTCTTTTCAATGCGGCCGACCCCGACCAGGGCGACTACTTTCGCGCGATGCAGGAGAACCGCCGCGCGCTCGAACTCGCGACCGATGCGTGTGGCCGTCGCTTCGAGCTGCTCGACCTGCCCGTGCCGCGCGATGTGCACAGCTACGGCAGCGCGCGCTTCTGCGACCTGTATTCGAACTACATCCTCGTCAACGGCGCGGTGATCTCGACCGCCTTCGGTGTGCCGCGCGACGCGCAGGCGCGCGAGGTGTTGGCGCGCGCGTTTCCCGACCGCCGCGTCGAGCTGCTGCCCATCGATGCGATCTCGCTGGGTGGCGGCGCCGTGCACTGCTCCACGCAGCAACAGCCGATGCTGGGGAGTCGCCTGGCCGTGCGTGGCTTCTGACCTCAGCCCGCAGCGGCGATCAGCTGCGACACCGTCGCCTGCAACTGCGCCGGGTCCACCGGCTTGTGCAGCATCTGCCAACCGCGCGCCGCCACGTCGCTCAGGCGCCGCGGATCGGTGTCGCCGCTCACGATCAGCGCGGGAATGGTGTCGTCGTTGTAGTCCTCGTGCAGGCGGTCGACCACGTCGATGCCGGTCTCGCCCGCGCGCAGGCGGTAGTCGCTGATGATGAGCGCCGGCTTGCCCGTCTGACGCGCGGCGAGCGCCAGCAGCTCGTCGCCGCTTTCGGCCGCGATCACGCGCAGGCCCCAGCTTTCGAGCAGCAGCTGCAGGCCGTGGCGGCTTTCTCCGTCGTCCTCGGCCACGAGCACGAGGCGGCCGGTGTCGGCCGGCAGCGGCGGGGGCGGCGCTTCGGGCACGGGCAGCGCCTGTCGCGCCAGCGGCACCGTCACCGAGAACACCGTGCCCTGGCCCACGCGCGAGCGCAGCGCCAGCGGATGGCCGAGCAGCGCGGCCGTGCGCCGCACGATGGCCAGGCCCAGGCCCAGCCCCTTGGTGCGGTCGCGCTCGGGGTTGCCGAGCTGATGGAACTCCCAGAACACCTGCTCCTGTTCGGTCGGCGGAATGCCGACGCCGGTGTCCCACACCTCGATGCGCAGCGCGTCGGCGCCCGCGCGGCGGCAGCCGATGAGCACGCCGCCGCGCGCCGTGTAGCGGATCGCGTTCTCCACCAGGTTGCGCAGCACGCGGTCGAGCAACGCGGGGTCGGAGTGCACCACGGCATCGACTGCGCGCAAGCGCAGCGACAGCGCCTTGCCCGCTGCCTGCGGCGCGAACTCCAGCACGATCTGGTCGAGCAGCCCCGCCAGCGCAAACGGCCGCGCCTTCACGCGCACCACGCCCGCGTCGAGCCGCGAGACATTGAGCAGGCCTTCGAACAGCAGCCCCATCGCGGCGGCGGCGCGGCCGATGCTGTCGACCAGGTGCCGGCTCGCCGCCGGCAGCGCGTGTCCGCGCAGCACGCCCACGAACAGGCTCAGCGCATGCACCGGCTGGCGCAGGTCGTGGCTGGCGGCGGCGAGGAAGCGCGACTTGGCCAGGTCGCTGCGCTCGGCCGCGTCCTTCTCGAGGCGCAGCTGCCGCAGCAGGTAGAGGTTTTCAAAACGCAGCTCGAGCGAATCGACTTGCGTGCGGTACATGCGCTGCGCGAACGCCAGCGTGACGAACAGGTAGAGCACGCCGGCCGCCGACATCACGCGCAGCAGCACGTCGTCGAGCGTGGCCATCGCGAGGATCGCGGGCGCGAAGTACGTCACCTGGAAACCGTAGAGCAGCCCCAGGTCGATGCAGTACGCGTAGATCGCGCCCGTGCCCATGGTGAGCATTGCCACGACGATGAACATCTGCTGCGGCAGCGCGACCTGCAGCATCCACCCCGCGAGCGGCAACCCCCACAGCAACCCGCCGAGCACCGCGCCGACCATGGCGCCGCGCTGCCAGCGGCGCAGCGCGCCGGGGTCGTGCTCGGCATGCCGGTAGCGCGCCACCTGCCACGCGCGCGCCGCCGTGAGCGCCGCGTTGGCGCCGACCCAGGCCAGCAACTGCTCGTGTGCGACGGCGCCCCACAGCGCCGCGACCACCAGCCCCGCCGTGAGCATCACACCGAGCAGCGAGAACGGAAAGTTGCGTCGCAAGGCGGCCATGCGCGCGGCGAAGACGGGATCGGCGGGCGTCGTGGGTGGGGTGGCGCTCATCGGTGTGTGATGGGTGGGGAGGTGGGATCGCCGAAGGTGGCGATCGCAAGGTAACGCGTGGCTTGGGGGGGCGTCATGGGACTTTAGTCCAATGCCTCCCGCCGCCGCAGGCCCACCCCTGCGCGTGGCCGGGCCCTGTCGCCTGCTATCTGATGGCGTCGCTGCGCGGCAACTGCGTCTTCAACAACAACGCCATCTCCTTCTTGCGCGCCGGCGGCAGCCGCGGCGTGATCGCACCGAAGCTGATCGCGGCCAACGTGGTGGCCGACGCCGCAAAGGTGCGCCCCACGCCCGACACGCCTTCCGTGAGCGTGTCCACGATGTCCGCATGGCCCGCCGCGCGCGTGCGCTTCACGGCCTGCTTCATGCGCTCGCGGGTGAAGCCGGCCTGCGCGTACTCGGCGGTGTGGCGCTCGAGGATGCGATCGATCTCAACGTCGGACAGCGCGGCCATCAGCGCCAGTCCGCCCGCGCCCAGGCCGAGCAGGCGGCGCCCGCCGACGTCGGTGGTGAACACCTTCACCGGAAAGTGCCCCTCTTCGCGGTGCAGGCACACGCAATAGTCGCCCTGGCGGATCACGAGGAACACGGTGTCGCCCGACATGCGCGCGAGCTTCTGCATGACGGCGCGGCACGAGTCCACCAGCGGCACGCGCCGCATGGAGGCAAAGCCCATCTGCATGGCGTCGATGCCCAGGCGGTAGGCCTTGCCGTCGGGGTCGCGCTCGGCGAACTGCTCCTCGACCAGGCACGAGAGCAGGCGGTGCACGGTGGAGCGCTCCAGCCCCGAGGCGGCGATCACCTCGGTGAGCTTGATGCCTTCCTCGTGGTGCTCGGCCAGCAGGCGCAGCAGCTGCAGGGCGCGCCGCAGGCTCTGGGCGCCGGCGGTCTCTCTGGGTTCGTCCATATAGTGGGAAAAATTGGAATTAGTGTTTGGGATGCAGGAATTTCGAAGTCTAAACTGACCTCGCCCAAGACCCAGACACAGACCCGGAGACACACGATGGCCTACGACACCCTCGAAATCGAACACCACGGCGCCGTGCGCCGCATCCTGCTGGCCCGCGACGCCCAGCGCAACGCCCAGAGCCAGCAGATGCTGGACGAGCTCATGGCTGCCTTCGACGACGCCGCGCGCGACGACACGGTGAACGCCGTGGTGCTCGGCGGCAAGGGCGCGCATTTCTCGGCCGGCCACGACCTCAAGCAGGCGCAGGCCGAGCGCGCCAACTTCACCGTCGAAGAGCGCTGGGCCTACGAAGAGCTGCGCTACTTCGACTACTCGATGCGCATCTGGGACTTTCCCAAGCCCACCATCGCGCAGGTGCAGGGCGCCTGCGTGGCGGGCGGTTTCATGATCGCCAACATGTGCGACCTGGTGGTCGCAAGCGAGTCGGCCTTCTTCAGCGACCCCGTGGGCCACACGCTGGGCGCGGCGGCCACCGAGGTGCTGATCCACCCGTGGGTGATGGGCGCGCGCAAGGCCAAGGAAATGCTCTACACCGGCGGCAAGCTGTCGGCGCAGGAGGCGCATGCCATCGGGATGGTCAACCGCGTCGTGCCCGATGCCGAACTGGCCGACGCTGCACTGGCGCTCGCGCAGCAGATCGCCAAGGCGCCGCCGTTCGGGCTGCGCCTGATCAAGCGTTCGATCAACCGCACGCTCGATGCGCAGGGCCTGCGCACGGCGCTCGCTGCGCACTTCGACACGCACCAGCTCTCGCACCTGAGCGAGGGCTTTCTCACGGCCCGCGACCGCGGCCTGGCCTCGGCCATCCAGAAGAACCCCGCCTCCGCCTGAACGATGACCTTGCACCGTCTCGAACCCCTGCTGAACCCGGCCTCCATCGCCGTGGTCGGCGCCAGCGGCAACGCCGCGCGCATCGGCGGCATGCCGCTCGCGCACCTCACGAAATTCGGCTACGCCGGCGCGATCTACCCGATCAATCCCAAGTACGAAGAAGTCTTCGGCCTGCGCTGCTGGCCGGACCTCGAAGCGCTGCCCGCCGCACCCGACCTGGTGGTGCTTGCGCTGGCTGCGGCCGAGGTCACGCCGATGCTGAAGCGCTGCCAGGCGCGCGGCGTGCGCGCCGTCATCGTCTATGCCGCGGGCTTTGCCGAAGCCGGTGACGCGGGCGCCGCATTGCAGGCCGAGCTGGAAGCCTTCGTGGCCACCACCGACATGGTGGTGGCGGGCCCGAACGCCATGGGTTTTGCCAACCTGAACACGCAGGCCCACACCAACTTCGCGTCGGTGTTCAACACCGCGCCGATGCAGCAGGGCCCGGGTCGCGTGAGCCTGCTCACGCAAAGCGGCAACGTCTGCGCCGCGGTGTATGCCATTGCGCGGCGGTTGGGCGTGGAGTTCAGCCACTTCATCAACACCGGCAACGAAGCCTGCGTGGACTTCGCGCAGTACCTCGAGTACCTGGCGCAGGACGACGCGACCGAAGTGGGCATCGGCTACATCGAGGAGCTGCGCGACGGCCCGCGCTTCATGGAGGCCGCGGCCGAGTTCGTGCGGCGCGACAAGCTGCTCATCCTCTACAAGGCCGGCGAGACGGAGAAGGGCTCCGAGGCCGTGCGCTCGCACACCTCGGCGCTGGCGGGCGACCAGCAGATCTACCAGGCGGCGTTCCGCCAGCTCAACATCATCCAGAGCCACGACTTCGCGCAGATGGCGCAGCTCGCGCACCTGGCGGGCTACAGGCAGCGCAGCGCGGGCCAACGCGTGGCGATCATCACCATCTCGGGCGCGCTGGGCGCGATCCTGGCCGACAAGTTCATCGGCCAGGGACTCGACGTGCCCACGCTGCCGCAGCCGCTGCAAGACCAGCTGCGCGCCGGCATTCCCGACTACGGCATGGTCTCCAACCCGGTCGACGTGACGGGCAACGTGGTGAACGACCCCGGCTTCGTGCGCACGGCGATGGAAGCGCTGGCGGTGTCCGACGCCATCGATGCCATCGTGGTCTACGCGCCGGGCTACATGCTCGACCGCATGGCCGACGACCTGTGCGCCGTGGCCGAAAACCATTCGCGCCTGATCGTCGCCATCGACACCGGCGCAGCGAAGACGCGCGAGCAACTGCGTGCGGGCGGCGTGCCGGTGTTCGAGGACATCGGCGTGGCGGTGTCGGCGCTGTCGCCCTTCCTGCTGTGGCAGGAGCGGCGCAAGCACAACCCGTGGCTGCAGGTACGCCGCCAGCCTGCGCCCGCGCGTGCCACGCTGGCGGGGCGGGCCGACGAGCACACCACCAAGCGCTACCTCGCCGAGTTCGGCGTGCAGCCGGTCGACGAGGCCGTGGCGCGCACGGCGGACGAAGCCGCAGCCGTGGCCGAGCGGCTGGGCTTTCCGGTCGTGCTGAAGGTGCTCAGCGCCGACATCGCGCACAAGACCGAGGCCGGCGGCGTGCGCCTGCGGCTGGGCAATGCGCAAGAGGTGCGCAAGGCCTTCGACGAAGTGATGGCCTCGGCGCGCGCCTACGCGCCCACGGCGCAGATCGACGGCGCGCTGCTGCAGAAGATGGAAGCAGGGCAGGCCGAACTCATCCTCGGTGCCACGCGCGACCCGGTGTTCGGCATGACGCTCACCGTGGGCCTGGGCGGCGTGCTCACCGAGCTGTACAAGGACGTGAGCCACCGCGTGCTGCCCGTCGACGCGGCGATGGCGCGCGACATGCTCGGCGAGCTCAAGGCCTTTCCGTTGCTCACGGGCTACCGCGGCCGGCCGCTGGGCGACGTCGAGGCCGCGTGCCGCGCCATCGCTGGATTTTCACGCGCCGTGCTGGCGCTGCAGGAACAGGCAGACGAGGTCGAAGTCAACCCGCTGCTCGTGAAGGAACAGGGCCAGGGCGTGCGCGCGCTCGACGCCCTGGTCCTGGCTTCGTAAGACAGAACCACAACCATCGACAGAGACAGGAGACATCCCATGTTCAAGAAAGCACTGGCCTGCGTGGCCCTGGCCGCCGCCGCGCTCGCGGGCGGCACCGCCATGGCGCAGACCTACCCGACCAAGCCGGTCACGCTCGTCGTGCCGTTCTCGCCCGGCGGCGCGGCCGACATCATGTCGCGCCTGCTCGCCGAGCGGCTGCACAAGCGCCTGGGCCAACCTGTGCTGGTCGAGAACAAGCCCGGCGCCGGCACCATGATCGCGTCGGAGTACGTCGCCAAGGCCGCACCCGACGGCCACACGCTGCTGCTCGCGGCCTCGTCGCTCGGCATTGCGCCGAGCCTGTACAGCAAGGTCAACTACGACCCCGTGAAAGACTTCGCGCCGGTCTCGCAGGTGGCCTCGGTGGTGCACGTGCTGGTGGTGCATCCGAGCATCCCGGCCAAGAACGTGGGCGAGCTCGTGAGCTGGCTCAAGGCCAACCCCAACAAGGCCAACTATGGCTCGGTGGGCGCGGGCACGTCGACGCACCTGGAGGCCGAGCTCTTCAACAGCGTGGCCGGCGTGAAGATGCAGCACATCCCCTACAAGGGCAGCGCGCCTGCGCTCACCGACATGATCGGCGGCCAGCTGCAGGTGATGTTCGATGCGTACGCGTCCTCGGGCCCGTTCATCAAGGACGGCAAGGTGCGCCTGCTGGCCGTGACCACGGCGCAGCGCTCGCAGTCGCTGCCCGACACGCCCACCGTCGCCGAGTCGGGCCTGCCCGGCTACGAAGCCATGCCATGGCTCGGCGTGGTCGCCCCGGCCAAGACGCCCGCGGCGGTCGTGAACAAGCTGCACGACGAGCTGCAAGAGGTGCTCAAGGAACCCGAGGTGAAGGACAAGTTCCGCAGCCTGGGCCTGGACATCATCGGCAACAAGCCCGACGAGTTCGCGGCCTTCCTGCGCAAGGACATCGTGAAGTGGGCCAAGGTCATCAAGGATTCAGGCGCAAAGGCCGACTGACATCCGCGATCCATCAGCAAGAACGAGAAAGCAGACAAACATGCAAGTGGGTTACTCGGCGCAAGACGAAGCCTTCCGCCTCACGTTGCGCGACTGGTTCGAGACGCACTATCCGCGCTTCGTCGCGGCCTGGCCCGGGGGCGTGCCCGACGCCAACGAGCTGACCTGGCGCCGCGCCTGGGAAGACCACGTGTGCCAGGCCGGCTGGTCGGGCCTGGGCTGGCCCGAGGCCCACGGCGGCAAGGCCTGGCCACTCACGCGGCAGGCCATCTTTCACGAGGAGCAGGCCCGCATCGGCGCGCCGCTGGGCGTGAACATCATCGGCCACGGCATCCTGGCGCCGACGCTGATCCACTTCGCGAGCGAGGCGCAGAAGGCACGCTTTCTGCCCGGCATCTTGAGCAACCGCGAGATCTGGTGCCAGGGCTACTCGGAGCCCGGCGCGGGCTCCGACCTTGCGGCGCTGTCCACGCGCGCCGAGCGGCGCGGCGACCACTACGTGCTCAACGGCCACAAGGTGTGGACCTCGTTCGCGCACATTGCCGACTACTGCTTCGTGCTCGCACGCACCGACGCCGCAGCCGCGCGCCACAAGGGCATCAGCTTCCTGCTGGTCGACATGAAGAGCCCTGGCGTGCGCGTGGAATCCATCCGCCAGATCACGGGCGAGTCGGACTTCAACGAGGTCTTCTTCGAGGACGTGAAGGTGCCGCTCGATGCACTCGTGGGCGAAGAGAACGGCGGCTGGCGGCTGGCCATGGCCGCGGCGAGCTTCGAGCGCGGCACCTACTTCATTCCGCGCCAGGTGCGCTTCACGCAGGAGCTGGGCGCGCTCACGCGGCTGGCGGCCAGCGTGCAGAGGGGCGGACGCCCCGCGCTCGACTGCCCGCACCTGCGGCGCGACCTCGCGCGGCTGGCGGTCGACAGCCATGTGCTCAAGCTCAAGTCGTACCGCGCGCTCACGCACGCGATGCGCGGCGGGCCGCCGGGGCCCGAGGGCTCGTCGACCAAGCTGCACTGGAGCGAGTCGCACCAGAAGCTGCTCGCCACCGCCATGGAAGTGCTGGGTGAACGCGCGCTGGCCGGCCCCGAGCCCACGGGCGCTGACCCGCAAGCTGCGGCCTGGGTGCGCGACTACCTGTGGACGCGCGCCGAAACCATCCTGGCGGGCACTTCCGAAGTGCAGCGCAACATCCTGGCCGAGCAGATGCTGGGCCTGCCCAAGAACTGAAGACGACGACGACACGACCCGCCATGGATTTCGCATTGAACGACGAGCAGCAGATGCTGCACGCGTCGGCCCACCGCTTCTTCGCCGACCACCACCCGCTCACGCGCGCACGGCGTGCCTTGCCCTGGACCGATGCCACGCAGCAGTCGCTGTGGACCGACATGGCCGGCATGGGCTGGATGGCGCTGCTGGTGCCCGAGGCGCACGACGGCCTGGGGCTCGGCATGAGCGAGGCCTGCATCGTGGCCGAGGCCGCAGGCCAGCAGCTGCTGAACCTGCCGCTGGCTGGCAGTGCGGTGCTGTTGCCGCTGTGGCTGCAGGCGTGTGGTGAAGCGCCGCCCGATGCGTTGCGCGATTCGGTGCGCGCGGCGATGGCGGGCGAGCGCGCCTTCCATTGCATCGCGGAGGGTGATGCATGGATCGACCACGCGGGGCAGGCTTCGGACCTCGTGGTGGTGCAGGGCTGGCATGACGATGCGGTGCCTTTGCGCCTGGCGCTGCAGCCGATGCCCGCGGGCGTTGCATCCGATGCACTCGACCCTACGTTGCGGCAGGCGCCGGCGGCACCTGCGCCGGCACTCGCATGGGCGACGCTGCCCATCGCCCCCGAAGCACGTGCCCGCGTGCGTGCCGCGCACCGTGTCGCGCTGGCTGCCGAACTCGTCGGCATCGCACAAGCCGCGCTCGACCTGGCCTGCGCCTATGCCCGCGAGCGCGTGCAGTTCGGCAAAGCCATCGGCAGCTACCAGGCCATCAAGCACCAACTCGCCAACGCCTGGATGGGCGTCGACAACGCACGCCTGGCCGTGCGCTACGCCGCGGCCGCGCTCGACAGCGGCCTGCCCGATTGGCGTTTTGCCTGCGCCGCGGCCGAGTTCACGGCCATCGAGGGCGCGCAGCAGACCACGCGCACGGCCATCCAGGTGCATGGCGGCATGGGCTTCACCTGGGAGCACGACGCGCACCTGTACCTGAAGCGCGCGCAGCACCTGTCGACGCGCCTGGGCGGTGCGTCGCGCGCGCTGGACCAGGTCGAAGCGCTCGCTCTGGCCTGAGGCCGCGCGGCATTGCCATGCGGGGCGCCTGGGCGATGAGCGCCTTCTAGAATCAAACGACACACTTGTCCGCAAACGCCGGGCAAGCCGTTATGTTCGTCTTCTTTTTTGCATGTCTCATCTTCGACCGCGCTCCGCTTTCCTCGCTTTTCTTCTTCTCTCTTCCTTCGGTGCCGTCGCACAAACCGCGACACCCCAACTCGTCCTCGTGCCGCATCACGAGCGCACGCAGGAAGCATCCCAGGCCCCCGCACTCGACCTCGCCGTGACGCGCTTCGCGGGCATGGCGTCGGGCTCGTACTACTGGCCTGAGGGCCTGCTGGCCGAGCAGCTGATCTCGGGCCTGGCCTCGCGCCCCGACCGCAAGCAGCAGGCACTGCCTGACGGCCAACGACTGCTTTCGTCGTACCGCCGTCCCTACGACGGCGGTGAGCGCGCGGCCGTGCTGGTCGACGACCGCAGCGGCGACGTGCTGGCTGCGGCACTGGTGCATCGCAGCTGCGGCAAGGACTCGTCGTCGAGCGGTTGTCTCGACGATCAGCACGCCGTGCTCTCGATCTTCTTGCGTCCCGGCTTCGACCGCGCCAAGGCGCAACCGCTGGTCGCGTGGAGCCAGCAGGTTCCCGACCGCATGCAGGGTGGCGAGGGCGTGGGCGAGAAGATCGCCACGACCGAGTACGTCACGATGGACGCCGCGCGCACCACGGCGCGCCCGATCGTGCGTCCCAACAAGGCCTTCTCCGCGCAGGTGCCGCTGTACCCCAAGGCGCTGATCTACGGCACCGCGCAAGACGCGCTGAGCGACGCCAAGGCCAAGCGCGTGCTGCGCCTGCAGACCGTCGACACGCCGGAGCAGGTGCTGGCGTTCTACAAGCAGCTGTCGCCGCCGCTGAAAGACATCGAGTCCAACCTCGAGGGGCGCAACGGTTTCATCGCCGGCAGCCGCAACGGCCTGAGCTTCTCCGTCAACACGACGGTCCCGCGCGACATGCCCGCGATCACGAACATCGAAGTGGAAATTTCCGAATGAAGAAGACGTTGATTCAGTCGGCGCTGGCGTCGCTGCTGTTCGCCTGCGCGCTCACCGCCCACGCCCAAGACGCTGCAGCGCCCGTCACCACGAAGCTGCCACCGCCCGCGCTGCGCCTCAGCGAGCAGACGCGCATCCGCAGCGCCGTGATCGGCCTGGTCGGCTACGCGCGCGGCAGCTACACCGAGCCCGACACGCTGATCGCGCAGCAGCTGCTCGAAGGCATGCGCTCGAAGTTCGACGTCACGCGCACGGTGTGGCCCGACGGCCGGCAGGTCATTGCGTCCGTCAGCGGCGGCGGTCACGGCGAAGAGCGCGCCGCGATGCTGATCGACGCCGACGGCCGCGTGCAGGCGGTGGGGCTGGTCAACGGCCATTGCCGCGCGGGCGCAAAGAGCGACGATCCCAAGGTGTGCAACCCCTTGCCGCAGACCGTGCTGTCGGTCTTCCAGCACGCGGGTGCCAGCCAGGCCGATGCCGCGCCGCTGGTGGCGTGGAGCAAGCAGCTGCCGTCGTTCCTCGCGGCCATGGCCGAGAGCGACGACCCGGCGGACGTGGCCGCCGCGCAGAAGATCGCCAGCGTCGAATACATCACCGGCCAGCCCAACGTGCCGGGCTGGCGCGTCGCGCAATTGCCGCCGGGCTTCCCCGCGTCGCTGCATCCGATGCTCGTGCAGACGGGCGAGGTGAACAGTTCGGCCAGCGCCGGCAAGATCGTGCTGCCCAAGGGCCTGGCCGGCCTGCCGATGCGCACGGCCTACGAGCGCTCGCAGCGCCCCGAGGCGCAGCTGCCCGACGCCGAGGTCACGCTGCGCAGCTACGAGCCGATCGCCAAGCTGGTCGACACCTACCGCGAACTCGCCAAGGGCGCGACGCTGGACGAAGAGGGCCGCGAGGTCGTCTTCAACGGCACCGACGGCGCGGGCCGCTACAGCGTGCGCCTGCGCGACGCGAAGGAAACCGGCGTGTTCATCACCGTGGCGAGCTGGAAGCGCAAGTAGCCGCCAGCTGGCGTTGCATGGCCCTTTGCGGCCCGGATGTCAATCGGCGGATTCTTGCTGCGGCCCTCCGATGACACCGAGGCGCGCGGGGCAGGGTGCTCACGAGAATCGATGCATGACCCTGGCCGTCAGAGCCTGCCGCATCCACCTCGAGGAGACAACCGCCATGCATCGCTGCCCTTCTTTCGCAGGCCTCATCCGCCTGCTGCTTCGCACCACGGTCCTGTGGGCGCTCGCCGTGCTCGCGGCGCCCGCGCTGGCCGCCTACAACCAGAGCCTCACGCGCACGCTCGACGCCGGCCAGATCTACGGCAAGGTCGCGGCGAACAACACGCACGCCTTCCTGGGCATTCCCTTTGCGCAGCCGCCGGTCGGCAGCCTGCGCTGGCGCGCCCCGCAACCGCCGCAGCCGTGGAGCGGCGCGCGTGCCGCGACCACGCTGGCCGGCATGTGCGCGCAGGTCGGCAACCCCTTCGGCGAGCCCGACCCGGCCACCTTCGGCCAGCCCGTGGGCACGGAAGACTGCCTCTACCTGAACGTGTGGCGCCCGAACTCCAGCGCCGAGAACCTGCCGGTGTTCTTCTGGATTCACGGCGGCAGCAACACGAAGGGCTCGGCGCGCGAGCCGGCCTACGACGGGGCCTACCTGGCGCAGAAGGCCAACATGGTGGTGGTCACCGTGCAGTACCGCATGGGCATGCTGGGCTGGCTGAACCATCCGGCAATGAAGACCGGCAACGCGCTGGACGATTCGGGCAACTTCACCACGCTCGACCTGGTGCGCGCGCTCGACTGGGTGAAGGCCAACGCGCGGGCCTTCGGCGGCAACCCGGGGCAGGTGACGGTGGCGGGCCAGTCAGCAGGCTGCATCAACACCTGGGGCCTGCTGCAGTCGCCGCTGGCCGACGGCAAGTTCCACCGCGCGGTGTGCATGTCGGGCGTGCCCAACGCCTACCCGCCGGTGGTGGGCACGCTGGCGGCCGACTCGCTCATCGACAGCCTGCTGGTCGACACCGGCCGCGCCTCCACCGCGCTGCAGGCCGCGGCGCAGCGCCTGACCATGAGCCCCGCCGACATCGCCGCACTGCTGCGCGGTGCGAGCGCGGCGCAGATCATGAAGTTCACGCCCAGCCCCGTGGTGCCGGGCCACTTCACCGACGGCACGGTGATCCGCGCCAGCGGGCTGCCCGGCCTGCTCGCGGGCAATTACAACAAGATGCCACTGATGATCGGCTCGACGCACGACGAGGGCTCGTACTTCGCTTTCCTGTTCGGCATGGGCCAGCCCTCGCAGCAGGAGTTCTGGAACCTGACCAACTACGCGGCGCCCGGCACCGTCACCTTCAACCAGCTGATCAAGCCGGAGTTCCAGCCGATCTACACGCAGACCCATGAAGTGATCAGTTACGCGCTGGACAACGTGATCGACAACGTGATCCGCGTGCTGCGCCTGCAGAACGGCGACATCTACCGCTACAACTACAACTGGGACGACACGCCGCAGCCCTGGAAGGACACCTTCGGCGCGTTCCACGGCATCGACGTGGCGGCGCTGTTCGGCAACTTCGTGACCGACGAGCCGAACTTCATGCGCTTTGCCTGGAGCCCCGCGAACGCGAGCAGCCGCAAGGCGCTGTCGGACAAATTCATCGGCCACACGGCGAGCTTTGCCCGCTACGGTGCACCGAGCCGCATGTTCGACGGCCAGACGACCTGGAACAACTGGACCAACTTCGTGTGCCTGCTGTGCAGCAAGCGGATGGTCTTCGACAACCAGCCGCGCATGTCGGCCGACGACTATCTGTTCTTCTGGCCGCGTTACTCGCTGCTGTCGCCGCAGCAGCGCGAGTTTCTGTTCCAGCAGATCGACTTCAACGCGCTGCCCGACTCGGTCGATCCCTTGCGCAACGGCACACGCTGAACCAGGTCAACGGGTTGTCTACTGGATGATCCCGTGGCGCACGGCATAGAGCACCAGCTCCGCCGTGCTGGCCACGCCCAGCTTGTCGAGGATGTTGCTGCGGTGCGTGCTCACGGTCTTCACGCTGATGAGCATCTCGTCGCCGATGGCCGTGAGCGACAGGCCCTTGAGCATCATGAGCATGATCTGGTGCTCGCGCACGGTGAGCCGCTGGTGCGCGGGGCGGTCGTCGCGGCCTTCGAGCTGGCCGCTGACCTGCGAAGCGGCGCGCGCGCTGAGGTACTGGCCGCCGGCCGCCACGCAGCGGATCGCGCGCACCAGCTCGGCGGGCTCCGCATCTTTCGCGATGTAGCCGCGCGCGCCGGCCTGGATGGCGACCAGTGCGTACTGTTCCTCGGCGTACATCGACAGCATGAGCACCGGCAGCGCGGGCTGCGCGGCACGCATCGAGGCCAGCACCTCCAGGCCGTTGCGGCCTTCCATGTTGATGTCGAGCAGCACCACGTCGAAGCGGCGCTGGCGCACGAGCTCGAGCGCCTCGGCGCCGTTGGCGGCCTCGGCGGTGGTGCGCAGGTCGGTCTCGTCGAGCAGCAGGCGCTGAAGCCCCGAGCGGAAGATCGTGTGGTCGTCGACCATCAGGATGTCGATCATGCGGCGCCGCTTTCCTGGTGCAGCGGCACGCTCAGCGCGAGCCGCGTGCCCGCGCCGGGCGCCGAGCGGATGTGCAGCTCGCCGCCGATCTCGCGTGCGCGCTCGCGCATGCTCAACAGGCCCAGCGCGCTGCCCTCGGGCGCATCGGCGTCGAAGCCGCAGCCGTCGTCGTGCAGCACGAGTTGCAGGCGCTCGCCGTCCACGCGCAGCCGCACGTCGACGTGCTGTGCGTTCGAGTGGCGCGAGATGTTGGTCAGGCCTTCCTGGAAGATGCGGTAGACCGCCGTCGCATGCTTGGGCGCGAGGCGCAGCGCGGGCGCATCGGCGTCCAGCGAATGCGGCACGCCCGAGCGGCGGGTGAAGGCCTGCAGCTCGTTTGCAAGCGCCACCGACAGGTCGAGATGGTCGAGCGCGCTGGGGCGCAGCGCCTCGGAGATCTGCTTCACCGTGTCGATGGTCTGCTGCGTGAGCGCGATCAGGTCCTGCGTGAGCGCCTGCACCTCGGCGTTGTCGGCGCGGCGCTTGATGCGCGTGGCGTCCATCTTGATCGAGGTCAGCATGCCGCCGAGCACGTCGTGCACATCGCGCGACAGCGCCAGCCGTTGCTCTTCGAGCTTGTTGGCGGTGTAGGCGGCCAGGGCCTGCAGCTGCTCGCGCGAGCGCTGGCGTTCTTCCTCGTGGCGCACGCGGTCGGTCACGTCGACGCCCACGCCCATCACGGCGGGACGGCCACGGTACATGATGCGCGAGCCGTGCACTTCGACGAAGCGCACGCGGCCGTCGCGGTGCAGGCCGCGCGTGATGAAGTGCATGCTCGGCGGACGGCCCTCCAGGCGCGTGCGGATGCGCGAGCGCACGACCTCGAGAAAGTCGGGCGGCACGATCTGCGCGAGCGACATGCCGGTCGCTTCTTCGGCCGTGTAGCCCGCGATGCCGGCCCAGGTCGCGTTGCAGTACACGAAGCGGTCGTCCTGGATCACGTAGATGCCCGCGACCATCTGTTCCACGATGGTGTCGAAGGGAATGTCCGGCAGGCGCTCGGGTGCGGGATCGGTCATGGGGTGGGCGGTGGCGCGCTGCATGATAGGACGCGGGCCGCGCCACGCACCCCGCGCCCGAGGGTTTGCGAGCAGCACGGTTCCCCGTAGCGTCGCCCGGAAATGTCCGATGGCCGCCGCGCACGGTGCGCCGCCAAGATCGGGGCCCGCCTGCTTCAGGCTGCCCCATGGCCGGCGCTACCGGCAAGGACGACACCACGATGGTCTACCGCTGGCTTGCGCTTCTGGGTCTTCTCTTTCTCGGACTGCCGGGCCGCGCCGACGAGATCGTGGTGGGGCAGTCGCTGCCGCTGAGCGGGCCGCTCGGCGAGGCCGGGCGCAACGTGAAGGACGGCATCGACGCCTACCTGGCGCGCGTGCAGCGCGACGGCCTGCTCGGGCGACACAAGCTGGTGTGGCGCGCGCTGGACGACGGCTACTCGGTGGAGCGCCACACGCAGAACATCCGGCAACTGGTGGTGCAGGACAAGGTCGATGCGCTGGGCCTGTCGGCCGGCACTTCGCACATCGACGCGGCGTACCCGACGATGCGGGAGGCGGGCACGCCGCTGATCGGTGCGATGACCGGCGCCTCGGCGCTGCACGGCGCGCAGCGTGCGCTCATCTACCACCTGCGCGCGAGCTACGCCGACGAGGTGCGGCAACTGGTCGCGCAGGCGGTGTCGGTGCGGCAGCGGCGCGCGTTCGCGGTCTGGCAGGACGACGGGCTGGGGCGCGACGCGTTCGCGGCGCTGGAGGCCGCGCTGCGCGGCGCGGGCATCGAACTCGTGGGGCAGCAGGGCGTGGCGCTGGCGCAGATGGACGGCGCCGCAGTGGCCGCGAGCGTGCGTGCGGCGAAGCCCGATGCGCTGTTCGCGTTGTGCGTGACGCCGTGTGGGGTGAAGCTGTTGTCGGGGCTGGCGGCGGAGAGTGGCATCACACGGCCGACGCCGTACATGCTCTCGATCGTCAACGGCGAGGCGCTCGCGAAGAGCGTCGGGCCTGCGGCGCGTGGCACCGTGATCTCGCAGGTCATGCCCAACCCGCGCCTGGCAACGTCGCCGCTGGTGCAGCGCTACCAGCAGGACATGCGCAGCCACATGGGCCGCGACGAGTTCAGCTACTTTTCGCTGGAAGGGTACGTGGTGGCGATGGTGACGGTGGAGGCGGCGCGCACCGCGCTGGCCGCTTCACCACGCCGCTCGATGCAGGACGCCATGAAGCTGATGCTGCGGCGTGAGATCGAGGGGATTCCGGTGTCGGGCGGTGACGACCCTGGGGTGCGCCCGCATCCGGTGACGTTGTCGATGATTGGCAACGGCGGACGGCTCATCCACTGAAGGCGCGAATAAACCTACTGCGCGTCCCGATCTCGCATCTGCGGTCCTCACCGTACGGGTGTACGGTTCCGGTCCTCGATGCGACCTCGGGCCGCTCGCTACGGTTTCTTCACGCCTTCAGAGACCGAGCCGCCCGAAAGAAGATCAACCGATCTCTGCGATCAGCTCGATCTCGACGCAAGCACCCATCGGGATCTGTGCCACGCCGAAGGCGCTGCGTGCATGCGCGCCCTTTTCGGGGCCGAACACTTCGGCGAAGAACTCGCTGGCACCGTTGGTCACCAGGTGCTGTTCGGTGAAGGTGCCGACCGAGTTCACGAGGCTCATCACCTTGACGATGCGCTTGACCTTGTTGAGGTCGCCCACGGCCGCGTGCAGCGTGCCGAGCAGGTCGATGGCAATGGCGCGTGCGGCCTGCTTGCCTTCGTCGGTGCCGATGTTGGCGCCGAGCTGGCCGACCCAGACCTTGCCGTCCTTCTTGGCGATGTGGCCCGACAGGAACACGAGGTTGCCGGTCTGCACGAAGGGCACGTAGGCGGCGGCGGGTGCGGAAACCGGGGGCAGGGAAATGCCGAGGCTGGAAAGCTTGTCGTAAACGCTCATGGAGACTCCTGATCTGGGGATGATGATGACGATGACGGGGGTGATTGTGTCTGTGTTTGCGCCGGCGACTGCGGCAACGCGACCACTTCCCCCACGGGTTGCACGGTCACGCCGACATGCAGCGTGTGGCGCGCGCCGCCATGCAGTACGCCGCGCATCGGCGAGACGTCGGAGTAGTCGCGCCCGATGGCGAGCGTGACGTAGTCCTCGCCGGGCTGGCGGCCGTTGGTGGGGTCGAAGTCGGCCCATCCACCCACGCTCTCGGGGCCTTCGCCCTCGCCGGGCAAATACACCGACACCCACGCATGCGAGGCGTCGGCGCCCACCAGGCGCGGCTGGCCCGGCGGGGGCTGCGTGAGCAGGTAGCCGCTCACGTAGCGCGCCGGCAGGCCCATGGCGCGAAAGCACGCGATGAGGATGTGGGCGAAGTCCTGGCACACACCCTTGCGTTGCGCCAAGGCATCGACGGCGGGGGTGTTGATCTCGGTGCTGTCGGCGTCGTAGGCGAAGTCGCGGTACATGCGCTCGGTGAGGTCCATCGCCACGTCGAAGGTGGGACGCTCGGGCGCGAAGCTGGCGCGCGCGTAGGCAACGAAGTCGTCGTGGCGCGGCACATACGGCGAGGGAAACACGAACTCCGAAGCAGGGTCGAACGGCGCGTCCTTGCGAAAGCGGAAGCGCTCGCGCACGGTCTCCCAGGGCAGCTCGCGCGCCACGGCGGGCGAGAGCACGGGCGCCGAGGTTTTCACGACGCTCTCGGCCGTGACGATGAGGTGGTCGTGCGTGGCCTCGAGCGCGAAGAAGGCGCGCGTGTTGCCGTACAGGTCGGGCACCTCGCTGCGCTGCGCGGGCGCGGGGTCGATCGTGAGCTGGTGGCTCACGAGCTCCTGCGACGCGGTGGCCAGCGGACGCAGGTGCGCCAGGTGCTGCGCCGTCTCGACCGCCGGCGCGTACGCGTATCGCGTTTCGTGGGTGACGTGCAGCAGCATCGCGCGGCTCGCTGTTTACCTACTTGGACTCGGCGCCGAAGTGCGAGGCGTAGATCTTCGCGTAGGTGCCGTCGGCCTTGATGTCGGCCAGGCCCTTGTCGATCTTCGCCAGCAGTTCGGCGTTGCCCTTCTTCACGGCGATGCCGTACTGCTCGGCCGAGAAGCCGGCGTCGCTCACGGTCTTGAAGCCGCCGCCCGGGTTGTTGGCCAGGTAGTGCGCCACCACGCCGTTGTCGGCCACCACGGCCTGCACGCCGCCGGCTTCGAGTTCCTTGAGCGCCAGCGGCGTCGATTCGAAGCGCTTGATGTCGGTGCTCGACTTGCCGAGCAGCTTGCCCACCACCTCGTCGCCGGTGGTGCCGTTCTGCACGCCGACCTTGAGCTTCTTGATGTCGTCGAACTTCGCGACCGTCGAATCGCTCTTCACCGCAATGAGCTGGCGGGCCTCGAAGTAGGGCTGCGAGAAGTCCATCGTCTGGCGGCGCTCGGGCGTGATCGTGATGGCCGACACCAGCAGGTCGCGGTCGCCCAGGTCGAGCGTGTTGAAGATGCCTTCCCATGGCGTGTTGACGAACTTCACCTCGATGCCGGCCTTCTGCGCAACGGCCTTCACCACGTCGATGTCGAAGCCCACGACCTCGCCCTTTTCATTCTGCGATTCGAAGGGCGTGTAGGCCGCGTCGGTGCCGACGACCAGCACGCGCGGCGCGGCAGCGGGCGGCGGTGCCGAAGCGGCCGCGGGCGCGGCGGATTCCTGCTTGCCGCAACCGGCGAGCGCGAGGCCGACCAGGAGGCTGGCGGCGGTCAGTATGAGACGGCGGTTGAGGGCGATGCCTGACATGGAAATGCCTCCTTCGAAATATCGTTGTATGTGTGTGTCTGCGGAATCAGGCGCCGACGGAGCGCAGCGATTCCGAGGTGAGCGTGAAGTAGCGCGTGCCGATGGCGTCCGACACGTGGTACGCCGCCGTCTCGCAGGTGGCGAGCAGTTCGACCAGCGCGGGGTAGTCGCCGCCGGGGCCGGCCGCGCACAGGTGTTCGAGCGTCCAGGTGGCGGGGTCGGGCAGCTCGTACGACAGGGCCGTGAGCTTGCCCGGCGCGCTGCCCGCGAGCCGCGCGATGCGCCCGCGCAGCGTCTGCGTGACCCAGGCCAGCGAGCGCGGGTTCTCGGCATCGAGCACCAGCAGGTCGACCAGCGTGGCGACGTCGCGGCGCTGCTGGTAGCGCGCATGGAAGGTGATGGTGCTATCAAACAGCGCCACCATGGCCTCGAAGCCGCTCACCTCGTGCACGGCGCCGTTGGCAAAGCCGGCCTCGAGCGCGCTCGACAAGAAGGCCAGCCGCTCGATGTGGCGGCCGATCGACAGCAGCCGCCAGGCGTCGTCGCGCGTCATGCGGTCGGTCTGCGCGCCGGTCATGGCGGCCAGCGCGGTGCTGGCCGATTCGAGTGCGCGCAGGGCGGCGCCGGCCGCAAAGCTGCCTTCGCCGGCCTGCTCGGCCGCACGCCGCAGAAAGTCGCTTTCGGCGCGCACGATCTGGTTCCAGTTGTCCTGCGACAGCCGTTCGCGCACGGCCGCCGCGGCCTGCCGGATGCTGCGCAGGCTGTAGCCGACGCTGCCGCCGTTGTCGACATCGCCCAGCTCGGCGATGAGTGCGCGCTCGAACACGCGGCGCGAATGCGTCGCCCGCGTGGTGTCTTGTGATGGCGCGCTGCCCGGCGCCTCGGCCGGCACCAGCGAATTGCGCACCGCCATGCGGTGCAGCCATTCGAGCAGCGGGCGCGACGACTGGTCTTCGCTGCCCAGCAGGTTGAGCGTGAGCCGCGCCAGCCGCACCGCGTTCTCGGCGCGCTCGGTGTAGCGGCCGAGCCAGAACATGTTCTCGGCCGCGCGGCTGGTGACTGGCGCGCGGTGCCGTGCGAGCGAGGCCGGCGTGGCGTGCGGTTGCAGCAGCGTGGTGCGGTCGACCTCGCCGTGCGTCTGCACCCAGACGTCGGCACTGCTGCCGCCGCGCTGCATCGAAGCGATCTGTGCGTCGGGCCCTGCAAGGCGTGCCAGCCCGCCGGGCAGCACGCGCCACGACTGCGGACCGTCGCTCACCGCGAACACGCGCAGCATCAGCGCGCGCGGTGCGATGTGGCCGGGGCCGAGGTCGCTGGCCCAGGTCGGCATTTGCGACAGCGGCAGGTAGCCCTGCACCGTGTGGACGTCGCCTTCGCGCACGATGCGGCCAGCCCATTCGTCGAGTTCGCGGCGGCCGAGCTGGCTGCCGAGCACCGCGTCGAAGCTGGAGCGGCCGTCGAAGCCGGGGTAGGTCGGTTTGATGGCGCTCTCGCCGAGCTGCGGCAACACGGCTTCGAGCGAGGCGCGTTCGCCGCACCACCAGGTCGGCAGCGCCGGCAGCTTGAGCTTCTCGCCGATGAGCCGCAGCGCCAGCCCCGGCAAGAAGCCCAGCAGCGCGGGCGATTCGAGGAACGCCGAGCCCGGCATGTTGGCCACCAGCAGGTTGCCCGCGCGGATCGCCTGCAGCAGGCCGGGCACGCCGAGCGTGGAGTCGGGGCGCAGCTCCAGCGGGTCGAGGAACTGGTCGTCGAGCCGCTTGATGAGGCCGTGCACCGGGCGCAGGCCCTGCAGCGTTTTCAGGTACACGCGCTGGTCGCGCACCGTCAGGTCGCTGCCCTCGACCAGCGTCAGACCGAGGTAGCGCGCCAGGTAGGCGTGCTCGAAGTAGGTCTCGTTGTACGGGCCGGGCGTGAGCAGCGCGATGTGCGGCGGCGAGCCCGAGGGGCACATGCGCTGCAGGCCTTCCATCATGGCGCTGTAGGTGGCGGCCAGCCGCTGCACCTGCAGCGCCTCGAAGGCCTGCGGAAACTGCCGCGCGATCGCCAGGCGGTTTTCCAGCAGGTAGCCCAGGCCCGAAGGCGCCTGCGTGCGCTGCGAGACCACCCACCAGTTGCCGTCGGGGCCGCGCGCGAGGTCGAAGGCGGCGATGTGCAGCCAGGTGTCGCCCGCCGGCTTCACGCCGTGCAGCGCGCGCAGGTAGCCGGGGTGGCCGCGCACCAGCGCCGGCGGCAGCAGGCCTTCGGCCAGCAGCTGCTGCGGGCCGTAGGCGTCGGCCATCACGCGGTCGAGCACGCGCACGCGCTGCTGCACGCCGGCTTCGATCTGCGCCCAGCTCTCGGGCGAGACGATCAGCGGGAACAGGTCGAGTGACCACGGCCGCTGCGGCCCGTTGGCGTCGGCGTACACGTTGTAGGTGACGCCGTTGTCGCGGATCTGCCGCTCGAGGCTGACCGCACGCCGCGGCAGGTCGTTGAAGCCGCCGGGGCCGAGCTGTTCGAAGAAGGCGTTCCAGGCGGGGGTGAGGGGGGGCTGGTCGCTGGAAGGGGATTGCTCCTGTCCTTGCGACTGTGACTGAGAGGACGACTGTGACTGGGATTGCGATTGCGACGGAGCCGGTCGCTCCCCCGCGGTGTCGTACAGCAGCGGTGCCGCGGCGGGCGCCGGGGCCGCGCCCGGCAGGGGCCGCGAGGGCACCGCAGGCGTCGCCTCTCCCCGCAATTCGTCGAAATGCCCGGGCAGGGCCGCCGGCGCGAGCGAAGACGCCAGCGCCGCCGGATGCTCCGGGGCCTGGGCGTCGAACAGGGATTCGTTCAGGGGTTCCACAGGGGGGAGATTGTCACATCACCGTCACCGGGGCCATGCGAGCGGTCCGGCGAGGCGAAATGAAGGCGTTGAGGGCCCATGCGCTTCCCCGCCGACTTCATGTTTCAACTTTCGGCGAAGGAGTTGGGTGGCTTTGTGGTCACAAACTGTGACCACAAACATCGGCCGCGGCGGCCGAGGCAGGGCGCTCTATGTGTTCACCGAGCAAGGTGTGGCGACGTTGAACTCCGAAGAGAAGAAGACCCCGAACGCGCGCAGCAAGAAATGAGCGCTGCGTGCGACCAGAGTCCACTTCAATCTTCAATCAGCGCCGCAGGTCCAGCGTGAACGGAAACTCCCGGCTGCCCGGCAGATCAATGGTGGCCGGTGGCGTGCGCAGCAGGCCCGGCGTGTGGCCCATGCGTGTGAAGCGCGAATGGCGCCGGCTTTCGGCCTCGTAGGCGTTCACCGGGAAGGTGTCGTAGTTGAGCCCGCCCGGGTGGGCGACGAAGTACTGGCAGCCGCCCAGCGAGCGCTTCATCCAGGTATCGACGAGGTCGAAGGTCAGCGGCGCGTGGGCCGGGATGCTCGGGTGCAGCGCCGAGGGCGGGTTCCACGCCTTGTAGCGCACACCGGCCACGAACTCGCCGGTGACGCCCGTGGGCTGCAGCGGCAGCACCTTGCCGTTGACGGTGACGACGTGGCGGCTTTCGTTCAGGCCGGTCACGCGGACCTCGATGCGCTCCAGCGACGAATCGACATAGCGCACGGTGCCGCCGGCCGAGCCTTCCTCGCCCATCACATGCCACGGTTCGAGCGCGTTGCGCAGCGACAGCTCCACGCCCATCGACTGCATCTGGCCCACGAGCGGGAAGCGGAACTCAAAGTGCGGCGCGAACCAGTCGGCATCGAACGCAAAGCCGGCCTGGCGCATCTCGCTGATGACGTCGTCGAAGTCCATCTTGACGAAGGTCGGCAGCAGGAAGCGGTCGTGCAGCTCGGTGCCCCAGCGGGTGACGGGCGCCTGGTAGGGCGCGTCCCAGAAGCGCGCCACGAGGGCGCGAATGAGCAGCTGCTGCGCGATGCTCATGCGCGCATGCGGCGGCATTTCAAACGCGCGCAGTTCCAGCAGGCCGAGGCGGCCGGTGCTGGAGTCGGGCGAGTAGAGCTTGTCGATGCAGAACTCGCTGCGGTGCGTGTTGCCCGACACGTCGATCAGGATGTTGCGCAGCGTGCGGTCGACCAGCCATGCGGGCATGTGGGCGCCGTAGATCTCGCGGTTCCTGGCGATTTCTTTCAGCGCAATTTCGAGCTCGTAGACCTGGTCGTTGCGCGCTTCGTCCACGCGCGGCGCCTGGCTCGTCGGGCCGATGAACATGCCCGAGAACAGGTAGCTCAGCGACGGGTGGTTGTGCCAGTACAGCAGCAGGCTGGCCAGCAGTTCGGGCCGGCGCAGGAAGGGGCTGTCGGCGGGCGTGGCGCCGCCCATCACGAAGTGGTTGCCGCCACCGGTGCCGGTGTGGCGGCCGTCGGTCATGAACTTCTCGGCCGACAGGCGGGTTTCGAACGCGGCGTTGTAGAGGAACTCGGTGTGGTCGACGAGTTCCTTCCAGTTGTGGGCCGGGTGGATGTTGACTTCGATCACGCCCGGGTCGGGCGTCACGGCCAGCATCTTCAGGCGGGGGTCGCGCGGCGGCGGGTAGCCTTCCATCACGATGCGCACGCCGAGCTGCTGCGCGGTGGCTTCGATGGCGGCGACGAGGTCGAGGTAGTCCTCCAGGCGCGCGAGCGGCGGCATGAAGACGTAGAGCACGCCCGAGGCGCTGCCCTTCTTCTCGGCCGCGGGGCCGTTGGCGCGGCGCGGATCGCGCACCTCGACGCACAGCGCGGTGCGCGTGACCCAGTGGGCCGATTCGCCGCGCAGCGGTTGGCGCGTGGCGGGTGTGGCGGAGGCACTCGCGGCGTCAGCGGCCGTTGCTGCTGCGGCATCGCCCTTCGCCGCATCGCCGGGGCTCTGCATGCGCAGCGACGCGGCCATCACGGGCGGCGTGCCGAAGGTGTAGGGCACGTCGCCCAGGTCGGCACCGGCCGCCGTGGTGGTGGCGGCGGCATAGCGCGCGCGGTAGTCGGACGCGCTGGGCAAGGCGCCGCGCGGCGCGGTCGGGTCGCGCTCGATGAGGTAGGGGTAGTCGCCCTTGCTGGCCCACGGCTGCGAGTCGAGCGGCAGGCGGTAGCCCATGGGCGAATCGCCCGGGATCAGGAAGAGGCGGTCGTCGCGCAGGAACCACGGGCCGGTCTTCCAGCCGGGGCCGGCGAGCACGGGCGCATCGGCGTTCGCATTGCCGGGCTCGATCGGCAGCATGTAGCCGATGACGGCGTCGAGCTTCTGCGTGAAGACGCGGCGCAGGCGCACGCGTTCGAGTTCGTCGTCGAGCTTGGAGTCGAAGGGGTCGACGTTCACCGGCAGGCGGCGTTCGCGCCAGAGGTAGTAGTAGGTGTCTTCGTAGCCGGGCTGCATGTAGCGCTCGGTGAGGCCCAGCTTGTGCGCCAGCACGGTGGTGAAGCGGCGCGCGTCTTCGCTCGTGTAGTGCGTGGGCACGCGCTCGTCGGCGAACAGCTCGGGGTCGTGCCACAGCGTCTGGCCGTCGGCGCGCCAGAAGATCGACAGCGCCCAGCGCGGCAGCTGCTCGCCCGGGTACCACTTGCCCTGGCCGAAATGCAGGAAGCCGCCCTGGCCGTACTCGGCGCGCAGCTTGTGCACGAGCTCGGTGGCGTAGCCGCGCTTGGTGGGGCCGAGCGCGTCGGTGTTCCATTCGGGCGCGTCGCGGTCGCTGGTGGCCACGTAGGTGGGCTCGCCGCCCATCGTGAGGCGCACGTCGCCGGCGTTCAGGCGCGCATCGACCGCGTCGCCGAGCGCGAGCACCTCGGCCCACTGTTCTTCGGTGTAGGGCTTGGTGACGCGCGGCGATTCGTAGATGCGCGTGACCTTCATCTCGTGGCTGAACTCGACTTCGGACTCGTCGACGCCGCCCTCGATGGGCGCGGCGCTCGACGGCGAGGGCGTGCAGGCCAGCGGAATGTGGCCTTCACCGGCCATGAGTCCCGAGGTGGCGTCGAGGCCGATCCAGCCGGCGCCCGGCAGGAACACCTCGCACCAGGCGTGCAGGTCGGTGAAGTCGACCGTGGTGCCGCTGGGGCCGTCGAGGGCCTTCACGTCGGGCGTGAGCTGGATCAGGTAGCCCGAGACGAAGCGCGCGGCCAGGCCCATGTGGCGCAGCAGCTGCACCAGCAGCCAGCCCGAGTCGCGGCACGAGCCGCTGCCGTTGGTGAGCGTTTCTTCCGGCGTCTGCACGCCGGGCTCCATGCGAATGAGGTAGTTGACGTCCTGCTGCACCTGCTGGTTGATGCCGACCAGGAAGTCGATGGTGCGCTGTTCCTTGCGGTCGACCTTGTCGAGGTAGGCCTCCAGCAGCGGCGTGACCGGGTCGGCCACGAGGTAGGGCGCCAGCTCTTCGGCCTGCGAGGCCGTGTACTTGAACGGGAAGTTCTCGGCCTGCGGCTCGAGAAAGAAGTCGAAGGGGTTGTAGACCGCCATCTCGACGACGAGGTCGACCGTGACCTTGAACTCGCGCGTTTTCTCGGGGAACACGAGCCGCGCCTGGTAGTTGGCGAACGGGTCCTGCATCCAGTTGACGAAGTGCTCGGCCGGTTCGACCCGCAGCGAGTACGAGATCACATTGCTGCGGCAATGGGGCGCGGGGCGCAGTCGCACGACTTGCGGGCCCAACTGCACCAGGCGGTCGTATGTGTAGTGGGTGACGTGGTGGAGTGCGGCGTGAATGGACATGCGTAGGGGCGTGCAGTGCAGCGAGGTTGCATCGAAAAGATGTCTCTGGTGAGACGCATACTAGCCCAGTTGCCAAGCAATTAACGCGCCATCGAGCGTGGTTTGGGGGAGGGTTTGCATCATGGTTTCAGAGGTGTCTGGGGGGCGGTCGCGGCGTGCGTCCGGCGCGGTGGCGGGTGGGGCGGGGGCCTTCGTTGCGCTCGGCGGCACGCTGCTCGGTGCGGCCTTGCAGCTGCGTCAGCCGCTGCTGTGGGAGGCAGCCGTTTACGTTGCGTTGCTGGTGGCGGGGCTCGGCGGCGGATGGCTGTTGTGGCGGTGGCGTGGGCGTCGGCTGATCGTGCTGGTGCTGTCGCTGGCCTGCGGCGCGATGGCCGGCGCGGGGCTCGCCGGATGGCGCGCGACGGCCTATGCGAATGGGGCGCTGAGCCCGCAGCTCGAAGGGCGCGACCTGCGGCTCACGGGCGTGGTCTCGCAGATGCCGCAGCACAGCGAGATCGGAACACGCTTCCGTTTCGATGTGGAGGCCGCGCAATGGGCCGAGACCTCACACGGTGCTGCGCCGCCGACGGTGCCCTCACGCATCGCGCTGGCGTGGTACAGCGAAAACAGCGGCGTGGGGGCGCAGCCTGCCGAGCGGCGCGCGTCCACGCCGCGCACCGTGGGCGAGGTGCATGCCGGCCAGCGCTGGCAACTGACCGTGCGCCTGCGCGCGCCGCATGGCAACCTCAACCCGCATGGTTTCGACAGCGAGCTGTGGGCGTGGGAGCAGGGCGTGCATGCGCAGGGCCAGGTGCGTGCCGGGGCGCGCGACCTCGCGCCGCGCTTGCTGGGCGTCACCTGGCTGCATCCGATCGAGCGGGCGCGCGAGGCCGTGCGCGATGCGGTCTTCGCCCGCGTGGACGACCGACGGCAGGCCGGCGTGATCGCCGCGCTGGTCACGGGCGACCAGGGCGCCATCGACCGCGCCGACTGGGACGTGTTCCGCGCCACCGGCGTTGCGCACTTGATGTCCATTTCGGGCTTGCACATCACCTTGTTCGCGTGGTTCGCGGCGCATGTCGTGGGCGCGCTCTGGCGGCGCAGCAGCCGGCTCATGCTGTGGCTGCCCGCGCCGCAGGCCGCGCTCGCGGGCGGTGTGCTGCTGGCCGCGCTCTATGCGCTCTTCAGCGGATGGGGCGTGCCCTCGCAGCGCACGGTCTGGATGCTGGCGGCTGTAGCCCTGCTGCGCCTGACGGGCCGGCGCTGGCCGTGGCCGCACGTCTGGCTGCTGACGGCCGCGGTTGTGGTGGCCGCCGATCCGTGGGCGCTGCTGCAGGCCGGCTTCTGGCTGAGCTTTGTCGCGGTGGCTGTGCTGTTTGCTTCCGCGACAGCCGTGCCGGGCGACGACAAGGTGGGGGCACTCACGCGCCTGCGCCGCTTCTTCCGCGAGCAATGGACCATCACGCTGGCGCTCGCCCCGTTGAGCCTGCTGCTGTTCCAGCAGGTGTCGGCGGTCGGGCTCGTGGCCAACGCGATCGCGATCCCGTGGGTGACGCTGGTGATCACGCCGCTGGCGATGCTCGGCGTGGCGGTGCCGCCGCTGTGGGACGTGGCAGCCGGCGCCGTGAAGCTGTTCGTCTGGTTGCTGCAGGTGTTCGCCGGCTTGCCCTACGCCACGCTGTCGATGGCCGCCCCGCCGCCGTGGCTGGCCGCAGGCGGTGTGGCGGGTGGCGTGCTGCTGGCGATGCGCCTGCCGTGGTCGATGCGCGCCCTCGGCCTGCCGCTGCTGTTGCCGGTGCTGCTGTGGCAGCCGGTGCGGCCCGCCACGGGCGAGTTCGACCTGCTTGCCGCCGACATCGGGCAGGGCAACGCAGTGCTCGTGCGCACCGCGACGCACAGCCTGCTCTACGACGCCGGTCCGCGCTACGGGCTCGACAGCGACGCCGGCCACCGCGTGCTCGTGCCCCTGCTGCGCGCACGCGGCGAACGGCTCGACACGCTGCTGCTGAGCCACCGCGACATCGACCACACGGGGGGCGCGGCCGCCGTGCTCGCCATGCAGCCGCAGGCCGCGCTGCTGAGTTCCATCGAGGCCGGGCATCCGCTGCAGGCGCTGCGCCCGGCGCGCCGTTGCGAGGCCGGTCAGCGCTGGACCTGGGACGGCGTCGATTTCGAGGTGCTGTTTCCCTATGACAGCGACTACCGCAGCTTCACGCGGCCCAATGCCGTGTCGTGCGTGCTGCGCATCGGCAATGGCCGCGCCACGGCGTTGTTGGCCGGCGACATCGAACGGCTGCAGGAGGCCGCGCTGGTGGCGCGAACGCCCGGGTTGCAGGCCGACGTGCTGCTGGTGCCCCACCACGGCAGCAAGACCTCGTCGAGCGAGGCCCTGCTCGACGCCGTGCGCCCGCGCATCGCGCTCGTGCAGGCCGGCTACCGCAGCCGCTTCGGCCACCCCGCGCCCGAGGTGGTGGCGCGCTATGTGGCGCGCGGCGTGCAGGTGGTCGACAGCCCGCGCTGCGGCGCCGCGCACTGGGCGAGCCCGAGGCCTGCCGAGGTGAGGTGTGAACGTGCGCTCGACCTGCGCTACTGGCGCCACCGCATGCCCTGAAATCGTGAAGGTGGGCACTAAACACCAAAGGCCCTCGTATTGCGTTCAAACCTAGGGCTTCTACTGGCCTTGAACTTGCTAAGCTATGGCTCAAGGAGATTGGTCGTTCCATGCACAAATTCGACGAGATGTATGAGCAGCTCCCCTATGCGGGCGCTGCAATCCGACAGCACTACAAGCGCTACGACCAATGGCTTGCGAAGCAACCCGGTGAGGTGATGCGATCGCGGCGTGAAGAGGCGGAATTGATTTTCCGCCGGGTCGGCATCACCTTCGCGGTGTACGGCGCCAAGGACGAGGACGGCTCCGGCACCGAGCGGTTGATCCCGTTCGACCTGCTGCCCCGGATCATTCCCTCCCACGAGTGGGAGAGCATGGAAAAGGGGCTGGTGCAACGCGTCACGGCGCTCAACCGCTTCCTGTACGACGTCTACCACGACCAGGACATCATCAAGGCCGGCATCATCCCGGCCGAGCAGATCCTGAACAACGCCCAGTTCCGCCCCGAGATGATGGGCGTGAATGTGCCGCACAACGTCTACTCGAACATCTCGGGCATCGACATCGTGCGCGCCCCCGATGCCCAGGGCAACGGCGAGTACTACGTGCTCGAAGACAACCTGCGCGTGCCCAGCGGCGTGAGCTACATGCTCGAAAACCGCAAGATGATGATGCGGCTCTTCCCCGAGCTCTTCAACCAGAACCGCATCGCGCCCGTCGCCCACTACCCCGACCTGCTGCTCGAAACGCTGCGCGCCAGCGCGCCGCCGGCCACGGCCGAGCCCACGGTGGTGGTGCTCACGCCCGGCATGTACAACAGCGCCTACTTCGAGCACGCCTTCCTGGCCCAGCAGATGGGCGTGGAGCTGGTCGAAGGCCAAGACCTGTTCGTGAAGGACGACTTCGTCTACATGCGCACCACGCGCGGCCCGGTGCGGGTCGACGTGATCTACCGCCGCGTCGACGACGACTTTCTCGACCCCGACGTGTTCCGCCCGACCTCCACGCTCGGCACGGCCGGCCTCATGCGCGCCTACCGCGCGGGCAACGTCGTCATCTGCAATGCCGTGGGCACCGGCGTGGCCGACGACAAGTCGATCTACCCGTACGTGCCGAAGATGATCGAGTTCTACCTCGGCGAGAAGCCGATTTTGAAGAACGTGCCGACCTACATGTGCCGCAACAAGGACGAGCTGCAGTACACGCTCGACAACATGAAGGACCTGGTCGTCAAGGAGGTGCACGGCGCCGGCGGCTACGGCATGCTCATCGGCCCGGCCGCCACGCAGGCCGAGATCGAAGACTTCAAGAAGGCTGTCATCGCCAAGCCCGACGGCTACATCGCCCAGCCCACGCTGAGCCTGTCGACCTCGCCGACCTTTGTCGACGCCGGCATCGCGCCGCGCCACATCGACCTGCGCCCTTTCGTGCTCTCGGGCAGCGAGGTGCAGATGGTGCCCGGCGGCCTCACGCGCGTGGCGCTCAAGGAGGGGTCGCTGGTGGTCAACTCGTCGCAAGGCGGCGGCACCAAGGACACCTGGATTCTCGAAGCGGACCGCACGGCCAAGCCGAAGGCGGCCACGCAGTCGCAAAGCCAATCGCAGTAGGAGCACCCACGATGCTGTCCCGCACCGCAGACCACCTCTACTGGATGTCGCGCTACACCGAGCGTGCCGAGAACACGGCGCGCATGCTCGACGTCAACTACCAGACCTCGCTGCTGCCGCAGTCGGCCGAGGTCGCCAAGTACGGCTGGCAGGGCGTGCTTTCCATCAGCGAGCTGCTGCCGCTGTACAACGACAAGTACGACCACATTGCGCCCAATGAAGTCATGGAGTTCATGGTCAAGGACGAGAGCAATCCGTCGTCGATCGTCTCCTGCCTGAAGGCCGCCCGCGAGAACGCCCGCGCCGTGCGCGGCGCGCTCACCACCGAGGCCTGGGAAACGCAGAACACCACCTGGCTCGAAGTGAAGCGCATGCTGCGCGCCGGCGATTTCGAGCGCGACCCGGGGCAGTTCTTCGAATGGGTCAAGTTCCGCTCGCACCTGTCGCGTGGCGTCACGTTGGGCACCATGCTCCAAGATGAGGCGTTCTACTTCTCGCGCCTAGGCACCTTTTTGGAGCGTGCCGACAACACGGCGCGCCTGGTCGACGTGAAGTTCCACGCGCTCAACAGCGAGTTCTTCGGCGCCGCCACCGAGGAAGACCAGGAGTACGACTTCTATCACTGGAGCGCCATCTTGCGCAGCGTCTCGGCCTTCGAGGTGTACCGCAAGGTGTACCGCGACGTGATCAAGCCCGAGCGCGTGGCCGAGCTGCTGATTCTTCGCGCCGACATGCCGCGCTCGCTGCACGCGAGCCTGGCCGAGGTGGTCGCCAACCTCGCGAAGGTGCAGAACGAGCAGAGCGCCGAAACGCAACGCCGCGCCGGCAAGCTGCTGGCCGACCTGCAGTACGCGCGGGTCGACGAGATCCTGGCGACGGGCCTGCATGCCTACCTCACGCAGTTCCTCGACCGCGTGAACGAGCTGGGCGGGCGCATCAGCCAGGACTTCCTGGTGCCGGCGCACTGACAACGCACCGCGTCCTGTGGGCCCCTCAAGGCCCCGGGACCTCGCGTGGCGGGCGGTAGCATTCGAGTTCGATCTCGACAAGTTGCTGACCGCAGGGAGTTCCCATGAAGAAGAAATCAATGCTTGCCAACGATGGCAAGTGGATGGCCGTCGCCTTGGCGGCCGTCGTGCTGCTCGCCGGCTGCGACGAGGCCGCGTCACCGAAAGAACAAGCCTCGGCGCAGGCATCGACGGCCGTCGTCCTCGACGCTGCCACCGGATTGCGCTGGCTGCGCTGCGCCCTGGGGCAGACATGGCAGGGCGGTCGTTGCGTCGGTGAGGCCGAAGCCCTGAGCCTGATGGACGCACAGGAGCGCGTGCAGGCGCTCAACGTGAAGGGCCATGAAGGCATCTCGCAATGGCGGTTGCCGACCGTCGTGGAACTGGCGGCGCTGCGGCGTTGCGACCATGGCCTGGTCGACGAGCAGTTCACGCTCGAACTGAGCCCCGAAAAGGAGCCCGTCACCGTGCCGCGATGGTGCGCCCGCGAAACCTCCGTTCCCACCATCGACAGTGCACGCTTTCCCGACACGCCGCTGGTCAAGTTCTGGTCGGGCTCGGGCAGCGAGGCCGCGCAGCACTTCTACGCCGTGGACTTCAGCAATGCCTGGATCGGCCTGAACGAAGCGGCCGAGGCCGCCCACGCGGTGCGGCCGGTGGCCGATCGCTGACCTTCAGCTGCTTCTACTTCGAGAACGACTCGACTGCCACCGGAATCTCCGGCGCCCGCCACTGGTAGCTGTCGCCCAGCACATTGCGCTCGGCCTTCTGCCCACTCCAACGGATGCCCAGCAGGTCCATCAGGCTCCAGCCCGTCCAGTCCGCGCGGAAGGGCTGCTGCGTGGCGGCGCCGGTGGGCAGCGGCTCGTGGTTGCGCCAGACGATGGCCGGGATGCGATAGCCCGAGGCGGTGGCGGGGCTGTGGCCTGCGCGGTCGCTGCCGTGGCCGACCTCCTGGCCGTGGTCCGACAGGTACATCCAGGCGCGGTAGTCGTCCGGCTTGCCTGTGTTGCGGGTCTGCTGCAGCAGCTCCGACACCACGAAGTCGTGGTACAGCAGCGCGGCGTCGTACTGCTGGCGGAAGTGCCGCACCCAGGCCGAGCGGCCGTTCTTCACAAGGCCGGTTTCTATCGCATCGACGTTGTCGTCGAAGGGGTTGGCGTTCTCTGGAAAGCGCAGGCTGTAGTGCGGGTGCGCGCCCATCAGGTGGACCACGATGAGCTTTCGTTCGGTGCTCGTGTCGGCAAAGGCTTCCTGCACGCAGTCGAGGATCTCGCCGTCGAGCGAGGCGCTGGCGCGGCCCGGCGTGCGGTTCACCATGTCGACCACGTCGGCATAGCGTGCGTGCTCCTGCTCGATGGCCAGGTCGTCGTGGTTGCTGATCCACCAGACCTTGTAGCCGGCGGCGCGCGCCAGGGCGAGCAGGTGGGGCGGGTTCCCGGCGTTCCCGTTGTTCCCGCTGTTCCCATTGGCGGGCTGGCCGAAATGGAACATGTTGCGCAGCGCGGGCAGGGTGCTTGCGTCCACTGACCACGCGTTCTGCAGCACGGCCATGCGATCACCTTCCTGCGCCTTGTGCGCCTGCAGGCGCGGCGTGGTCGGGCGGCCGTAGCCGTACAGGCCCATGTTGTCGCGGTTGATGCTGTCGGTGATGACGAGCACGACCGTGGACGGCCCTTCGCGCGAGAACACCGGTGCGATCTGCCGGGCTTGCGCCAGCTGCGCATCGCGGGTTTCTTCCTGGCCAGCCCAGGCGGCGCGCTGGTCCTGCAGCGACTGCGACCACTGGGTCCAGAAGACGACCGGGTGCAGCCGGCGCCAGGGTTTGCTCACATAGGCCACGCAGGCCGCGAGCAGGATCAGGAGCAGCAGCGAGCGCACCCAGAACGGCCGCCGCGCACGCGGCGCCGTGGCACCGCGCCGCGCGAACAGGCCCGCCACCACGCCTGCCGCCACAAGCGCGGCCGACCAGACGACGGCGGAGCGCCAGTGCATGCGGAGGTACTCGGCGCTTTCGCGCGCGTTGGTGTTGGCCGCCGCGCCCAGCACCATGGCGCTGTCGGGTGCGGCCTGGTAGGTGTCGAGCAGATAGGCGCGGACCACGGCGTCGAGCCCGAAGCCCATGACCCAGAGCCACACCAGCGCCGTGCGCCAGCGCCGCAGGCGCGCGCTGTGCAGCGGCCACAGCAGCCAGAGCACCGGGGGCGCGGCGAGCACCGCGAGCTGGGCGATGCGGCGGCCGTCGTGGCCCAGGGCAATGAGTGCCAGCAGCGTGACGCCGACCACGCCAAAGGCCAGCAGGGCGCTGGAAGAGTGACGCGGGGCGTCGATGTGGGGATGTGTCAAACGCGGCGTGGGGAGGTCGAAGGCGGGCGAATTCTGCCCCGCACCCCGCCGCAACAGCGTCAGTGTCCCGACCTTGGCGGGGTCTTTGAGGCACGCCTCAGGGATATCCCGGCGGAACTTATTCGCGCTCAGCGTCCCAGAGGGGGCTTCGACCGGCGTTTGCCGAACCTCCGTGTCTTCTTGAAAGGAACCCTCGCCCCATGGCCCGATTCAGCCGCCGACTGCCCGCGCTCCTGCTCGCATTCTTCTTCTCGTGGATGGTGCTGCCATCCGCCTTTGCCGCGCAGCCGCAGATGGTCAGTGTCGCGGTCAAGACCCTGAACATGCGCACTGCCCCCAGCCAGCGCGCCGAGGCGCACTGGACGGTGAGCCGGGGTTATCCGCTGCGCGTGATCGGCCGCAAGGGCGACTGGCTGCGGGTCACTGATTTCGAGAACGACAAGGCCTGGGTCTTCCGTTCGATGACGAACAAGACGCCGCACCACGTCGTGAAGGCGAAGACCGCGCAGTTGCGCCGCGCACCCGGCGCGCGCAGCCCGGTCGTGAAGAAGGCCGTGTACGGCGACGTGCTGCGCACCCTCGAGCGCCGCGGTGATTGGGTGAAAGTGCGCCATGAAGGCGGCACCACCGGCTGGGTGCTGAAGCGCTCCCTCTGGGGCTGGTGAAGCGGAGGGCGCTCAGGTCGCGGTAGCCTGGCGCACCGCGCGCTCCCAGCGCGCCATCGATTCCTCGGCCTGCGCGCGGCCCATGGTCGGCATGAAGCGGCGTTCGATCTTCCACAGCTTCGAGAGCTGGCGCGCATCGGTGTAGACGCCGGTCGACAGCCCTGCGAGGTAGGCCGCGCCCAGCGCGGTGGTCTCGACCACCTCGGGCCGCACCACCGGAATGCCCAGCAGATCGGCCTGGAACTGCATCAGCAGGTCGTTCACGCTCGCGCCGCCGTCCACGCGCAGCTCGGCCACGGGCTTGCCGCCCGCGGCCACGGCGTCGCGGCTCATGGCTTGCAGCAGCGCGGCACTTTGATAAGCGATGCTTTCCAGCGCGGCGCGCGCGATGTGCGCGACCGTGGTGCCGCGCGTGAGGCCGGTGATCGTGCCGCGCGCGTCCGCGTCCCAGTACGGCGCGCCCAGGCCGGTGAAGGCCGGCACCATCATCACGCCGCCCGCGTCGGGCACGCTCTCGGCGAGCGACTGCACCTCGGCGCTGCCCTTGATGGCCTTGAGGCCATCGCGCAGCCACTGCACCACCGCGCCGCCGACGAACACGCTGCCTTCCATCGCGTACTGCGGGGTCGCGTCGGTCTGCGCGGCGCTGGTCACGAGCAGGCCGTTCTGCGAGGGCTGGAAGGCCGCGCCCGTGTGCATCAGCAAGAAGCAGCCGGTGCCGTAAGTGTTCTTGGCCATGCCGGCCTCGAAGCAGGCCTGGCCGAAGAGGGCGCTCTGCTGGTCGCCCGCCACGCCGCCGATGGGCAGCGTGTGGCCGAGCAGCGCGGCATCGGTGTCGGCAAAGTGCGAGCTCGACGGCTGCACCTTCGGCAGCAGCGCGGCGGGGATCTTCAGCGCGGCGAGCAGGTCGGCGTCCCATTCGTTCGTGTGCACGTTGAACAGCATGGTGCGCGAGGCGTTGCTCACGTCGGTCACGTGCGCCTTGCCGCCGGTGAGCTGCCACATGAGCCAGCTGTCGACCGTGCCGAAGGCCAGTTCGCCGCGTTCGGCCTGGGCACGCGCGCCGGGCACGTTGTCGAGCAGCCAGCGCAGCTTGGTGCCCGAGAAGTACGCGTCGATGACGAGGCCTGTCTTCTCGCGGATGGTGTCGGTCAGGCCCTGCTCGCGCAGCTGTGCGCACAGCGGTTCGGCGCGGCGGTCCTGCCAGACGATGGCGTGGTGCACGGGCTGGCCGGTGGCGCGGTTCCACAGCACGGTGGTCTCGCGCTGGTTGGTGATGCCGATGGCGTGGATGTCGGTGGGCTGCAGCTTGGCCTTGGCCAGCACCTCGCGCGCGGTGGCGAGCTGGCTGCGCCAGATTTCCATCGGGTCGTGCTCGACCCAGCCCGGCTGCGGGTAGATCTGCGTGAGTTCCTTCTGGGCGATGGCGACGATGCGGCCTTCGCGGTCGAACACGATGCTGCGCGAGCTGGAGGTGCCTTGGTCGAGGGCGAGCAGGTAGGTGGTCATTCGGTGGATGTTTCTGGAATCAGATGTCGCGCGCGATTTCCAGCCGCACCTGCGCGGCATGCAGCAGGTCGGGAAACGGCGGCGGCGGCGCGGCGTCGGTGAACAGGCGATCAATCTGCGAGAGCGTGCCCAGCTCGATCATCGCCGGCCGGTTGAACTTGCTCGCGTCGGCCGCCAGCCACACCTCGCGCGCCTGGGCAATGATGGTCTGCGCGACCTTCACCTCGCGCAGGTCGAAGTCGCGCAGCGAGCCGTCGACCTCGATGCTCGACACGCCGATGAGCGCGATGTCGACCTTGAACTGGCGGATGAAGTCGATGGTGGCCTCGCCCACCACGGCGCGGTCGCGCGGGCGCACCGAGCCGCCGGCCACGATCACCTCGCAGGCCGTGTTGCCGCTGAGGATGGTCGCCACGTTCAGGTTGTTGGTGATCACGCGCAGGCCCGTGTGGCGCATCAGCGCCTTGGCGATGGCCTCGGTGGTGGTGCCGATGTTCAGGATCAGCGAGCAGTCGTTGGGCACCAGCTCGGCCACGCGGCGCGCGATGCGCGCTTTGCCGTCGGCGTTGAGCGTTTCGCGCTGCTGGTAGCCGATGTTCTCGGTGGTCGAACTGGGCACGCGCACGCCGCCGTGGAAGCGCGTCAGCAAGCCCGCATCGGCCAGCCGCTGCACGTCGCGGCGCACGGTCTGCAGCGTCACGCCCAGCATGTCGGCGAGCTGTTCGACGGTGACGGAGCCGCGCGCGCGCACGGTGTCGAGGAGGTTGATCTGGCGCGGGTTGGAGTTCACAGGGGCGTCGTGGAGGGCGGAAAGACTGGGGTCGAGGGTACAGGCCGCGTCACTTTAAAACGAAAGAAAACGAATCCGAGTAAGGGAAAACTCGGAGGAAAATCGCGCCAAAAGGAATCCAAATGAAAAAACTCGAAAATACAATCTCGGCCTTTGCTGACAAAAGTCACCAACCAACGGACCCCCATCCTGTGAGCGATTTCTCCTCTCCAGCGGCCGCGCCGGCCACCGAATGCGATGTGCTGATCGTCGGCGGCGGCATCAACGGGTGCGGCATTGCGCGCGACCTGGCCGGCCGGGGCTGGCGCGTGATGCTGTGCGAGAAGGACGACCTGGCCTCGCACACCTCGTCGTCTTCGACCAAGCTGATCCACGGCGGGCTGCGCTACCTCGAGTACTACGAGTTCTCGCTGGTGCGCAAGGCGCTGCAGGAGCGCGAAGTGCTGCTCAAGAGCGCGCCGCACATCATGTGGCCGCTGCGCTTCGTGATGCCGCACGACCCCTCGATGCGCCCGGCCTGGATGATCCGCATCGGCCTGTTCATGTATGACCACCTCGCCAGGCGCGAGGTGCTGCCGCCGTCGCGCGGCATCGACCTGCGCCAGCACCCGGCCGGCGCGCCGCTCAAGGCGCAGTACAAGCGCGGCTTCGTGTACTCGGACGGCTGGGTCGACGACGCGCGGCTGGTGGTGCTCAACGCCATCGATGCGCGTTCGAAGGGCGCCGAAGTGCTCACGCGCACGCGCTGCATCCATGCGCAGCGCGGCGCCGACGGCTGGGTTGCCACGCTCGAAGGCCCCGACGGCGCGCACCGCACCGTGCGCGCACGCGCCGTGGTGAACGCGGCCGGCCCGTGGGCCGAATCTTTCCTGCGCGGCGTGGCCCAGTCGGCGCGCGGCGAGGCGCTGGCCACCAAGAGCCTGCGGCTCGTGAAGGGCAGCCACATCATCGTGCCGCGCCTGTTCGACCACGACCACGCCTACATCTTCCAGAACCCCGACAAGCGGATCATCTTCGCCATTCCTTACCAGGGCGCGTTCACGCTGATCGGCACCACCGACATCGAGATCAGCGGCGACGACCCCGGCGGCGCGCGCATCGCGCAGGAAGAAATCGACTACCTCTGCACCCAGGCCAGCCGTTATTTCGACAAGGCCATCGTGCCGGCCGACGTGGTCTGGACCTACTCGGGCGTGCGCCCGCTGCTGGACGACGCCTCGGGCGACCCCTCGGCCGTCACGCGCGACTACCTGCTCGAGTCGAACACCACTGCCGCGCCGCTGCTGTCGGTGTGGGGCGGCAAGATCACCACCTTCCGCAAGCTGGCCGAGGACGCGGCCGACGAGGTCGGCAAGATGCTCGGCCAGTCGGGCGCGCAGCGTCCGGCCTGGACCGACGGCGCCTTCCTGGCCGGCGGCGACCTGTCGGCCTGGATCGGCGCCCCCAAGCGCCCCGACGACGACTTCGGCCGCTTCGTGACGGCGGTGCAGGCGAAGTACCCCTGGCTCGATGCCAAGGTCGCGCTGCGGCTGGCGCGCGGTTATGGCGCGCGCGTGGCTGAACTGGTCGGCGAGGCGCAGTCGCTGGCCGAGATGGGCGCCGAGGTCGCGCCCGGCCTGTACGAGCGCGAGCTGCGCTTTTTGCAGGCGCGCGAATGGGCCGTGAGCTCGGACGACGTGCTCTGGCGGCGCACCAAGCTCGGCCTGCACTACACACCGGCCGAGCGCGAACAGGTCGCGATCTGGCTGCAGGCGAACGTTCGCCAGGGCTGAAGCCCTTCGCGCAAGCCATCGACAGAACAACAGGAAGAGAGGGCCCATGCAACTGACTCTGGAGCGCGTCACCAAGAAGGTCGGCGCGCAAACCTGGCTCTACGAGCAGAGCATCGCGCCGAAAAGCGGCGCGGTGACCGTGCTGCTCGGCGCCACGCAGGCCGGCAAGACCAGCCTGATGCGCCTCATGGCCGGGCTCGACACGCCGAGCACCGGGCGTGTGCTGGTGGACGGCAAGGACGTCACCGGCACGCCGGTGCGCGAGCGCAATGTCGCGATGGTCTACCAGCAGTTCATCAACTACCCCTCGCTCAAGGTGTTCGACAACATCGCCTCGCCGCTGAAGCTGCGCGGCGAATCGAACATCGAGGCGCGCGTGAGGGCGCTGGCCGACAAGCTGCACATCGGCATGTTCCTCGACCGCCTGCCGGCCGAGCTGTCGGGCGGCCAGCAGCAGCGCGTGGCGCTGGCGCGTGCGCTCGCCAAGAACGCACCGCTCATGCTGCTCGACGAGCCGCTGGTCAACCTGGACTACAAGCTGCGCGAAGGCCTGCGCGAAGAACTCACGCAGCTCTTTGCCACCGGCGACTCGACCGTCATCTACGCCACCACCGAGCCCGGCGAAGCGCTCCTGCTCGGCGGCTACACGGCCGTGATGGACGCCGGTGAACTGCTGCAGTACGGCCCGACCGCCGAGGTGTTCCACGCGCCGCAATCGCTGCGCGTGGCACGCGCCTTCAGCGATCCGCCGATGAACCTGCTGGCGGGCACGGCCACGGCCGGCCGCGTGCAGCTCGCAGGCGGGCCCGCACTGACGCTGGCCCTGCCCGAAAGCGTGTCGGGCGCGGTCACCGTCGGCCTGCGCGCGAGTGCCTTGAACGTGAACGCGGGGGAGGGCGACATCGCCTTGCCCGGCAAGGTGGAGCTGGCCGAGATTTCGGGTTCCGACACCTTCGTGCACGTCGATACCGCGGTGGGCGAACTGGTGGCGCAGCTCACCGGTGTGCACCGCTTCGAGCTGGGCGCCGCGATCACGCTGTACTTCAGCGCGTCGCAGGCCTATGTGTTCGATGCCAGCGAGAAGCTGGCGCTGGCGCCGGCATGGCGCAAAGGAAACGTATGAGCCCCCACGTTCATCACTGCGTGTATTCACTGCCCCCCGAGGGGGCGCAGACCGCCCTTGGGGCGGCCCGGCGGGAGGTCTAGTCATGGCACGCATCGATCTCGACCTGGCCCACGCCTACCGCGCGAACCCCACGCAGGACAGCGACTACGCGCTGCTCCCGCTGAAGATGAGCTTCCGCGATGGCGGCGCGTATGCCTTGCTCGGCCCCTCGGGCTGCGGCAAGACGACCATGCTCAACATCATCTCGGGCCTGCTCGTGCCCTCGCAGGGCAGCGTGAGCTTCGACGGCCGCGACATGACGCGCGCCACGCCGCAGGAACGCAACATCGCGCAGGTGTTCCAGTTCCCGGTGATCTACGACACCATGACCGTGGCCGAGAACCTCGCGTTCCCGCTGCGCAACCGCAAGGTGCCCGAAGACCAGATCAAGAAGCGCGTCGGCGAGATCGCCGAAATGCTCGACATGAGCGGCCAGCTCAACCAGCGCGCGGCGGGCCTTGCGGCCGATGCCAAGCAGAAGATATCGCTCGGCCGCGGGCTGGTGCGCAGCGACGTGTCGGCGGTGCTGTTCGACGAACCGCTCACCGTGATCGACCCGCATCTGAAGTGGCAGCTGCGCCGCAAGCTCAAGCAGATCCATCGCGAGCTCAAGCTCACGCTGATCTACGTGACGCACGACCAGGTCGAGGCGCTCACCTTCGCCGAAGAGGTGGTGGTCATGACGCGCGGCAAGGCCGTGCAGGTGGGCAGCGCCGAGGCACTGTTCGAGCGGCCGGCCCACACCTTCGTCGGGCATTTCATCGGCTCGCCGGGCATGAACTTCCTGTCGGCCCACAGCGCCAACGGTGCGCTCGAAGTGGCGGGCACGCCGCTGGTGCCGACGCGCGAGCTGCCGCAAGGCGCGCTCAAGATCGGCATCCGGCCCGAGTACCTGCGCCTGTCGAATGCCGGTGCCGCCGGTGCCGTGCCGGCGGTGGTGAAGCAGGTGCAGGACGTCGGCACGCACGCGATGCTGAGCGCGGAGGTCGACGGCGGCGTGGTCAAGGTGCGCATGCACTCGGACGAGCAGCCGCCGGCGGTGGGGGACACGGTGTGGCTGCGGGTGCTTGATACGCATACGTGCTACTACAAGGATGAGGAACTGGTGGCATGACGCATCAATCAGCCGTTGACCGGTCTTGTTCCCTCTCCCTTTGCGGGGAGAGGGCTAGGGTGAGGGCAGGGGCCTTGCCGCCGCTTGCAGCCTTTCGAACGCCGTCATCCCTCACCCCAACCCTCTCCCAGAGGGAGAGGGAGCAAACGCAGAGGGAGCAGACACCATGAACGCCACCAACAAACCCATCAACCAGAAAGCCTGGTGGCTTGTGCTGCCCGTGCTCATCTGCGTGGCCTTCTCCGCCATCGTCCCGCTGATGACGGTCGTCAACTACTCGGTGCAGGACATCATCTCTCCCGAGCGGCGCGTGTTCGTCGGCACCGAATGGTTCGCCGCTGTGATGCGCGACGACGAGCTGCACCAGGCGCTGTGGCGTCAACTGGGCTTCTCGCTCTCGGTGCTGCTGGTGGAGATTCCGCTGGGCATCGCGCTCGCGCTGTCGATGCCGGCCACGGGCTGGAAGTCGTCGGCGGTGCTGGTGGTGGTGGCGCTGTCGCTGCTCATTCCGTGGAACGTGGTGGGCACCATCTGGCAGATCTACGGGCGCGCCGACATCGGCCTCCTGGGCCACGCGCTGCAGGTCATGGGCATTGAGTACAACTACACCGGCAGCGCGACCGACGCGTGGCTCACGGTGCTGGTGATGGACGTGTGGCACTGGACGCCGCTGGTGGCCTTGCTCTGCTATGCGGGCCTGCGCTCGATTCCCGACGCCTACTACCAGGCGGCGCGCATCGACGGTGCCAGCAAGTTCGCGGTGTTCCGCTACATCCAGCTGCCCAAGATGCGCGGCGTGCTGATGATCGCGGTGCTGCTGCGCTTCATGGACAGCTTCATGATCTACACCGAGCCCTTCGTGCTGACGGGCGGCGGGCCGGGCAATGCGACCACCTTCCTGAGCCAGTACCTCACGCAGAAGGCCGTGGGGCAGTTCGACCTGGGTCCGGCTGCTGCCTTCTCGCTGATCTATTTCCTGATCATCCTGTTGTTCTGCTTCGTGCTCTACAACTGGATGCAACGGGTCGGTACACAGGAAGTGGAGAAAGAACAATGAACGAGAAACGCTTCCATAAGCGCAGCATCTTCCTGCTGCTGTACATCCTGTTCGCGCTGTTGCCCATCTACTGGATGATCAACATGAGCTTCAAGACGAACGAGGAGATTCTTTCGAGCTTCTCGTTCTTCCCGCAGCAGCTCACCTGGGCCAACTACGCGCGTATCTTCACCGACGAGTCGTGGTACTCGGGCTACATCAACAGCCTGATCTACGTGGCGATCAACACGGTGATCTCGCTCACCGTGGCGCTGCCGGCGGCGTATGCGTTCTCGCGCTATTCGTTCCTGGGCGACAAGCACGTGTTCTTCTGGCTGCTGACCAACCGCATGACGCCGCCCGCGGTGTTCCTGCTGCCGTTCTTTCAGCTGTACAGCACGGTCGGGCTGATGGACACGCACCTGGGCGTGGCGCTGGCGCATTTGCTCTTCAACGTGCCGCTGGCGGTGTGGATTCTGGAAGGCTTCATGAGCGGCATTCCGCGCGAGATCGACGAGACGGCGTACATCGACGGCTACTCGTTCCCGCGCTTCTTCCTCACCATTTTCCTGCCGCTCATCAAGGCCGGCGTGGGTGTGGCGGCGTTCTTCTGCTTCATGTTCAGTTGGGTCGAGCTGCTGCTGGCGCGCACGCTCACGAGCGTGAACGCCAAGCCGATCGTGGCGACGATGACGCGCACGGTGAGCGCCTCGGGCATGGACTGGGCCACGCTGGCGGCGGCCGGTGTGCTCACCATCGTGCCGGGCGCGATCGTGATCTGGTTTGTGCGGCACTACATCGCGAAGGGTTTCGCGATGGGGCGGGTTTGAGGTATTGCTCCCTCTCCCCTCGGGGAGAGGGCGGGGGTGAGGGCGTCGGCGCTTGAAAGCACCTGGCGATGGATACGCCCCCTCACCCTAACCCTCTCCCCGAGGGGAGAGGGAACAGGACAAGGAGATAGAAAAAATGTTCGACTGGATGGTCTGGACCACCCCCGTGGCCGTTTTCTTCACCTGCATCGCGCTCATGCTGATCGGCATGACCGTGTGGGAGATCAAGTCGCCCACCACCGTGCGGCGCGGCTGGCTGCCCATTGCCACCACGCGCGGCGACCGGCTCTTCATCGGCCTGCTGTCTGCTGCCTACGTGAACCTGATCTTCGTCGGCGTGGCCGGCAAGGTGCAGGAGTGGCTGAGCCTGGAGGCCGAGCCCTCGATCTGGATCGGCTTCGTGCTGTCGATGTTCGTTCTTGCCCTGGTCATGCGCAAAGGCTAGAAAAATGTGCCCCCCGGCTTGTCACTTCGTGTACTTCTCCACCCCCCAAGGGGGAGGCGCGGCTCGCCTTGGGGCGGCCCGGCGGCGACCGCAACCTTAATTTCGCCAACGTGTCCGGCTCTCCGCCTCCCCGGAGCCGCGATCGAAAAACCGGGGAAGCACAACCGAGGAGACACATTCATGAAGATGCGCTACACGGCTTTGGCACTGGCGGCGGCGATGTTCGCCGCGCACGGCGCCGCATCGGCCGGCGAGGCCGAGGCCAAGAAATGGATCGACAGCGAATTCCAGCCGTCGACCCTGTCCAAGGACAAGCAGATGGAGGAGATGAAGTGGTTCATCGACGCCGCCAAGAAGCTGCAGGCCAAGGGTGTGAAGGAGGTGTCGGTCGTCTCCGAAACGCTGACCACCCATGAGTACGAATCGAAGACGCTGGCCAAGGCCTTCGAGGAGATCACCGGCATCAAGGTCAAGCACGACCTGATCCAGGAAGGCGACGTGGTCGAGAAGCTGCAGACCTCGATGCAGTCGGGCAAGTCGATCTACGACGGCTGGGTGTCCGACTCCGACCTGATCGGCACGCACTACCGCTACGGCAAGATCATGTCGCTCACCGAGTACATGAAGGGCACGGGCAAGGAGTTCACCAACCCGGGCCTGGACCTGAAGGACTTCATCGGCACCAGCTTCACCACCGCGCCCGACGGCCAGCTCTACCAACTGCCCGACCAGCAGTTCGCCAACCTGTACTGGTTCCGCGCCGACCTGTTCGCGCGCAAGGACCTGCAGGACAAGTTCAAGGCCAAGTACGGCTACGACCTGGGCGTGCCGCTGAACTGGAGCGCCTACGAAGACATCGCCGAGTTCTTCAGCGTCGACGTGAAGACCATCGACGGCAAGCCGATCTACGGCCACATGGACTACGGCAAGAAAGACCCGTCGCTCGGCTGGCGCTTCACCGATGCGTGGCTGTCGATGGCCGGCGCTGCCGACAAGGGCATTCCGAACGGCATGCCGATCGACGAGTGGGGCATTCGCGTGGCGGCCGACAAGTGCACGCCCACGGGCGCCTCGGTGTCGCGCGGTGGCGCCACCAATTCGCCGGCCGCCGTGTATGCGCTCACCAAGTACATCGACTGGATGAAGAAGTACGCGCCCAAGGAAGCCATGGGCATGACTTTCGGCGAATCCGGTCCGGTGCCGGCGCAGGGCCAGATCGCCCAGCAGATCTTCTGGTACACGGCCTTCACCGCCGACATGACCAAGAAGGGCCTGCCGGTCGTGAACGAAGACGGCTCGCCGAAGTGGCGCATGGCCCCGGGCCCGAACGGTCCGTACTGGAAGCAGGGCATGCAGAACGGCTACCAGGACGTGGGTTCGTGGACCTTCTTCAAGGGCCATGACGCCAACAAGACGGCTGCCGCCTGGCTCTACGCGCAGTTCATCACCGCCAAGACCACGTCGCTGAAGAAGTCGATCACCGGTCTGACCTTCATCCGCGACAGCGACATCCGCTCGGACTACTTCACGCAGAACGCGAACAAGTACGGCGGCCTGATCGAGTTCTACCGCAGCCCGGCGCGCGTGGCGTGGACCCCGACCGGCACCAACGTGCCCGACTACCCGAAGCTCGCGCAGCTCTGGTGGAAGAACGTGGCCGAGGCCGTGACGGGTGAGAAGACCCCGCAGAAAGCCATGGACAACCTGGCCGACGAGATGGACAACGTGATGGCCCGCCTCGAGCGCGCCGGCATGGCCCATTGCGCGCCCAAGCTCAACCCGAAGGGCGACCCGGCCAAGTACCTGAGCGACGACCACGCCCCGTGGAAGAAGCTGGCCAACGAAAAGCCCAAGGGCGAGACCATCGACTACAACAAGCTGCTGAGCGCCTGGAAGGCCGGCAAGGTGCGCTGACCGGCGCACCGCGCATCACAAATGCAAACAAGGGCCGTGCCGCGAGGTGCGGCCCTTTTTCGCGTTCTGGCCGAATGGTTCGTCGGATTCGTGCGACGGCATGACCAATGGCAGATGCACCTTTGAAAAGCTTCGCTTACATTCGACGGCCCCCGCCACGCCCCGCCAGTGAATCCAAGTTCTTCCAGCCCCTCCGCCAGCCCTCCTGCCACCCCGAGCGCGCGTGTCAAACGCGTCCTGCTGATCCAGTACTCGCAGACCGGGCAGCTCGACCGCGTGGCCGGGCAGATCGCCGCGCCGCTGCGCGCCGACCCGGGCATCGAACTGCATGTGGAAACGCTGCGGCCGCTGCAGAGCTTTCCCTGGCCCTGGCCGTTCCTGACTTTTTTCGACGCGTTCCCCGAGTCGGCCCACATGAAGCCGGGCCCGCTGGCGCCGCTCGCGCTCACGGGCGACGAAGACTTCGACCTCGTCATCCTGCCGTACCAGGTCTGGTTCCTGGCGCCCGCGCAGCCGATTGCGGCCTTCCTGCAGCACCCCGTGGCGGCGCGGCTGCTCAAGGGAAAACCCGTGGTCACGGTCATTGCCTGCCGCAACATGTGGCTGCTGGCCCACGAAAAGCTCAAGGGCCTGCTCGCCGCCACCGGCGCGCGCCTGATCGACAACGTGGTGCTGACCGACCCGGGCCCCACGCTGGCCACTTTTTTCACCACGCCGGCCTGGCTCATCTGGGGCCGCAAGCGCGGCTTCTGGGGCATGCCCGACGCGGGCCTGAGCGAGGAGCAGATTCGCGGCTGCAGCCGCTTCGGTCGTGCCCTGCGCGACGCGCTGCACGCAGGTAAAGAGCAGGGCGATGCGCCCCTGCTGGCCGGGCTGGGCGCGGTGCGCGCCGACGCGCGTTTGCTGGTCAGCGAGAAGGCCGGCACGCGCAGCTTCTACCTCTGGGGCAAGCTGATCATGGCGGCCGGCGGGCCGGGCGCGGCGGTGCGCAAACCGCTGCTGCTGCTGTACGTGTTGTTTCTGCTGGCGCTGATCGTTACCGTCGTGCCGGTGAGCCTGACCTTGCAGGCGCTGCTGCGTCCTTTGTTCCGAGGGTGGCTGACTAAAATGACCGCCCAATTCGAGCGCCCGTCGGGCTCTGCCACGGACCGGCTCCCTCTTTATGACGACTGATGTTTTCCTGACCCGCACCGCTGCCTTCCTGCCTTTTTCTCCGGTCAGCAACGAAGACATCGAAGAAGTGCTGGGTCGCATCGGCGGCAAGGTGTCGCGTGCGCGACGCCTCATCCTGCGCAGCAACGGCATCCAGTCGCGCCACTACGCCATCGACCGCGCCACCGGCCAGCTGGCCATGACCAATGCACAGCTCACCGCCGCGGCCATCCGCGCGCTGGGCGACGACATCGGCCCGGTCGACTGCCTGGCCACCGGCACCTCGCTGCCCGACCAGCTCATGCCCAACCACGCGGTGATGGTGCACGGTGAACTGGGCTGGCCCCGGCTCGAGGTGGTGGCCTGCGCCGGCATCTGCCTGGCCGGCGCGGCGGCGCTCAAGCATGCGTGGCTCTCGGTGCGTGCGGGCGATGCGCGGCGCGCGGTCGCCACGGGCTCCGAGCTGGCCTCGGCCGTGATGCGCGGCATCAACTTCGAAGCCGAGCTCGAGCACAAGATCGAGGCGCTCGAAGCGCGCCCCGAGATCGCCTTCGAGAAAGACTTCCTGCGCTGGATGCTGTCCGACGGCGCCGGCGCGGTGCTGCTGGAGCGCGAGCCGCGCGGGCCGCTGTCGCTGCGCGTCGAATGGATCGAGCTGTCGTCGGCGGCGCACGAGCTGCCGGTGTGCATGTATGCCGGTGCCGACAAGAACGCGCAGGGCGGCCTCGACGGCTGGGCCCGCACCTCGCCCGCCGACTGGCAGCGCGACTCGACCTTCGCGGTCAAGCAGGACGTGCGCCTGCTCAACGACAACATCGTGCGCGCCACGCTGACCGAGCCGCTCGCGGCCCTCATCGAGCGCCGCGGGCTGAAGACCGACGACATCGACTGGTTCCTGCCGCACCTGTCGTCGCACTATTTCGTCGAGCCCGTCGCCGCGAGCCTGGCCTCGCTGGGCCTGCCGATTCCGCGCGAGCGCTGGTTCAGCAACCTCGCGACCAAAGGCAACACCGGCTCGGCCTCGCCGTACATCATGCTCGACGAGCTGTTCCGTTCCGGTCGCATCAAGCCCGGCCAGAAGCTCTTGATGTTCGTGCCGGAAAGCGGTCGCTTCTCGAGCGGCTTCATCTACCTGGAGGCGGTGTAGCCATGGACGTCGACGCAGTTCCGCAAGAGGGCAACGCGACCCTCGCAGGCCATTCCAAGCTGATGTACGCCCGCGACGCGCAAGGCCGCGTCGTCACCACCACGTCCAAGGGCTGGGAGGCGGAAGAGATCGTCACCAGCCACGCGGTCGACGTGCTGGTCGAGCAGGCGCAAGAGGCCAAGACGCGCGTGAAGGCCGGACTGGCCTCGCCGCTCGAATACTGGATGTACGAGCGCCGCATGGACGTGGCGCTGCTCTCGCAGACCAGCGGCTTCTGGCAGTGGCGCGTGCGCCGCCATTTGCAGCCGCGCCATTTCGCCGCGCTGTCGCCGACCCAGCTCGCCCGCTACGGCCAAGCGCTGGGCTTGCCCGTTTCCACCCTGCAAGGCCTGCCGTGAACTTCCAACACCAACAGGCGGCGCACTGCGAAAGCGGCGTCATCTCCAGCCTCATGCGGCACCACGGCGCGCCGATGAGCGAGGCGATGGCGCTGGGGTTGTCGTCGGCGCTGTCCTTCGCCTACCTGCCGTTCATCAAGCTGTCGGGCCTGCCGCTCATCTCGTACCGCATGCCGCCCAAGGCCATCATCAAGGGCCTCTTGGCGCCGATGGCCGCGCGCTTCCGCTTCGAGACCTTCCGCAGCCCGCAAGCAGGGCAGCAGCGGCTCGACGCGCTGCTGGCCGAGGGCCAGCTCGTGGGCCTGCAGACCTCGGTCTACTGGCTGCCGTACTTTCCGCCGAACATGCGCTTTCACTTCAACGCGCACAACCTGCTGGTCTACGGCAAGGACGGCAACGACTACCTGATCAGCGACCCCGTGTTCGAGGAACCCGTGCGCTGCGCCAGCGAAGACCTGTCGCGCGCGCGCTTCGCCAAGGGCGTGCTCGCGCCCAAGGGGCTCATGTACTACCCGCAGGCCATCGAGCGCAAGGCGGTCGATGCCGCCTCGGTGACCAAGGCCATCCGCAAGACCGTGCGCAACATGCTCGCGCCCGTGCCCATCGTGGGCGTGCGCGGCATGCGCACGCTGGCCAAGCGCATGCAGAAACTGTCGCCCAGCGATCCGCGCAGCGTCGACTTCATCGGCCACCTGGTGCGCATGCAGGAAGAAATCGGCACGGGCGGCGCAGGCTTCCGCTTCATCTACGCGGGCTTCCTGCAAGAGGCGGCGCAGCTGCTCGACAAGCCGCAGCTGACGCAGATGTCCGAACGGCTGATCGCCATCGGCGACGGCTGGCGCGCGTTCGCGCTCAAGGCGGCGCGCATGGTGAAGGGGCGCGAGCCGGTCGATCCGGTCGCGCTGGCCGGCAAGCTGCGCGAGCAGGCGCAACAGGAAGAAACCTTCTTCCGCGACCTCAAGGCCGCCGTCGCCTGATGCTGGAGCTTCGTCAGCTCGGCTACCGCTACCCGCACGCTGACAAGGCCGCGCTGGCCGACGTGTCGCTCGCCGTGCCGCGCGGTTGCGTGCTGGGCCTGCTGGGCCCGAACGGCGCCGGCAAGACCACGCTGATCTCGCACCTGTCGGGCGCGCTCGCGGTGCAGTCGGGCGACATCCGCATCGACGGCCAGCCGTTGCAGCAGGTGCGCGCCAAGGCGCCCACCCGCATCGCCGTGGCACCGCAGGACCAGGCCTTCTATCCGATGCTCACCGTGGCCGAGAACCTGGCCTGCTTCGCCGCGGCCGGCAAACTTTCGGGTGCACGCAAGAAGGCGCGCATCGACACCTGCACGCAGTTCGCGCAGCTGGAGCAGTTCTCGGGCGTGCGCGCCGAGCGTCTCTCGGGCGGCCTGAAGCGCCGCCTCAACCTCGCGATCGCCTTGCTGCCCGAACCCGAGCTGATGCTGTTCGACGAGCCGACCGTGGGCGTCGATCCGCAGTCGCGTGCCTTCATCCTCGATGCGATCAAGAGCCTGGCGCAGGCCGGCGCGGCGGTGATCTACGCCTCGCACTACATGGAAGAGATCGAAGCGATTGCCGACCGCGTGGCCATCCTCGACCAGGGCCGCGTGCTGCGCGAAGGCCCGCTCGACGCGCTGCTGTCGCAAAGCGCGATGCTGTTGACCCTGGCCGCCGACGGGCTCGACGCGCAGATGCTGTCGCGCTTCGGCACGGTGGAGCAGGGCGCGGCGCACTGGCGCATCCACCTGAACGCGGGCAGCGGCCCCGGCGCCGTGCTGGCCGCGCTCGAAGCCGAGGGCATCGAGGTGCGGCAGGCCGAGTTCGGCCGGCACGACCTCGAGCAGCTGTTCATGGCGCTCACGCACCGGTCGCTGCGGGACTGATCGAACGCCATGCTTTTCGCACTCATCAAGAAAGAACTGCTGGCCCTCGTGCGCGACATGCACGGGCTGGCCGTGCTGTTCGTGATGCCGATGGTCTTCATCGTGCTGATGTCGCTCACGCTGAAAGACATCTACCGCCCGCCGCTGGCCGAGTTGAGCTACGCGGTCGACGTGCGCGACAGCGGCACGCCCGCCAAGTGGCTGCTGCAGATCTGGCAGCGCAGCCACGGCGCGCCGCAACCGCTGGGCGCCGACTGGCAGGCGCGGCTGCGCAGCGGCACGCTCAAGTACGTGATCGTGATGGAGCCCGGGCTGTCGGAAGAACTGGAATCGGCCGCGCTTTCCACGCGTGCCCACATCCGCCTGCTGGCCGAGCCCGGCATCGACGCCAACCTGTTCAACGCGCTGCGCGCCGAACTCATCGGTGCGTCGGGTGAACTCAAGGCGCGGCTCGCGCTGGCGGTGCCCGGCACGGCCAGCCCCGCGCCCGACGCGTCCATCCAGGCGATGGTGCAGGCCGAGCGCTTTGCCACGGCCGGCCCGCGGCCCACGTCGGTGCAGCAGAACGTGCCGGCCTGGCTGGTGTTCGGCATGTTCTTCGTGGTGGCCTCGCTGTCCAGCCTGTTCGTGCAGGAGCGCGGCTCGGGCGCGCTCGGCCGGTTGCAGAGCCTGGGCGTGTCGCGCTCGATGCTGCTCGCTTCCAAGGCCTTGCCTTACCTCGGCGTGAACGCGCTGCAGGCGCTGCTGATGCTGGCGGCAGGCATCTGGCTCATGCCGATGATCGGCGGCGATGCGCTCTCGCTGTCGGGCATCCACTGGGGCGGCCTGCTGCTGTCGCTGGCGGCCGTGAGCCTGGCGGCGGTGAGCCTGTCGCTGGCGGTGGCCTGCCTCGTGAAGAGCCATGCGCAAGCTGCCACGCTCGGGCCGATGGTGAATGTGCTGATGGCGGCGGCGGGCGGCATCATGGTGCCCAAGTTCGTCATGCCGGGCTTCATGCAGCGCATGGTCGAAATCTCTCCCATGAACTGGGGGCTCGAAGCGCTGCTCACCGTGCTGCTGCGCGGCGGCGGCGCGGCCGAGGTGCTGCCGCAAGTCGGCCGGTTGGTGGCGTTCGCGGCCCTCATGTTTTTTGTGGCTGTCTTTCTGTTTCGCAGGCGCGCACCGTGACGAGCACCGCTTCTTCTCCTGAATTCATCGCCCGCCTCAAGGCCCTTGTGCTCGAGTCCGTCGAGAAGGACGCGCCGCCCGGCGGCCTCGGCGACGACGAACCGCTGTTCGGCCCCGAGGCGCGGCTCGACCTCGACTCGCTCGACGCGCTGCAGGTGTCGATGGCGATCCAGCAGCACTTCGGCCTGCGCATGCCCGACAGCAAGGACACGCGCCGCGCCATGACGTCGATCGCGCATCTGGCGGAACACCTGGTGCAAGCGGGCAAGGCATGAGCCCGAGGAGTCCGGTGTACCTGGCCGGCATGGGCCTGGCCTGCGTGCTCGGCGACGATGTGCCGTCCGCGCTCGCGGCATTGCGGCGCGGCGGCGTTCCACCCACACCGGTGACGGTGGCCGATGGCCTGCAGTGGCCGGTCTACACGCTGGCGGTGCCACCCGGTGACTGGACGCAGCGCGTGCAGCACACGGTGCGACGCGTGGTCGCGCAGACCGGCGACGGGCTGGACCGGCACGGGCCGCTGTTCGTGGCCTCGTCGTCGCTCGACATCGGTGCCATGGAACACGCACAGCACGACGCGCGGCTGAGCGGCGACCTGCAGGACTTTGCCGACATCGCCGCTGCCGCACTCGACTGGCAAGGCCCCGTCTTCACCGTCTCGACCGCCTGCACCTCGGCGCTCAATGCAATGCTGGCGGCGGCCGACATGGTGCGCGCGGGCGAGGCCCGCGAGGCGCTGGTGATCGGCGCCGAACTCGACAACCGCTTCACCGTGGCCGGCTTTGGCGCGATGCAGCTGCTGGCGCACGACAGCGCGCGGCCCTTCGGCGCGGGGCGCCAGGGGCTGGTGCTCGGCGAGGCCGTGGCGGCGCTGCGGCTCGGGTCGCAACCCGCGCGCTGGGCGCTGGGCGGCGGCGCCAACGTGGTCGACGGGCGCAATCCCTCGGGCACCGAGGCGAGCGCGGTGCGGGCAATGTGCCGCGAGACGCTGGCGCGCAGCGGCCTGCAGCCTGCGGACATCGACCTCATCAAGGTGCAGGCCGCCGGCAGCCCGGTCAACGACGCGATCGAGGTCGAGGCGCTGCGGCAGGTGTTCGACCCGCTGCCGCCGCTGGTGTCGCTCAAGTCGGCGATCGGCCACACGCTCGGCGCGGCCGGGGCGGCGGAGCTGGCCTTGCTGGTCGGCTGCATCGAAGGCGGCGCCTGGCCGTCGGTCGGCTACGCGCTCGACGAGACGCTCGGCATCGCACTGAGCGACGGGCCGCCGGCGCGGTTGCGCCACATCCTGCTCAACGTGGTGGGCTTCGGCGGCGGGCATGCGTCGCTGGTGCTCACGGATTGCGGCGTCGCATGAGCACTGTCACCCCTGCTTGGCGCACGGCCGCGCATGTCGTGGCGCGTCCGCCGCCGGACGATTGGCGCGACGCGCTCGCGACCCGGCTGGGCCGCCGGCCGCGCCGTGTCGGCCTGTGGACCGAGCTGGCGATGTACGGCGCGCGCGCCTGTCTCGACGCGGCCGGTGAAGCCGCGTTGCCTCCCGGCGCGCGCCTGCGCGTGACCAGCCAGCGCGGCGCATGGGAAGCCACGCGCGCGGGGCTGGCGCAGCTCGATGCAGGCTTGCCGATGCCGTTCACCTTCATGCAGAGCCAGCCCGCATTGATGCTGGCGGAAGTCGGCCGCTGCCTCGACTGGCAGGGCGATGCGAGCTTCATGCTGTGCCGCGACCTCGCGCGTCCGCTGGCGCTGTCGCAGCTCGGTGCCGGGCGCGATGGCCTGTTGTTCGGCGTGGTGGAAGAAGCGTACGGCGATGTGCCGCCGCGCACCGAGTGGTGGCGGCTGGTGCCGAACGATCAGCCGGAAATCGAGCGCTGAAGGTTCTCGCGCGCTCGCGCTTCGAGCAGCGCATGCAGGCGCGGCGTGGCGTAGATCGCCGGACGGTCGAGAAAGCGCTGAAGGATCGCGCGCCGACGCGGCAGGCGAATCTCCTCCGGAACGAAACCGTATTCCGCGTGCACCTGGCGCTCGTACTCATCGAAGCGCGCGCGCTCGGCGCCGAGGATCGACAGGTCGATGTCGATCAGCAGCTCGGCGTCGCGGCCCTCGGGCACGGCGTCGTGGCGCGTCGCCATGACGAGCGCGTGGACGCGATCGGTCGCTGCTGCGTCCACGCCGGCGGCTTGCAATGCCTGACGCGCCCAGTCGGCGCTGCGCGCTTCGTTGTCGCGCGCATGCACGTCGTAGATCGCGTCGTGGAACCACAGCGCCAGCGCGACCTCGCCGGGGCGTTCGGCCAGCGCCTGCTCCTGGTCGAACCACGCGAGGCATTCGCCGAGGTGCTGCATCGTGTGGTACTGCCGCTGCGGTTCGCTGTAGCGGCGCTGCAGTTCCAGCTGCAGCGCGCCGTCGGGCGCGGCCACGCCGAGCTCCTGCCAGGCCTCTGTCCAGTTCGCGTGCAGCGCCTGCGGTGTCATCGTGGTTATTGCTCCATCGCGGCCTTGACCTCCTGGCCGAGGTCGAGCACCGACATCGCGTAGTAGCTGCTCCAGTTGTAGCGCGTGATCACGTAGAAGTTGCGCGTGCCCGCGACGTAGGTCGGCGGTGCGTCGAGGCCGTTCTGCAGCTCGATGAGCGCGAGCAGGCCCTTGTGCTTCAGGCCTTCGCCCTCGGGCACGGCGCCTGCGGCAACGAAGCTGTCGGCGCTGAAGGTCGGCAGGATGTCGGGCGCCAGCAGCAGCGCCTTCTTCAGGCGCGACTCCTCGAAGTGCACCGGGTAGATCGACGGCATGCCCGGTGTCCAGCCGAAGCCCTTGAAGTAGCTCGCGACCGAACCGATCACGTCGACCGGGTTGTTCACGAGGTCGATGCGGCCGTCGCCGTCGAAGTCGACCGCGTACTTGGCGATGCTGCTGGGCATGAACTGCGGCATGCCCATGGCGCCGGCATAGCTGCCCAGCGGCGTGAGCGGGTCGTCGGCGGTGCGGCTTTCGGTGCTCAGAAAGCTTTCGAGCTCGCCGCGGAAGAAGGCGACGCGCTCGGCGGCGCGTGGGTGGCCCTGCGGGAAGTCGAAGGACAGCGTGGCCAGCGCATCGATCACGCGGAAGTTGCCCATGTTGCGGCCGTAGATGGTCTCGACGCCGACGATGCCGACGATGATTTCCGGCGGCACGCCATAAGTGGCCTCGGCGCGCGCGAGCGTGTCGGCGTTGGCGCGCCAGAAGCGCACGCCGGCCGCGATGCGCACCGGGTCGATGAAACGGCTGCGGTAGGCCTGCCAGTTCTTCACCGTGCCGACCGGGCCCGGCAGCATCAGGCGTGGCACGTTGGGCAGGAAGCGCGCAGCCCCGATGGTGGCGCGCACCCAGTCGCGGTCGAGGTTGCGGCGCTTGGCGACGTCGTCGGCGAACGCCATAGCGTCGTCGCGCGTGGCGTAGGGCGTGCTGCCGCGCACCGGCGTGACGGCGGCCGGGCGGCCGTTGGCCTGAGGCTTCTGGGCCAGGGCTCCCGTGGGCCAGGCGGTGCAGCCGGCGAGGAGGGCGGTGGCGGCCACTGCGGCGCGCAAGGGCGTGGGGAAGACGAATGACATGGGCACGATTGTGCCGCCCTGCAGCGGGCGTACTTTCGGGCGACACATGTGGTTGCAGCCGCGTGGCCTGCGTGTCAGGCGCGCGGCGGTGTGGGAGGCCAGGGCAGCCGGCGGAATTCGGCGCGCAGCGCGGCGAGCGAGGCTGGCGTGCGGGACGCGGCGGGTGCGTAGCGCTGGGCTTCGAGCTTCAGCAGCCAGTCGCGCACGGCCTGCGCGGCGGGCCCGAAGCGGGCGTCGGCCGCCTGGGCCATCTGCCGCGGCGGCGCGGTTTCGGGCAGCGGCAGGCCGGCTTTCGCCAGTCGTGCACGGGCCCGACCCAGCAGGCGCAGCCACGGGTCGTGCTGGCTGCGCTCCCACAGCGTCCAGCCGGCGCCCGCCAGGCTTGCGGCCACCAGCAGGTACAGCAGCACGTAGGCCAGGTCTTCCAGGCTCGGGGCGTTGAAGCCGAGGGTCTTGAGCAGGTCGAGCTGGCGGCTCTGCGTGTAGTTGAGCACCCACTGGTTCCAGCCGTTGTTCACGGCCTCCCAGGCGGCGCGCAGGTTCTGCACCAGCGTCGGGCTCATGACGCCGATGGCGCCTGCGAACAGGCCGGGCTGCGGCACAAGGCGTTGGAACTGCCCGATGCGGCCCGGCGCGACCGAGCCGGTCGGGTCGACGCGCACCCAGCCCGCGCCCTCTTGCCAGACCTCGGCCCAGGCGTGCGCGTCGCTCTGGCGCACCACCCAGTAGTTGTCGACCTTGTTGAGTTCGCCGCCCTGGTAGCCGGTGACGATGCGCGCCGGAATCTGCAGGTGGCGCATCAGCACCACGAAGGCCGAGGCGATGTGCTCGCAGAAGCCTTCCTTGCGGTCGAACCAGAACTCGTCGGCGGTCTCGTTGCCGTACACGCCGGGCTCCAGCGTGTAGGTGTAGCCGCCGGTGCGCAGGCGTTGCAGCGCGGCCTGCACGAACGCTTGTGCATCGGCGCCGGCCAGCGCGGGGTCGGCGCGCATCTGGGCGGCGAGCGCGGCGGTGCGTGGGTTGCTGCCGGTCGGCAGCGCCAGGTAGGGCTGGAGCCGGCCGCCCGTGCGCACGATCGGGCCGCTCTGGAACTGCGGATGGCTCTCGGCGCGGTAGCGCACGAGGTCGGTGATCGGTCGGTTCACGAACCACTGCAGGTCGGGCGTGCCCGTGACCTTGTAGCCGGGCACCTCGGGCGCGCGCGGTGCGGCGTCGAGCGTGAGCAGCCAGGGGCGCTGGCTGGCCTCGAGCGTGACCTCGTAGCGCACCGGTTCGCCGCGCGTGCGCAGGTTCGACACCGACGGGCCACTGCGCGCCCAGGTCGGCAGCGCCGTCCACTCGCGGCCGTCGAACTGCGTCAGCACCGGACCGCGAAAGTACAGCTGGCTTTGCGGCGGCGCGCGGTTGCCGTCGAACTTGATGCGCGCGGCGATGCTTCCGTCGAGCGCCAGCTCGGCGATGGTGCCGACCCGCATCGTGTTCGACAGCCCGCTGCGCCCGGCCATGGCGTCGCTGGGCGTGCCCCACAGCGGCGCGAAGCGCGGGAACAGCAGGAACAGCGCGAGCATCACCGGTGCGCCCGCCAGCGCCATCCAGCCGGCCGTGCGCGCGGCCTGCACCAGCGGCGGCCGGCCCACCGGCATGTGGGCGTTGACCAGCGCCGTCAGCAGGCCCAGCAGCGCCAGCAGCATGGTGAAGGCGGTGAGCAGCGACTGCGAATAGAAGAAGTTCGTGAGCATCGCGAAGAAGCCCAGGAAGAAGACCACGAAGGCGTCGCGCCGCGCGCGCAGCTCCAGCGTCTTGAGCGCCAGCAGGCAGACGACGAGCGTGACGCCCGCGTCGCGGCCCAGCAGCGTGCGGTGGGTGGCGTAGGTGCCGGCCAATGCCAGCGCCAGCAGCGCGATGCGCCACCACTTGCTGGGCAGCGGGCGTGCCTGCACCGCCAGCGAGGCGCGCCACAGCAGCACCATGGCGGTGATGGCCGAGCACCACCACGGCAGTTCGTTCACCTGCGGCAGCAGGATGAGGCCGATGACGCCGAGCAGGAACAGCGTGTCCCGTGCGTCCCTCGGCAGCGCGGTGAGTTCGCGTATGACCCGGTTCATGCGGCGACCTCGTTCATGCGCACAGCGCCAGCGCCTCGAGGCAGGCACGCCGGTGCGCTTCGCCCTGTGACGGGTTCACCGTGCGCCCGGCCACGCGCACGCCGTAGTCCACGCCGAGCCGGTCGGCCATCAGCACCCAGGCGCACAGGCGCGAGAGGCGGGCCTCGTTGTCGGGCAGTGCGGCGGCCTGCGCGTCGAGCCAGAGTTCTTCGCGCTGCGTGTGCTGCGTGTCGCGGCTCACGAGGTCTTCGGAGCCGTTGGCCTGCGCGCGCGCGGCCTTCTTCCAGACCACGAGCTTGAGCGGGTCGCCGCGGCGGTAGGCGCGCACGCCGTCGTACTCGCCGGCGTTCTGCGCCCGCATCGCGGCCGACGCGGCGGCGGGCCCCGAGAGCGGTTCGCCCGGCGGCAACGGCGGCGGATGCGCTTCGGGCGTCGGGTACACGAGCATCTGCGCGGCCGGCCGCCAAACCGACCACACGCGGAAGGTGCCGAGCGGAAAGCGGGTCTCGGCCGTCAGCGGCGGCACCGGATGCAGGCCGCGCCGCTCGGGCTGGAAGGCGATCTCCACGGTGGACGTGCCTTCGGCCGGCACGTCGGTCCAGGCCCACTGGCCGCTGCCGCGCACCGCCATGCCGATGCCGTAGCGCACGCTGCGCCGCGTGTTGTGCAGCACCACGCGGAACACCGCCGCGGCGCCTGCGAACTGCGCCTCGGGCGGCACCATGCGCAGCGCCAGCCCGCGCAAGGTGGCGTGGCACACATGCATGCCCACCGCGACACTGCCGGCCAGCAGGAAGGTCAGCAGGTAGCCCAGGTTGAGCTGGTAGTTGATCGACGCCACCAGCAGCACCAGCAGCGTGGCCGCCAGCGTCCAGCCGGCGCGTGTCGGCAGGATGAAGACGTTGCGCTGGGTGAGTTCGAGCGTGTCCGACGGCAGCCGGCGCGAAAGAAGCCAGCCGTCGATGCGCGAGCGCAGGACGCCGACAGGGTTCACGGCAGCGGCACCGCGGCGATCATGGCCCGCACTTGTTCGACAGCGCCGCGGCCCGCGTCGCCGACGGGCGTGAGGCGGTGCGCGATCGTCTGCGGCAGCACGGCCTGGATGTCGTCGGGCGCCACGTAGCTGCGGTTGGCCAGCAGCGCCTGCGCCTTGGCGGCGCGCAGCACGGCGATGCCCGCGCGCGGCGACAGGCCCTGCAAAAACCAGCGGCCCGAGCGGGTCGCGGCGATCAGGTCCTGCAGGTAGTTCAGCAGCGGCTCGGCCGCATGCACCTGCTGCACGCGCTGCTGCAGGGCGGTGAGTTCGCCGGCGGTCAGCAGGGCGGGCAGGCCGGCGAGCATCTCGCGGCGGTCGGCGCCCGCGAGCAGCTGGCGCTCGGCGGCGCGGTCGGGGTAGCCCAGCGAGATGCGCATCAGGAAGCGGTCGAGCTGCGACTCGGGCAGCGCGAAGGTGCCGAGCTGGTCCTGCGGGTTCTGCGTGGCGATCACGAAGAAGGGCGTGGGCAGGGGGCGGGTCTCGCCCTCGACCGTGACCTGCTTTTCTTCCATCGCCTCGAGCAGCGCGCTCTGGGTCTTGGGGCTGGCGCGGTTGATTTCGTCCGCCAGCAGCACCTGCGCAAAGATTGGCCCGGGGTGGAACACGAAGGCCTGCTGGCCCCGGTCGTAGATCGCCACGCCCGACAGGTCGCCCGGCATCAGGTCGGCCGTGAACTGCACGCGCGAGAACTGCAGGCCGAATGTGTGCGAGAGCGCATGGGCCAGGGTGGTCTTGCCGACCCCCGGCACGTCCTCGATCAGCAGGTGCCCGCCGGCCAGCAAGCAGGCCACGCAGTCGCGCACTTGGGCATCTTTGCCAACAATCACCGTGTTAAGCTGACTCAGCAAAGAGGCTAGCTTCGCGGCTACGTCCATATTTGTATCCATATGCAAACGATACCGTAAGACCTTGCGGCCCCATGCCGTGTGAGGTCTAGACGCGACGACACGAGACACGGCGAGAGATGGGCAAGACAGGCTACTTCACGCATCGCGACTTCTGGAAGCACGACATGGGCAACGGGCATCCCGAATGCCCCGAGCGGCTGGATGCCATCGAAGACCGGTTGTTATTGACCGGCGTCGGCGACGCGCTGGCGCGGGGCGAAGTGCCCCTGGCCACGCTGGAACAGATCACCCGGGCCCACAGCCACGCGCATGTCGAGCACCTCGAGGAACTGCAGCAGCGCCTCGTGGCCGACGCGCCCGCCGGCGGCCCCGACCACGCGCAGGTCGACCCCGACACCGTGCTGACCCGCTTCACCCTGCTGGCCGCGCGCCGCGCCGCCGGCGCCGCCGTTGCGGCGACCGATGCCGTGATGGCCGGCGAGATCGAGAACGCTTTCTGCCCCGTGCGCCCGCCGGGCCACCATGCCTGCCGCGAGCAGGCCATGGGCTTCTGCTTCTTCAACAACGTGGCCATTGCCGCACGGCATGCGCTCGAAGTGCACGGCCTGGACCGCGTGGCCATCGTCGATTTCGACGTGCACCACGGCAACGGCACCGAGAACATCCTGTCGAACGACCCGCGCGTGCTGATGGTCGGGTTCTTCCAGCATCCGTTCTATCCGTACAGCGGCACCGAGCACCCGGCCTCGAACATGCTGAACCTGCCGATCCCGGCCTACACCAAGGGCATGGACGTGCGCGAGCTGGTCGAGGCGATCTGGATGCCGCGGCTTGATGCCTTCAAGCCGCAGATGGTCTTCATCAGCGCCGGTTTCGACGCCCACCGCGAAGACGAACTCGGCCAGCTCGGCCTCAACGAAAACGACTTCGCCTGGATCACCGGCCGTGTGCGCGATGTCGCCAAGCGCCATGCGCGCGGGCGCATCGTCTCGCTGCTCGAGGGCGGCTATCACCTCGACGCCCTGGCGCGCAGCGTGGAAGCGCACATCCGCGTGCTGGCAGACCTCTAACGCAGACGGCGCCCACGGGGCGCCATGTTTTCTTCATCGATGAATTTCAATTTCGACGACTTCCTTCTGCGCCTGAAACAGGTCGACGCGCACGGCCTGGGCATCGAACTGGCCGTGCTCGTGACCTGCGTGGCCGTGGCATGGGCCGTGTGCAAATGGTTCGGCCGCGACCAACCGAAAGACTCGATCTGGTTCGGCGAGCGCACCTTCGACGGCCTGTTGTTCCCGCTGCTCGCACTGGTGCTCACCGGCATTGCGCGCCGCGTGGCGCTCGACCTGCTGCCCGTGGTGCTGGTGCTGCGTATCGCCGTGCCGGTGTTCCTGTCGCTGGCGGTCATCCGGCTGTTCGCGCGGGTGCTGCGCGCCGTGTTCCCGACCTCCAGCCTGGTGCGGCTGATCGAACGCACCATCTCGTGGCTGGCCTGGATCGCCGCCGTGCTGTGGATCGTCGGTCTGCTGCCGCCGGTGCTGGCCGAGCTCGACGACATCACGCTGGCCTTCGGCAAGACGCGCGTGAGCCTGCAGACCATCATCCAGGGCGCGCTGTCCGCCGGGCTGGTGCTGATGATTGCGCTGTGGATTGCCAGCACTATCGAGAAGCGCATCCTGCGCGAGGCCGTGAGCGACCTGTCGATGCGCAAGGTGGCGTCGAACGCGGTGCGCGCCTTCCTGCTGCTGATCGGCCTCTTGTTCGCGCTGTCGGCCGTGGGGGTCGACCTCACGGCGCTGTCGGTGCTGGGCGGCGCGCTCGGCGTGGGCCTGGGCTTCGGCCTGCAGAAGCTGGCGGCCAACTATGTGAGCGGTTTCGTGATCCTGTTGGAGCGCTCGATCCGCATCGGCGACAACGTGAAGGTCGACACCTTCGAAGGCCGCATCACCGACATCAAGACGCGCTACACGCTCATTCGCGCGGGCAACGGGCGCGAGGCTATCGTGCCGAACGAATCGCTCATCACCGGCCGGGTCGAAAACCTGTCGCTGGCCGACCGCAAGTTCAACATCACGACCAACATTGTCGTCGGCTACGAGAGCGACGTGGCGCAGGTGCAGGGCATCCTGTGCGACGCCGCCAAGGCCCAGCCGCGCGTCATGACCGACCCGGCGCCCGTCGCCTACCTGGTCACCTTCGCGCCCGACGGCCTGGAGTTCAGCCTGAACTTCTGGGTGGCCGACCCTGACAAGGGCAAGGACAACGTGCGCTCGGCCATCAACATCGCCATCCTCGAAGGACTGCGGGCCGCCCGCATTGACATTCCCTATCCGCAGCGCGTGCTGCGAGTGGAATCTTTGCCGGCGGGTGTGGCCGCAGCGCCTCCTGCTGTTTTATAATCACGGAAAAGCACGATCGTTCTTTTTTCGACCTTCGAGGCCGACAAGAAGAATGGAGAGGCAGCCAAGGCCGGCGTCCTAAAATGGCAGGCTGCTCTCGAAGCCCCCCTTTTTGCAATCCAATGGAGTCAAGTCAATGAAGGTTCTTGTGCCTGTCAAACGGGTCGTCGATTACAACGTGAAGGTGCGCGTCAAGAGCGACGGCACCGGGGTGGACATTGCCAACGTCAAGATGAGCATGAACCCCTTCGACGAGATCGCTGTCGAAGAAGCGGTTCGGCTGAAGGAAAAGGGCATCGTGACCGAAGTCATCGCCGTGTCCTGCGGTGATGCCAAGTGCCAGGAAACCCTGCGCACCGCGATGGCCATCGGCGCCGATCGCGGCATCCTGGTCGAGACCACTGAAGAGCTGCAGCCGCTGGCGGTTGCCAAGCTGCTCAAGGCGCTGGTCGACAAGGAACAGCCACAGCTCATCATCCTCGGCAAGCAAGCCATCGATGACGACGCGAATCAAACGGGCCAGATGCTGGCTGCACTCGCCGACCTGCCGCAAGCCACCTTCGCCTCGAAGGTCGACCTCGCCGCTGACAAAGTCACCGTGGCACGCGAAGTGGACGGCGGCATGGAAACGCTGACGCTCACGCTGCCCGCGGTCATCACGACCGACCTGCGCCTGAACGAGCCGCGTTATGTGACGCTGCCCAACATCATGAAGGCCAAGAAGAAGACGCTCGACGTCTTCAAGCCTGAAGACCTGGGCGTGGATGTGAAGCCCCGCCTGAAGACCCTGAAGGTCAGCGAGCCGCCGAAGCGTGGTGCCGGCATCAAGGTGCCTGACGTTGCAACGCTGGTGGACAAACTGAAGAACGAAGCGAAGGTGATCTGAACATGACCGCACTTGTTATTGCCGAACACGACCACGCGACCGTCAAGCCCGCGACCCTCAACACCGTGACTGCAGCACTGGCCTGCGGTGGCGACGTCCACGTGCTCGTGGCCGGTGCCAATGCCGCCGAAGCCGGCAAGGCCGCCGCACAGATCGCCGGCGTGTCCAAGGTCATCGTGGCCGACAGCCCGAGCCTGGCCGAGAACCTCGCTGAAAACGTCGCTGCTCAAGTCCTGGCCATCGCCGGCAACTACAGCCACATCCTGTTCCCCTCGACCGCCAACGGCAAGAACGTGGCTCCCCGCGTGGCTGCCAAGCTGGACGTGGCGCAGATCTCCGACATCACCAAGGTCGACAGCCCGGATACTTTCGAGCGCCCGATCTACGCCGGCAACGCGATCGCCACCGTGCAAAGCACCGACGCCACCAAGGTGATCACCGTGCGCACGACCGGCTTCGACGCCGCAGCCGCCACCGGTGGCAGCGCCACCGTTGAAACCGCTGAAGGCGTCGCAGACAGTGGCAAGAGCAGCTTCGTCGGCCGTGAAGTCACGAAGAGCGAGCGCCCCGAACTGACCGCCGCCAAGATCATCGTCTCCGGTGGCCGTGCCTTGGGCAGCGCCGAGAAGTTCACCGAAGTGATGGCCCCGCTGGCCGACAAGCTGAACGCAGGCCTCGGTGCCAGCCGCGCAGCCGTCGACGCAGGCTACGCGCCGAACGACTGGCAAGTGGGCCAGACCGGCAAGATCGTCGCGCCGCAGCTGTACATCGCCGCAGGCATCTCGGGCGCCATCCAGCACTTGGCCGGCATGAAGGACTCGAAGGTCATCGTCGCGATCAACAAGGACGAAGAAGCCCCGATCTTCAGCGTGGCCGACTACGGCCTCGTGGCCGACCTGTTCACGGCCGTGCCGGAACTCGTGAAGGCGCTCTGATCGCTTCAGCGCATTGAGCCAGAAGGCATCGTTCGCGATGCCTTTTTTACATCTGCCGCATCCGCTGCGGCCTCTGGAGAGAAGAGACATGAGCTACACCGCCCCCCTCAAGGACATGCTGTTCGACATCGAGCATCTGGCCAACATCGGCGAGATCGCCAAGCTGCCCGGCTTTGAAGACGCCGGCCTCGAAACCGCGCAGGCCGTGCTCGAAGAGTGCGCGCGCTTCAACCAGGACGTGGTGGCGCCGCTCAACGTCGAAGGCGACCGCAACCCCTCGTCCTTCAAGGACGGCGAAGTCACCACCAGCAAGGGCTTCAAGGACGCCTTCGCGCAGTACGTGTCGGGCGGCTGGCAAGGCTTGCAGCATCCGGCGGACTTCGGCGGCCAGGGCCTGCCCAAGACCATCGGCGCGGCCTGCGGCGAGATGCTCAACTCGGCCAGCATGAGCTTCGCGCTGTGCCCGCTGCTGAGCGACGGCGCCATCGAGGCGCTGCTCACCGCCGGCTCCGACGAGCTCAAGGCCATCTACCTCGAGAAGCTCGTGAGCGGCCAGTGGACCGGCACGATGAACCTCACCGAGCCGCAGGCCGGCAGCGACCTGGCCATGGTGCGCAGCCGCGCCGAGCCGCAGCCCGACGGCACCTACAAGGTGTTCGGTACCAAGATCTTCATCACCTACGGTGAGCACGACATGGCCGAGAACATCGTGCACCTCGTGCTGGCCCGCGTGAGCGGCGCACCCGAAGGCGTGAAGGGCATCAGCCTGTTCGTGGTGCCGAAGTTCATGGTCAACGCCGACGGTTCGCTCGGTGCGCGCAACGACGTGCACTGCGTGAGCATCGAGCACAAGATGGGCATCAAGGCCTCGCCGACCGCCGTGCTGCAGTACGGCGACCACGGCGGCGCCGTCGGTTACCTCGTGGGCCAGGAAAACCGCGGCCTCGAGTACATGTTCATCATGATGAACTCGGCCCGCTACGCCGTGGGCATGCAGGGCATCGCTATTGCCGAGCGGGCGTATCAACACGCCGTGGCCTACGCGAAAGATCGCGTGCAGAGCCGCCCGGTCGATGGCTCCATCAACGCCAGCGCACCCATCATTCATCACCCGGATGTGAAGCGCATGCTGATGACGATGCGCGCCTACACCGAAGGCTGCCGCGCGATGGCCTCGGTGGCCGCCGCCGCCTACGACGCCGCGCACCACCATCCCGATGCCGACGCGCGCAAGCAGAACCAGGCCTTCTACGAATTCATGGTGCCGCTCGTGAAGGGCTACAGCACCGAGATGAGCCTCGAAGTGACTTCGCTGGGCGTGCAGGTGCACGGCGGCATGGGCTTCATCGAAGAGACGGGTGCGGCGCAGTACTACCGCGACGCGAAGATCCTGACGATCTACGAAGGCACCACCGCGATCCAGGCCAACGACCTCGTGGGCCGCAAGACCGCGCGCGACGGCGGCCAGACGGCCAAGGCAATTGCCGCGCAGATCGAGAAGACCGAGGCCGAGCTCGCCAGGAGCGACAGCGCTGCAGCCGCCGCCGTGCTCAAGCGCCTGACCGCTGCGCGCCTTGCGTTCATTGACGTGGTCGACTTCGTCGCTGGCCAGACCAAGGCTTCGCCGAACGCCGTGTTCTCGGGCAGCGTGCCGTACCTCATGCTCGCGGGGAACCTCGTGGCTGGCTGGCAGCTCGCGCGTTCGCTGATCGTGGCGCAGGACCAGGCTTCGCACAACGTCGACGTCGCCTTCATGCAAGCCAAGATCGTCACTGCGCGCTTCTACGCCGAGCACATCCTCAACAAGGTGCCGGGCATCCGCGACAGCATCGTCGAAGGCGCCGACAGCGTCACGGCGCTGGCGCTCGAAGCGTTCTGACGCGTCTGCCGCTGTCGCCCATCTGACGCGCGGCAGCGGCCCCTTGCTCTTATAAAACCGAACCCCTTTCCGGAGACGACATGTCCAAGCTGCCTTCTGTCCTGGCGAACCTGCCGCTGCCGATCATCGGCTCGCCGCTGTTCATCATCAGCAACCCCAAGCTCGTGATCGCGCAATGCAAGGCCGGTGTGGTCGGCTCGATGCCGGCGCTCAACGCCCGCCCGGCCGCGCAACTCGAAGAGTGGCTGATCGAGATCACCGAAGAGCTCGCGGCCTACAACAAGGCCAACCCCGACAAGCCGGCCGCGCCCTTCGCCATCAACCAGATCGTGCACAAGAGCAACGACCGCCTCGAGCACGACATGGAGATGGTCGTGAAGTACAAGGTGCCGATCGTGATCACCTCGCTGGGCGCGCGCACCGACGTGAACGACGCGGTGCACAGCTACGGCGGCGTGACCTTGCACGACATCATCAACAACAAGTTCGCGCAGAAGGCGATCGAGAAGGGCGCCGACGGCATCATCGCCGTGGCGGCCGGTGCCGGTGGCCACGCGGGCGTGAAGAGCCCGTTCGCGCTGGTGCAGGAAATCCGTCAGTGGTTCGACGGCCCGATCGCGCTGTCGGGCTCCATCGCCTCGGGCGGCGCGGTGCTCGCGGCGCAGGCCATGGGCGCCGACTTCGCCTACATCGGCACCGCCTTCATCGCGACCGAAGAGGCGCGTGCGAGCGACGACTACAAGCAGGCCATCGTGGACGGCAACTCGGACGACATCGTCTACTCGAGCCTGTTCACCGGCGTGCACGGCAACTACCTGGCGCCCAGCATCGTCAAGGCCGGCATGGACCCGGCCAACCTGCCCGAAGGCGACGTGACGACCATGAACTTCGGCGGCGGCGAAGGCAGCAAGGCCAAGGCCTGGAAAGACATCTGGGGCTCGGGCCAGGGCATCGGCGCCATCACCGAAGTGGCGAGCGCGGGCGCCTTCATCGAGAAGCTCAAGCGCGAATACCAGGAAGCACGACAGCGATTGGCACTTTGAACCGTACGCACGCACCGGCCTCGACCTTCGCTGCGAGCGGTGGCGGCGGGGCCGTGCCTGCGCGGCAGGGGCGCATGCCGCTGCTGGACGTGGTCAAGGGCCTGGCCTGTGCGCTGATCGTCGGGCACCACCTCGCGCGCTACGGCCCGATGCCGGCCGGCGCACAGGTGCTTGCGCCCGATTTCTTCGGCTGGCTGGCGGACGACGGCCGGCTCGCGGTGCAGGTGTTCCTCGTGATCGCCGGCTTTCTGGCCACGGCGAGCCTCGCACCCGACGGCGTGCTGCGCGTCGACCGGCCCGTGTCGCGCATCCTGCAGCGCTACGCCCGGCTGGTCATGCCGTACCTTGCGGCGCTCACGGTGTGCGTGCTGGTGGCCGACGTGGTGCGGCCGTGGCTCGGTGAAGACGTGGTGCCGGCCACGCCGAGCCTTGGCCAACTGCTGGCCCACGGCCTGCTGCTGCAGGACCTGTTGAACTACGAGTCGCTGTCGACCGGCGTCTGGTACGTGGCCATCGACTTCCAGCTGTTTGCGCTCGCGCTCGCGCTGGTCGGGCTGCCCGCCGTGCTGCGGCAGCCGGTGTCGGCCGCGCGTTGGGCGCCGGTGGCGCTGGTGTTCATCGTGGCCGTGGCCTCGCTCGCGCTGTTCAACCGGCAGGCGCGGCTGGACGACACCGCGTTCTATTTCTTCGGCGCCTACGGGCTCGGCATGCTGGCGTTCTGGGTCGGCCGCGTCACGCGCGCCAGCACCTGGCACGGCGCCGTCGCGCTGTTGGCGCTGGTGGGCGTGGGCGCGCTCATGATCGACTGGCGCAGCCGCATCGCCATCGCGCTGGTCACTGCGCTGCTCATTGCGGTGGCGCAACGCCGGCAATGGCTGTCGCCCGCGCACTGGCCGGCAGCCGCCGTGCCGCTGCAGCAGCTGGGGCGCATTTCGTATTCGCTGTTCCTGATCCACTTCCCGGTGCTGCTCGCCGTGAATGCGCTGGTGGCGGGCCTGGGGCCGCACGGGCCGTGGGTCGATCTGCTTGGCATGGTCGCGACCTTCGGCCTGTCGGTGGGCGCCGCGGTGCTGTTGTACCGAGGGGTCGAAGCCCGGCCGGCCTCGCTGCGCAGCGTATGCACACTTTTTGCCGCATTGCTGGTCAGCGGCCTCATCGTGTCGTACTGAAGCGCGCCGCGCCCGCTCGGGCGTGGACCTTTTTCTCCCCATTCCTTTGCAAATCTGTTGCCTTCGGGCTTCAGAGCGGGCAGTCTGCGCGAACTGCCCCTGTTGTGTATGATTGTGAATCTTTCAGTAAATACTGAAAATACACAAACTCAAGGAATGACAGAACATTCGCCGCCACGGTCGCCGTTGAAGGCCCTCACATCGCCCGACATCGGCAGCGTGGTGCAGGGAGCCGCCGCGCTTGCGTGGTTGCCGCAGGCGGCGTTGCTGGCGATGGCGGTCCAGGGCCTGGCAAGCGGCGAGGGCATGGCCGCTGTGTTGTGGCCGGCGGTGGGCATCCTGTTGCTGGGCCTGCTGCGCGCGGGTTGCGAAGCCTGGGGCGTGCGCCGCACCTTCGGGCGTGCACGGGCGCAGTTGACCGCTTTCCGCGCACAAACCGCAACCGCGTTGGCAGGCGGCTCGCCGCTCGACCGCGAACGCGCGCCCTCCGGCCTTGCGGCCAGCGTGCTCGCCGAACAGGCGGAGGCGCTGGTGCCGTACCTCGTGCGCTATCAGCCCGCGCGCTGGCGTGCGACGGTGGTGCCGCTCTTCCTGCTCGCTGCGGTGGCCTGGTTCTCGTGGGCCGCGGCGTTGGTGCTGCTGGTGGCGGCGCCGCTGATTCCGATCTTCATGGCCATCGTCGGCTGGCGCGCCAAGGCGGCCAGCGAGGCGCAGATGGTCGAGATGGGCGGCATGAACGCCTTCCTGCTCGACCGCCTGCGCGGCCTCGCCACATTGCGTGCGCTCGACGCAGTCGATGCCACGGCCGACCGGCTCGGCGCGTCCGCGCAGTCGCTGCGCCAACGCACGATGGCGGTGTTGCGCATCGCGTTCCTGTCGTCCGCGGTGCTGGAGCTGTTCTCGGCGCTGGGCGTGGCGCTGGTCGCGGTCTACATCGGCTTCCATCTGCTGGGCTCGCTTGGGTTCGGCGCGTGGGGCCAGCAGCTCAGCCTGGGCGAAGGCCTGTTCGTGCTGTTGCTGGCGCCGGCGTTCTTCGAGCCGCTGCGCGAGCTGTCGGCGGTGTGGCATGACCGCGCGGCGGGCGAGGCGGCGTTGAAGGCGCTCGACGATCTGCAACGCGGCGCGCTGCCGTTGCCCGGCGCGGGCGTCGCGGTCACACGCGCGGCCACCGGTGCCGCCGGTGCGGGCGCCGCACCCGCCGTGATGGTCCACGGGCTGCATTTCACCTGGCCCGGCGAGGCGGCAGCACTCTTCGACGGGTACGAGCTGCGCATCGGCGCCGGCGAGCATGTCGCGCTGACCGGCCCCAGCGGATCGGGCAAGACCGCGCTGCTGTCGCTGCTCGCGGGGCTGATGCCGGTCACGCATGGCGAGATCGCCATCGGCGGCGTGCCGCTCACCGAGCACACGGCTGCCGCACTGCGCCAGCGCACGGCGTGGATGGGGCAGAAGCCCCACGTGTTCGCCGGCTCGGTCGAAGCCAACGTCGCGCTGGGCCGTGTCGACATCGGCGCGCCCGAAGTGGCCGATGCGATGCGTTTCGCGGCGCTCGACGACGTGGCGCAAGCCCACCCGGGCACCGCGCTGGGCGAGGGCGGCAGCGGCCTGTCGGGCGGCGAGGCCGTGCGGCTGGCGCTGGCGCGCGTCGCGGTGCATCCGCATGCCGACCTGATCCTGGCCGACGAACCCACGGCCCACCTCGATACCGCCACTGCCGCGCGTGTGGCCGATGCGCTGGTGACGCTCGCACGCGGCCGGACATTGATCGTCTCGACCCACGACCCGGTGCTGGCCGCGCGCATGGACCGCACCGTGAGCCTCGGGCCCGACCCGCTGGTGGAGAAGGCCGCATGAGCAGCCACGCTCCCCGCTGGCGCGACCTGCGCCTCGTGCTGCGTCCCTTCCTCGCGACGCAGCCGCGCGCCTTGCTGCTGGGCTGCCTGCTGGCTGCGGTCACCGTGCTCGCGGGCATGGCGCTGCTGGGCCTGTCGGGCTGGTTCATCACCGCGACTGCGCTCGCCGGTTTGCACGCGGCCACGGCTTTCACTTTCGATGTCTTCATGCCGTCGGCTGGCATCCGGCTGCTCGCCCTCGGGCGCACGGGGTCGCGCTACGGCGAGCGGCTTGTCACGCACGACGCCACCTTCGCCGTGCTCGCCGAGCTGCGCGTGCGGCTGTTCCGCGGCTGGGCCCGCCCCGAGGCCGCGCGCGACTTGCTGATGCGGCCGGCGCGGCTGCTGTTCCGCCTCACGTCCGACATCGATGCGCTCGAGTCGCTCTACCTGCGCCTGTTCGTGCCTGCTGCTGCGGCGCTGGGCGCGGCGTTGCTGGCCGGCATCGTGCTCGGCTTCATGCATGTGGGGATGGGCGTGGCGATCGCGCTCTGGCTCTGTGCCATCGGCTGGGGGCTGGCGTACTTCATCGCACGGCGTGCGCGACAACCGGCGCGGCAACGCGCGCATGCCGTGGAAGCGCTGCGCGCACGCGCCGTCGATCTGGTCGCAGGCCAGGCCGACCTCGCGATGGCCGGCCGGCTCGACGCCCAGCGCGCCGCGCTGATGAATGCCGACGCGCATCTCGCGCAGGCCGACCTTGCGCTGAACAAGCTCGAAGCCGCTGCTGGTTTCGCCTACGGCAGCGCCGGCACCCTGACGTTGGTCGGCGTGCTGCTGGCCGTGGGCGCGCTGGTGAGCGAAGGCGTGATCGGCGCACCCGGCGCAGCGCTTGCCTTGTTGATCGCACTGACCGCCACCGAACCGTTCGCGGCGCTGCGGCGTGGCGCGCTCGATGCAGGTCGCACGTGGCTGGCGGTGCGTCGGCTGGCACCGCGGCTGGACCCGTCGGTGGAAGAGGGTGCGCGTCCCTCCCACATCGAGCGGACGGCAGCGGTGCAGGTCGACCAGCTCACCGTCATGCACCCCGGCAGCCTGGTGGAAGTGCTCAGCGGCGTGTCTCTGCATCTGAATGTCGGCGAGCGCGTCGCGCTGGTCGGCGCCAGCGGCGCAGGCAAGTCCACGCTGCTCTCCGTGATCGCCGGCGACCTCACGCCGCGCGCCGGCCACGTGCAGGCGCAACCGGCCTGCCTGCTGACCCAACGCACCGAACTTTTCCAGGACAGCCTGCGCGACAACCTGCGCCTTGCCGATCCGCAAGCCAGCGACGAGCGCCTCTGGACCGTGCTGCACGCCGCCGGTCTCGACGCCGACGTGCGCGCGCTGGCCACCGGACTCGACACGCGCCTGGGCGAAGGCGGCCTCGGCCTCTCGGGCGGCCAGTCGCGCCGGCTCGCGCTCGCGCGGCTGCTGCTGCGGCCCGTGCCGCTGTGGCTGCTCGACGAGCCGACCGAGGCACTCGACGCCGCCACCGCGCACGACGTGCTGCAGCGCCTGGCGCAGCAGGCCGGTTCGCGCACCCTGCTGATCGCCACGCACCTGCGCCGCGAAGCCGCGCTGGCCGACCGCCTCGTGTGCATGGCGCAGGGCCGCATCGTGGCCGACCTGCGCCGCGGCACCGATGCCTTCGAGGCTGCACTGCGCGGCCTGCGCCCCGATTGATCGACCGAGCAACGAACGAACAGAACACATAAAGGAAGCCCCATGGACCTTGACATCGTCGCGCTCTCGCGCCTGCAGTTCGCCGTCACGGCGCTGTACCACTTCCTGTTCGTGCCATTGACGCTCGGACTGTCGATCATCCTGGCCATCATGGAGACGGTCTACGTGATGACCGGGCGCGTCATCTGGCGCGACATGACCAAGTTCTGGGGCGTGCTGTTCGGCATCAACTTTGCGATGGGCGTGGCCACGGGCATCGTGATGGAGTTCCAGTTCGGCATGAACTGGAGCTACTACAGCCATTACGTCGGCGACATCTTCGGCGCGCCGCTGGCCATCGAAGGGCTCATGGCCTTCTTCATGGAAGCGACCTTCGTCGGCCTGTTCTTCTTCGGCTGGGACAAGCTCTCCAAGGTGGGCCACCTCACGGCAACGTGGGCCGTGGCCATCGGCTCCAACTTCTCGGCGCTGTGGATTCTCATTGCCAACGGCTGGATGCAGAACCCCGTGGGCGCGGCCTTCAACCCCGCGACCATGCGCATGGAAGTGACCGACTTCGCGGCGGTGCTGACCAACCCCGTGGCGCAGGCCAAGTTCGTGCACACCGTGTCGGCCGGTTATGTGTGCGCCGCGGTGTTCGTGCTCGGCGTGTCGGCGTGGTACCTGCTCAAGGGCCGCCACATCGAACTGGCGAAGCGCTCGATGACCGTGGCTGCGTCGTTCGGCCTGGCCGCCGCGCTGTCGGTGGCGGTGCTCGGCGACGAGAGCGGCTATCTGTCGGGCGAACACCAGAAGATGAAGCTCGCGGCCATCGAAGGCATGTGGGAAACGCAACCCGCGCCCGCCGCCTTCACCGTGATCGGCTTTCCCGACCAGAAGGCGCGCGAAACGCACTACGCCATTCACATCCCGGCCGTGATGGGCCTCATCGGCACGCGCTCGCTCAACACCGTGATGCCCGGCATCGACGAGCTCGTGAAGCGCGCGGAGGCCCGCATCCGCGAGGGCCTGAAGGCCTACGACGCGCTGCAGAAGATCCGCGAGGCCGGCGGCACCGACAAGGTCACGCAGGGCGTGCGCGGCGACTTCGAAGAGAACGGCATCAACATGGGCTACGCGCTGCTGCTCAAGCGCTACGTGGACGACCCGCGCCAGGCCACCGACGAGCAGATCGCCAAGGCCGCATGGGACACCGTGCCGCAGGTGGCGCCGCTGTTCTGGCTGTTCCGTGTGATGGTGGGCATCGGCATGCTGCTGATTCTGTTGACCGGCACCTTCTTCGTGCTGTCGGCGCGCCGCGCGCTCGACCGCCACCGCTGGCTGCTCAAGGTCGCGGTGTGGGCGATTCCGCTGCCTTGGATCGCCATTGAATCCGGCTGGCTGGTGGCCGAGTACGGCCGGCAACCCTGGGTGATCGAAGGCGTGCTGCCCACCGCGGTGGCCGTGTCGAACCTGGGCGTGACGACGCTGTTGATCACGCTCGCGGGCTTCATCGCGATCTACACGACGCTGCTCATCATCGAAGTGAAGCTGATGCTCAAGGCCATCCAGAAGGGCCCCGAGGTCGAGCATGCGCCCACTGAAGGCGACACCCGCTCGCACATTCCGCCGGCGCGCGCCGCCGTGTCTTCCTCCTCTGCCTCGACCGGGAGCGCCGCATGATCCTCCACACACTCCTCGACTACGACACCCTGCGCTTCATCTGGTGGCTGCTCATCGGCGTGCTGCTCGTCGGCTTCGCCGTGACCGACGGCTTCGACCTGGGCGCCGGCATGCTGCTGCCGTTTGCGGCGCGCAACGACATCGAGCGTCGCGTGGTCATCAACAGCGTGGGCCCGGTGTGGGAAGGCAACCAGGTCTGGCTGATCCTGGGCGGCGGCGCCGTCTTTGCGGCGTGGCCGCAGCTGTATGCCGTGTCGTTCTCGGGCTTCTACCTGGCGATGTTCGTGATTCTGTCGGCGCTCATCTTGCGGCCGGTGGCCTTCAAGTTCCGCAGCAAGCGCGAGTCGCCGCAGTGGCGCGCACGCTGGGACGGCGTGCTGTTCTTCAGCGGCTTTGTGCCCGCGCTGATCTGCGGCGTGGCCGTGGGCAACGTGCTGCAGGGCGTGCCGTTCCGCTTCGGCACCGACATGCACATCTTCTACGACGGCAGCTTCTTCGGCCTGCTGAACCCCTTCGCCATCCTCTGCGGACTGGTGTCGGTGGTGATGCTGGTGATGCACGGCGCGGCGTGGCTGCTGCTCAAGACGGAAGGCCCGGTGGCCGAGCGCGCGCGCAGCTACGGCATGGTCGCGGCCGTGCTCACGCTCGTGTTCTACGCGCTGGCCGGCGTGTGGCTGGCGATGGGCATCGGGGGCTTTCGCATCAGCAGCGTGGTCGACACCGTGGGCCCGTCGAACCCGATGCTCAAGACCGTCGAGCTGCATGCGGGCGCCTGGATGGGCAACTACGCGGCGCACCCCTGGACCCTCACCGCACCGGCAGCAGGCTTCGTCGGCACGCTGGGCGCACTGCTCGGACTGGTGCTGCGCCGGCCGGTGCTGGCGCTGCTCACGGCGGCGCTGGGCATCGCCGGCATCATCCTGAGCGTGGGCGCGTCGATGTTCCCGTTCATCCTGCCCTCGTCGATCGACCCGCGCGCCAGCCTCACGGTGTGGGATTCGTCGTCGAGCCACCTGACGCTGTTCATCATGCTGGTGGTCACGGTCTTCTTCATTCCGATCATCATTGCCTACACCACCTGGGTCTACCACGTGCTGTGGGGCAAGGTCGACGAACAAGCCATCCGCGACGACAGCGGACACGCCTACTGAAACGGGAAGGAAAAAGAGATGTGGTACTTCGCCTGGATCCTCGGCCTGCCCCTGGCAGCCGCCTTCGCCGTGCTCAACGCCATGTGGTACGAACTCATGGACGACGAGGCCATCCGCAAGGAAAAGCTCGGCACGCCGGAAGCCCCGCAGGGGCAGGAACGGCTGTGAGGGCGTAGCGTCCTCTTTGCCTCGCGGTGCGGCTCAGTCTTCGCCCGCGGGGCCCTTGCTCTTCTTCGACGCACCGCCCGTGAGGCGGTCTTTCAGCGTCAGCACCTTCGTCACCGTCGCGCCCATGCCCATGAGCTGCATCGCAGTCTCAGGCGCCAGGCGCTGCACGTCGTCGAACCACTTCATCAGCCGGTCGATCAGGTCGTGCATCTCGCGCATGCGGGCCTGCGCGTGGCGCTCGGCGTCGCTCGTGGGCGACTCGAGCAGCGCGTTGCGCAGCATCGAGAGCGTGGGCTCGATCTCGCGGCGGCGACGCTCCTCGGCCAGCACGCGGAAGATTTCCCACACGTCCTTCGGCGCCTCGAAGTACTCGCGGCGGTCGCCCGCGTGGTGGCGCAGGTGCACGAGGCGCCAGGCCTGCAACTCCTTCAGACCCATGCTCACGTTGGAGCGCGAGAACTCCAGCAGCTCGGCGATCTCGTCGGCGTTGAGCGCGCGCTCCGACAGGAAGATCAGCGCGTAGATCTGCCCGACGGTGCGGTTGATGCCCCACTTGCTGCCCATCTCGCCGAAGTGGGCGACGAACTGGCGGTTGAGGGGAGGGAGTTCGGGTGCGGAAGCCATGCGGCGGATTGTCGCGCTGGATTGCTGGACGTTCGGAAGTTTCCGAAAACCCAGCAAGGCGGCGGGGGTGCATGAATAACTAGTTCTGGTGATAGGTTGGAAACAATTTATTTACAAAAATAAACGTTTCCTGACGGTTTGCCCATTTCTGGTGCGTCCGGCCTCTCATTTCAAGGTTTTCTCCCCATGAACAAAGCACATCGCAGCCTCTGGAACTCGTCGCTGGGGGCCTGGGTGGCCGCACCTGAAACCGCGCGTGCCTCGGGCAAGTCGGGCGCGGGCTCGACGGTGCGTGCGGCTGTCCTGGCCGCGGGCCTGACCGTGGCCGGCGCTGCCGCACTGGCTGCCGGAGGCGCAGGCGGGGCAGGGGATTTTGAGAGTGGTGGCGCGGGCGGCGATGTGGGGCAGGCTGGTGCTTCGACGTTCTTTGGCGCTGGTGGTGCGGCCGGTGCGTTGCCGGGCGCCAACGGAGCCGATGGTGTACTCAACCCTACGCCGACGGCGGCCGGCGGAGGTGGCGGTGGCGCGTCCGGTACCTCGCAGTCGCCGATCGGTGGCAATGGCGGCAATGGCGGCGAAACAACAGCCGGCGGAATCGAGAGCTACGGCGGCGGCGGTGGCGGTGCGGGTGGCCATGGCTACGTGGCATCTACCGATGTCGTCAACGCGCTGGCAGCCCAAGGCGGGAATGGCGGCAACGGCAGCGTCGGACTCACTGGTGGTACCGCGGGCGGTGGCGGCGGCGGTGGTGGGGGGGGCGACGGGGGGCACGGGCTTGCGGTCAGCGGGACCGTGGCGACGGTCACGAATGCCCAGGGCGGCAGCGTGTCCGGCGGCAAGGGCGGCAATGGCGGAGCGGGCGAGGGCGTTGCCCGCGCCGGGGGGGCGATCGGCAATGGCGGCAGCGGTGGTCGCGGCGGGGCGGGCCTCTCGCTCTCAGGCGCCGGGCTTTCCCTTGTCAACGCCGGCAGCATCACCGGTGGCCATGGCGGCGCGGGGGGCGGCAGCACGGACGCAGCCGCAGGCGCGGCGGGCGCGGGTGGAGAAGGCGTCGTCGCCAGCGGTGCCACGCACATCGTCAACAGCGGCACCATCTCGGGGGGACTCTCCGGCGATGGCGTCACCCGCGCGAACGCCATCACCTTCAACGCAGGCAACGCGTCGCTCACGCTGCAGACGGGGTCGGCGCTGAACGGCCAGGTGGTTGCCCTCGGCAGCGGCAACACCCTGAATCTCCAGGGCACCGGCAGCGAAGACGATGCGATGTCGGGCTTCTCGCGCGTCAAGGCCCACAGCGGCAGCCGGTGGACGCTGACCGGCGCGTTCCTGCCCTCGGGGGACCTTACGGTCACCGTCGACGGCACCGGCCCCACGCCCGCGCATCTGGCCATGAACGGCGTCATCTCCGGCGCCGGCAGTCTCACGGCCGACGGCGGCGGCACGCTGGCGCTGGGCGCTGCCAACACCTACATCGGCGGAACGACGATCAAGACAGGCACCACGGTGCAGATCGGCACGGCCGGCGCGCTCGGCGCCGGCACAGTCACGCTCGAAGGCGGCAAGCTGACCGCCACCGCGAGCCTCAACCTGACCAACTCCTTGCTCTTCGCCAACGGACAGCGCAGTACGGTGGCCGCCGCCAGTGGCACGACCATCGGCATCGATGGTGGACTCTGGCTCCGCGATGGGGCGACCGCCGTTTTCGGCAATGCCGTTGAAAACGGCACCATCCGCTTCGGCAGCAACGGCGCCGCCGGCCTCTATCCGGCTGCCGCGGTCGTCGTGGCCGGCGGCACGCTGCAGGCGGCGGGAGCCACTGTCCCCGATTTCATCTTCTCCCGCGTTGCCTCCACCACAGTGGACAAGGGCGCCACGCTTGACCTGAACGGATACAACGCCACCATCCGCAACCTGCAGGGCGCCGGAACGCTGAACACCCGGACCGGCAATGGCCCGGTCCAGACCACGAGGGTGGAGTCCGGCGCGTTCTCGGGCGCGATCACCGGCACGGGCCAGCTGGTGAAGACGACGGCGGGCACCCTGACCCTGACTGGCGCCAACACCTACAGCGGCGGTACCGTCCTCAACGACGGCACGCTGCAATTCGGCGCCGCATCGGCCCTGTCGCAGAACACGGCGTACACCGTGAATGGCGGCGTGCTGGACCTGAACAGCTTCAACCTGCGTGCATCGAGCCTGTCGGGCACCGGCGGCGCAGTTCAGTTGGGGAGCGCGACCCTGACGGTCGGGTCGGCCAACGCGAGCACCACGTTCGCGGGCAGCATCGACGGCACGGGCTCGCTGGTCAAGGAGGGCTCGGGCACCCTGACGCTCTCGGGCTCGAACACCTACACCGGTGGCACGACGGTCAGCGCCGGCACCTTGCAGATCGGCAGCGGCGGCTCCACCGGCAGCATCGTCGGCAACGTCACCAACCATGCGGCGCTGGTCTTCAACCGATCGAACGATGCGGTCTTCGCAGGCCCCATCACTGGCACCGGCAGCGTGACGAAGACCGGCGCGGGCACGCTGGTCTACACCGGCAACGGCACCTACACCGGCGGCACGACCCTCAACGGTGGCACCCTGGAGATCCGCGACAGCGGCAGCATCGTCGGCAACATCGCCAACAACGCCGCGCTGGTGTTCAACCGCAGCGCCGACACCACCTTCGCCGGCGACATCAGCGGCACCGGCAGCCTCCTGCAGAAGGGCGCGCGCAAGCTGACTCTGACCGGCGACAACAGCTTCACGGGCACCACCACCGTCGTGGCCGGCAACATCCTGCAGATCGGCGCGGGCGGCACCACCGGCAGCATCACGGGGAACATCAGCAACGACGGCGACCTGGTCTTCGACCGCACGGGCGAGCTGAGCTACGCGGGCGTCATCAGCGGCACCGGCACCCTGTCCAAGAGCGGCACGGGCGTGCTGGAGCTGACGGGCGCCAGCACCTACAGCAGCGCGACCGAGGTCAACGCCGGCACGCTGCGCGTGAACAACGCCACGGGCAGCGCCACGGGCACGGGCACGGTGCAAGTCAAGAACGGCGCCACGCTGAGCGGCGGCGGAACGATCGCAGGCCAGGTCACCATCGCCAACGGCGCGACGCTGGCACCGGGCAGCAACCTGGGCACGCTGACCACCGGCATGCTGCGCTTCGACCCGGGCGCTTTCCTGAGCTACGAACTGGGCCAGGCCGGCACGATCGGCGGTCCGCTCAACGACCTCGTGGAAGTCAACGGCGGCCTCGTGCTCGACGGCACGCTCAACGTCGCGGAGGCGCCCGGCGGTACCTTCGGGCCCGGGCTGTACCGCTTGATCAGCTACACCGGCTCGCTGATCGACAACGGCTTGAACATCGGCACGGCGCCCGCGGGCACGACAGCCGGCGACCTGCACGTGCAGTCGTCGGTGCGCGGCGAGATCAACCTGATCAACAGCAAGGGCGTCGATCTTGGCTTCTGGGACGGCTCGGGCGGCGACGCTGCCAGCTACAACGACGGCACGATCGGCGGCGGCTCCGGCATCTGGCGCATCGGCAACTCCAAGCTCAACGACCCGTCCGACAGCTGGACCGGCGCCAACGGCAAGACCAACGCCGGCTGGAAGCAGAACCAGTTCGCGCTGTTCGGCGGCACGGCCGGCACGGTCACCGTGGACAACACCGGCGGCGCGATCAGCATCGACGGCGCGCAGTTTTCCACCAGCGGCTATGTCGTCACCGGCGACGCGCTGACGCTGGGCAACGCCAACACGGTCATCAAGGTCGGCGACGGCACGGCCTCGGGGGCGCAGATGCAGGCCACCATCGCGTCGGTGTTGACCGGCGCGGGCGGCCTCACCAAGGACGACCTGGGCACGCTGATCCTCAAAGGCGCCAACACCTACACCGGCGGGACGCTCGTGCGCGCGGGCACGCTGCAGGGCGATACCACCAGCCTGCGGGGCGCCATCGTCAACAACGCCCAGGTGGCCTTCGACCAGGTGGCCAGCGGCAGCTTCGCGGGCACGATGAGCGGCACGGGCAGCCTGCGCAAGATCGGCAGCGGCGAACTGCTGCTCACGGCGGCCAACACCTACAAGGGCGGCACGCAGGTCGACGGCGGCACCTTGAACGTGGGCGTGACAGGCGCGGTGGGAACCGGCCCGGTGGGCGTGAACAGTGGCGCGGCCTTGATCTTCAGCGGCAGTGCGGACGCGGAAAGCCTGAAGATCACGGCAGGCGCCACCCAGCCGGGCAATGGCGGCTTCGTCCAGTTCCAGGACAACGCCTCGGCCGGCCACGCGACCCTGGTTGCGCAGGCCGGCGGCTCGATCGACTTCCGTGGCAACGCGACGGCCGGCAACGCCACCATCGAGAACCGCGGTGGCGAGGTCATGGTCTGGTTCAACGCCAACGCGGGCAAGGCCCACATCACCAACTTCGCCGGCGGCGCGACCAACATCTGGGGCGATGCTTCCGCCGGGCAGGCGACGATCGTCAATGAGCGCGACGGCGTGCTGGACATTCGCGACAACGCAACGGCCGCGCAGGCGAGCGTGGTGAACAAGGCGGGTGGCACGGTCTTCCTGTCCAAGCTCGGCACACCCGGCATCACCATCGGTTCGCTCGAAGGCGCCGGCCGCGTGCTGCTCGGCGCGAAGGCGCTGACGACGGGCGCCCTCAACACCGACACCGAAATCTCGGGCGTGATCTCCGGTGTCGGCGGCTCGCTGGTGAAGGTCGGCACGGGCGCGCTCACCTTGTCAGGCGAGAACACGCACACCGGCGGCACGGCGCTGCGCCAGGGCCGGCTGAACGTGGGCCATAGCCAGGCGCTGGGCACAGGCACGCTGTCGATGGACGACGACACCACGCTGGGCTTCAGCGCGAACGGCCTGACTATCGCCAACACCATCAAGCTCACCGGCAACAACGACCCGGTCATCGACACGGGCGCGTTCAGCGGCACGCTGAGCGGTGCGATCAGCGGCGGCGGTTTCATCACCAAGCAGGGCACAGGCACGCTGACGCTGTCGGGCGCCAACACCTACACCGGCGCGACGAACGTGGCAGAGGGCACGTTGAAGGCCGGTGCGGTGAACACGCTGAGCGCAGCCTCGGCACACAGCGTGGCCACCGGTGCCACACTCGACCTGGCGGGCTTCAACCAGACCGTCGCGTCATTGGCCAACGGCGGCACCGTGTCGCTGGCCGGCGCGACCGCAGGCACGACGCTCACGGTCAAGGGCGCCTACGTCGGCACCAACGGTGTGCTCAAGCTGAGCACGACGCTCAACGGCACCGGCCCCTCCGACCGCCTCGTGCTCGACGGCCCCACAGCCATCGCCAGCGGCAAGACCCAGGTGCAGATCAGCAACCTCGGCGGCCTGGGCGCTCTCACGAGTGGCAACGGCATCGAGGTCATCACCGCGCAGAACGGCGCGACCAGCACTGCGCAGACGAGCAAGGACGCCTTCTCGCTGGCCGGCGGCCACGTCGACGCAGGCGCCTACGAGTACCGCCTGCACGCCGCCGATGCAAGCGGCGCAGGCGAGAACTGGTACCTGCGCTCCACCACCGACGCGGTGGCACCGGGCCAGCCGGTGGGCCTGCCCGTGGTCACGTACCGCCCGGAAGCGGCGCTCTACGCCGCGCTGCCGAGCCAGCTGCGCCAGGGCAACCTCGCGATGCTGGGCGATGTGCGCAAGCGCGTGGGCGACGACGATGTGAAGGGCACACCGACCGGCTCGGACCGCCGTGCCTGGGCCCGCGTGCTATCCACCGACATCGACATCCAGCAGGGCGGCACCGTCTCGCCCAGCAGCAAGGGCCGCCTGACCGGCTTCCAGGCCGGCACGGACCTGCTCGCCACGCCGAACTGGCGCGCCGGCCTGTACGTGGGCCAGCTCGACGGCGACGCGCGCGTGAGCGGCTTTGCCAGCGGCATCCGCAATCTGGGCGTGGGCCGCAACGACCTGCGCAGCCAGTACGTCGGCGTGTACGGCACTTACAACGCCGACAGCGGCCTGTATGCAGATGTCGTGGTGCAGTCGGGCCGTCACCGCTACACGGTCGAGCCGATGCTGGGTGCGGGCGTGGGTGGCAAGGGGAACAGCCTGCTGGGCTCGATCGAAGTGGGGCAAGCCTTCGCGATCGGCAACAGTGGTTGGAGCGTCGAGCCTCAGCTGCAGCTGATCCATCACCACATGGACCTGGGCAATTCGGCCATCGTCGGCGCCATCGCACAGCCCCAAGCCGACAGCGGCTGGCTCGCCCGCGCAGGCGTGCGGGTCAAGGGCCAGATCGACACCGGCCTGGGCGTGTTGCAGCCGTACGGACGCGTCAACGTCTACAAGACGTCGAGCGGCACCGACATCGCACGCTTCGTGAACGGCGCGACCACGACCGACATCGCAGCACCGACCGGCGGCACCAGCACCGAACTGGCGGGCGGCTTCACGCTGGCCCTGAGCCAGACGACCAGCCTGTACGGCGAAGTCGGCAAGCTGTGGTCGTCGGGCGGCGATGCCAAGGTGAAGAGCTCGGTCAACGGCTCGCTCGGCGTGCGGGTCAAGTGGTAGGCGGGTAGCTTCAAGCCTCGGGGTCGGGCCCCGGCCGCCGCCGGTACGACCCCGGCGCCCCGCCGGTCCAGGTCTTGAATGCACGCTGGAACGCCGCGCTGTCCGAGAAGCCCAGCTCCTCGGCGAGCGTCGCCAGCGGCACGGTGCTGGTGTTCAGGCGCACGATGGCCACGTCGCGCCGCAGCTGGTCCTTGAGCGACTGGAACGAAGTGCCCTCGGTTCCCAGGTGGCGCTGCAGCGTGCTCACCGACATGTGCAGGCTGCGCGCGGTCGTGGCCAAGTCGGTCCAGGCCGGGCGGTGCTGCTGCAGCACGGTGCGCACGCGCGCGCTCACGGCCAGCTCGCCCAGCGGCGGCAGGATCACGTGGGCCGGCGCGGCGGCCAGGAAGTCGCGCATGGCGCGTGCGTCGCGGTGGATCGGCGTGGCCAGTGCGCTCGCGTCGAACCACACGGCCGACAGCGGCTGGCCGAACTGCAGCGGCGCGGGAAACACCTTGCTGTAGCCGGCCGCGTAGGGCGGCTGCTCGAAGCCGAAGTCGAAGCGGCGCGCCGTCAGACGGCCGCCGTGCAGCCAGGCGAAGAGCCGCCAGTACACGCGCAGCATCAGCTCGTGCAAGAAGTTCAGCGGCGTGCTCGGCATGCCCTGCACCCGCAGGCCGAAGCCCGCGAGCGGCCCCTCGCGCAGCACCACCATCTCGAGGTCGTCCTGCAGCAGGCTGAAGGCGCGGGCCACGCGCCGCAGCGCCACCTCGAGCGTGGGCGCGCCCATCGTGGCGCGCGTCATGAGCGCGAAGCTGCCGCAGCGCAGGCGGCGCGACAGGAAGCACAGGGCCTCGTCGTCCAGCCGCTCCATCAGCAGCGCGAACAGCGCCACGTACTGCTCGGCCGTGACGCGCGCGCCCGGCGCGTCGAGCAGGGCGGGGGCGATGCCCGCGTCCTGCAGCGCGGTGTCGATGCAGATGGGCGCGTTGTCGCCGCGCGCACGCACGCCCGAGAGCATGCCCTGGACGAACACGATCGGGATGGTGACGGGCGGTTGCAGCATGCGTGAGCGGATCAGACCCGACGGCGGCGCGGGTGTCGATTGAGGTTTTCTGCCATGCGGGCGATGCGAAGCGCAATCGCCGCGGCACGGCGCGGTTTCTACCATGCGTTCACACAAGAACCGAACGGAGACAACCGCCATGTACCAGACCCAGTCGCTGCACCGCAGCGTGCAGCAGCACCCCGACCGGATCGCCGTGCGCGCCGCCGGCCGCACCCTGAGCTTTCGCGCGTATGCCGAGCGCGTCGCGCGCCTCGCAGGCGCCCTGCAGGGGCTCGGCATGCAGGCGGGCGACCGCGTGGCGATGCTGGCGCTCAACTCGGCGCGCTACCTCGAGTACCAGATGGCCGTGCCCTGGGGCGGCGGCGTGCTCAACCCCTGCAACATCCGCTGGTCGGCCGCTGAAATTTTGTATTCGCTCGAAGACTCGGGCTCCTCGCTGCTGCTGGTGGACGACACCTTCCGCGCGGTGGTCGAGCAGATGCGCGGGCAGGCGACCAGCCTGCGCGAGGTGATCTACTGCGGCGACGGCCCCACGCCGCCCGGCATGCACGGCTACGAGGCGCTGCTGGAGGCCGCCTCGCCCGTGCCCGATGTGGGCCGCCGTGGCGAAGACCTGGCCGGCATCTTCTACACCGGCGGCACCACGGGTTTTCCCAAGGGCGTGATGCTGAGCCACACCAACATGGGCAGTTCGGGGCTGGCGCTGCATGCCGAAGGCCTGGCGTCGCCCGACGGCTGCTACCTGCATGCCGCGCCGATGTTCCACCTGGCCGACATGGGCCTGGCCGCACCGCACTGGCTGGAGGGCAACACGCACGCGATCATTCCGGCCTTCAGCCCTGAAGCGGTGCTGAACGCCATCGAAAAAGACCGCGTCACGCATGCGCTGCTGGTGCCGACCATGATCCAGATGCTGGTCGACCATCCGGCGATGCGCGAGCCGCGCGACCTCAGCAGCCTGAAGTGCATCACCTACGGCGCCTCGCCGATCTCGGAGGCGGTGCTGACCCGTGCGATGGCGGCCTTCCCGGGCGTGGACTTCGTGCAGGCCTACGGCATGACCGAGCTGTCGCCGCTGGCCACCATCAATCCGGCGCGCAACCACACGGCCGAAGGCCAGCGCCGGGGCAAGCTGCGCTCGGCCGGCCGCGCGAGCTACTGCACCGAGGTGCGCATCGTCGACGGCGAAGGCGTCGAGGTGCCGCGCGGCACCGTGGGCGAGGTCGCGGTGCGCGGCCCCAACGTGATGCAGGGTTACTGGAACCAGCCCGCGCAAACGGCCGCGGCTGTGCGCGGCGGCTGGATGCACACAGGCGACGGCGCGTACATGGACGACGACGGCTACATCTTCGTGGTCGACCGCTTGAAGGACATGATCATCAGCGGCGGCGAGAACATCTATTCGGCCGAGGTCGAGAACGCCATCAACCAGCACCCAGCCGTCGCGGCCTGCGCCGTCATCGGCATTCCAAGCGAGGCGTGGGGCGAGGCCGTGCACGCGGTGCTCGTGCTCAAGCCGGGGCAGCAGTTGGCGGCCGACGGGCTCATTACGCATTGCAAGGCGCTGATTGCGGCCTACAAGTGCCCGCGCAGCGTGGCGGTGGTCGAGGCGTTGCCGCTCTCGGGCGCGGGCAAGGTGCTCAAGACCCGGTTGCGCGAACCCTTTTGGCAAGACCGCCAACGAAGCGTAGCCTGAGCACTGCCCACCATTTTTTTTTCTTCTTTACTCATTCATTTCAGGAGCCTCTCATGAGCCAGGATGTCTACGTCGTCGGTGTCGGCATGATCCCCTTCACCAAGCCGGGCGCGAACCAGCCCTACCCGCAGATGGCTGCGCACGCCACCAACGCCGCATTGAAAGACGCCGGCATCGGCTACGAGCTGATCCAGCAGGCCTACGTCGGCTACGTGTACGGCGACTCGACCGCCGGCCAGCGCGCGCTCTATGAAGTGGGCATGACCGGCATTCCGGTCGTCAACGTCAACAACAACTGCTCCACCGGCTCGACCGCGCTGTTCCTCGCGCGCCAGGCCGTGGCCAGCGGCGCGGCCGATTGCGTGCTGGCGCTCGGCTTCGAGCACATGAGCCCCGGCGCGCTGGGCGCGGTGTTCAACGACCGCCCGAGCCCGTTCGATCACTTCGAGTCGATCACCGACGAGCTGGTCGGCAACGAGCAGGTGCCGCTCGCGCTGCGCTACTTCGGCGGCGCGGGGCTGGCGCACATGCAGCAGTACGGCACGCAGATGTCGACCTTCGCGAAGATCCGCGCCAAGGCCAGCCGCCATGCGTCGAACAACCCGGTCGCGCTGTTCCGCACCGTCGTCACCGAAGACGAAGTGATGGCCGCGCCCGTCATGTGGCCCGGCGTGATGACGCGGCTCATGGCCTGCCCGCCGACCTGCGGTGCGGCTGCGGCCATCGTCTGTTCGCCGCGCTTCGCCGAGCGCCATGGCCTGGACCGCAGCGTGCGCATCAAGGCGCAGGCCATGACCACCGACCGCGCCATCACCTTCGAGAGCCGCGACATGCGCGAGGTGGTCGGCTTCAGCATGGCGCAGGAGGCCGCGCAGAAGGTGTACGACGCGGCCGGTGTCGGCCCGCAGGACATCGACGTGGTCGAGCTGCACGACTGCTTTGCGCACAACGAACTCATCAGCTACGAGGCGCTGGGCCTGTGCCCTGTCGGCGGCGCAGAGAAGTTCGTGGTCGATGGCGACAACACCTATGGCGGCAAGGTGGTGACCAACCCGTCGGGCGGCCTGCTGTCGAAGGGTCACCCGCTCGGCGCCACGGGTCTTGCGCAATGCACGGAGCTGGTCCAGCAGCTGCGGGGCACGGCAGATAAACGGCAGGTCGAAGGCGCGCGGATGGCGCTGCAGCACAACCTCGGCTTGGGCGGCGCCTGCGTGGTCACGCTGTACGAACGCGTCTGAGGAAAAGGCAGAACATGATCGACAAGAAATGGATCGGCCACGAGCTGCCCGCTTCGGTGCTGCCCATCGAGCGCACCCGGCTGCAGTTCTTCGCCAAGGCCATTGGCGAGACCGACCCGGTCTACACCGATGCCGCCGCCGCGCGCGATGCCGGCTACCCCGACCTGCCCGCGCCGCCGACCTTCCTGTTCGCGGCCGAGCTGGACTCGGGCGCATCGGGCCAGATGCTCGACGACTTGCAGATTCCGCTGTCGAAGCTGCTGCACGGTGAGCAGAGCTTCGCGTACCACCGGCCCGCCTGCGTCGGCGACACGGTGACGGTGCGCTCCACCATCAGCGACATCTACGACAAGAAGAACGGTGCGCTCGAATTCGTGGTGAAGACCTCGCGCGCCACCAACCAGCGCGACGAACTCGTGGCCGAGCTGCGCACGGTGATCGTCTGCCGTCACTGAAGAGAAACGAGCATCCATGACCTCCATCACCTACGACACCGTGCAGATCGGCGACGAGCTTCCCGCGTTGCAGCTTGCACCGGTGAACCGCACCACGCTCGCGCTCTTCGCAGGCGCCTCGGGCGACCACAACCCGATCCACATCGACACCGACTTCGCGCGCAAGGCCGGCATGCCCGACGTGTTCGCGCAGGGCATGCTGGGCATGGCCTGGCTCGGCCGCCTGCTCACACAGTGGGCGCCGCAGTCGCAGCTGCGCCGCTTCGACGTGCGCTTCCAGGGCATCACGCACCTGGGCCATGCCGTGCGCTGCACCGGCCGCGTGGTCGAGAAGCTGGAACACAACGGCGAGCGCTGCGTGCGCGTGGAAGTGCTCAGCGCCAACCAGTACGGCCAGGCCCGCATCGCAGGCGAGGCACTCGTGGCGCTGCGCTGATCCTTTGAACGAACGAATCAAGAGAAGAGAGAAAAGAGAAATGACACCCAAACTCGAAGGCAAGGTCGCCCTCATCACCGGCTCGGGCCGCGGCATCGGCCGCGCGATCGCACTCAAGCTCGCGTCGGAAGGCGCACGCATCGTCGTCAACGACCTCGATGCCGAACCGGCCGAAGAAACCGTGCAGGCCATTCGCGCCGCGGGCGGCCAGGCCGTGGCCTGCGTCGGCAGCGTGTCGGCGCCGGACTTTGCCGAGCGCTTCGTCGGCACCGCGGTGAGCGAATTCAAGGGCCTGGACATCATCGTCAACAACGCCGGCTACACCTGGGACAGCGTGGTGCAGAAGATGACTGACGAGCAGTGGTACGCCATGATCGACGTGCACCTGACGGCGCCGTTTCGCATCCTGCGCGCCGCGCAGCCGGTGATCCGCGCGCTCGGCAAGGCAGAGACCGAAGCCGGCCGGCGCGTGGTGCGCAAGGTGGTCAACATCTCGTCGGTGGCCGGGCTCTTCGGCAACGCGGGCCAGGCCAACTATTCGACCGCCAAGGCCGGCATCGTCGGCATGACGCAGACGCTGGCCAAGGAGTGGGGTCGCATGAACGTCACGGTGAACTGCGTGGCGTTCGGCTTCATCCAGACCCGGCTCACGGCCAGCACGGCCGAGGCCACCACGGCGAACATCGAGGGGCGCGAGATCAAGGTCGGCGTCAACCCCGGGCTGCTGGCGATGATGGAACAGTCGATCCCGCTGGGCCGCGGCGGCACACCCGAAGAAGCGGCCGGCGCGGTGTACCTGCTGTGCGCGCCCGAGTCGGACTACGTGAGCGGCCAGACGCTCATGTGCACCGGCGGGCTCACGGGCATCTGAGATGACCACGATGCAGTTCGAAGAAGGCATCGCCTGGGGCGTGCAGGACGGCATCGGCCGCATCGTGCTGAAGCGGCCCGAGCGCGCCAACTCGGTGTCGCTGGCGAGCAGCCATGCGCTGTCGCGCGCCATCGACGAGGTGATCGACGCCGCACCGCGCGCCATCCTGCTGACCGGCGAAGGGCGCGTGTTCTGCGCAGGCGGCGACATCGATTCGTTCGTGGCCGCGGGCGACAAGTTGCCCGAGCTGGTCGACGCCATCCTCGACCGCCTGCATCCCGCGCTGCTGCGGCTGGCGCAGAACCCGGCGCCCTTGGTGGTGGCCGTGAACGGCACGGTCGGCGGTGCCGGCGTGGGGCTGGCGCTGTGCGGCGACTTCGTGCTCGCGGCCGAGTCGATGAAGCTGCGCACGGGCTATGCGGCCATCGGGCTGTCGCCGGACGCGGGCAGTTCGTATTTCCTGTCGCGGCGCATCGGGCCGGTGCGCGCGCAGCAGTGGCTGATGCTCAGCGACCCGATCGACAGTGCACGCTGCCTGGCAGCGGGCGCGGTCGATGCGTTGTACCCGGACGCCGAACTTGCCGCCGCCGCCGAAGCACTGGTGACTCGATTGGCAAGCGGCGCGACCGCATCGTTCGCGGGCATCAAGGCGCTGTGCAGCGGTGCGACGGCGCGCCCGATCGAAGAACACTTCGAGATGGAGCACCGCCTGCTGCGTGAACGATCGGGCAGCGCGGATGCGCGCGAGGGCGTGGCGGCCTTCACTGCGAAGCGCGCACCGCGCTTCGCAGGGCGCTGAGCCCGGGGCTGCAGCTCAGCTCTTCTTCTTGAACAGCTTCGTCAGGCCCCAGAGCGCGGCACCGCCCGCCACCACGGCGACCTTCGCGAACTTGGCCAGGAAGGCGAGGGCGATTGCGAACAGGCCCAGCTTCTTCGCCGCGGCGCCGGCCACCAGCGCGGCCAGGCCGTAGGCGGCGACCTTGTCGGTCGATGCATTGAAGTCCGCGTACTTCTTGCCGTCGTCGTACTGCAGCGCGCCGAGCAGCTTGGTGGCGTCGGGCTTGTACTTCTCGAGGTCGTTCGCGTTGGTGATGAGGTTCAGGCTGACGTAGCCCTCGCGGCCCAGCGCATAGGTGTTGTAGTTGACGCCGGGGTTGCCGCCGTCGCTGCCCTTTTTCTTCGAGAGAGCCGACCACACCAGCCGGTGCGTCGAGGCTTCGTACTGCGGCTTCTGCGCCCAGCCCGTGACTTCGATCGCCGGGATGCCGCGCTTGGCGCGTTCCTCGTTCGCAGCCTCGGTGCCTTCCTTCAGGCTCGTGAGCAGCTCGTCGGCGTTCCAGTCCTTGGCGTCGTCGTCCTTGATGTAGCCCTCTTTCACGAACTTCACGACCGCCATCCAGTCGCCGTCGTCGGCGGGGAAGATCGCGCCGATGAAGGTGTCGTCGGTGCGGTTGCCCATGCTGCGCATGAGCTGTGCGGCGGCGGGTGTCGGCACCCAGACGTAGCCGGCGGGCAGTTGCAGGTGGGCCTGGTCGCGCAGGGCGATGTCGGCGGGGCCGGCTTTCTGCACGGCCTTGGCGGCCTTGAAGGCGGCTTCCTGCTCGGCTTCGAGCGAGCTCGCCGCAGAGGTGGTGGAAGCGGTGGTGGGGGATGCGGCGTTGCTGATGTGGGTGGCCGTCAAGGCGCACGCGAACAGCAAGCCGGCCGTCAGGCGGGCCGTATGAATACGCAAGTTCTCTCTCCTCGGTTGTTGTCGTTTCTGGTGAGACGCGAGGAGTTTATCGGCGCGCGAAGCCGCGCTGGCAGCGGGTTTCAGGGCCAGGGCGTGGGCGGCGGAATCTCGCAGACCGGCTCGACGTCAATGCTCTTGAAGTCGGCCGGCGAGACGATTTCCAGGTACTCCATGTCGGGCGAATAGTCGAAGAGAAAGTGGCGGATGCCGGGGCGCTGGTGCACCACGTCGCCGGCCTCGACGCGCGTTTCCTTGTCCTCGTACATGAAGCGCGCCCAGCCCTTGAGCATGATGACGATCTGGAAGTCCGCCTCGTGGCGGTGCCAGCCGGTGCCCGTTTCGGGTGCCATGTTGGCCTTGACGAGGTGCGCGATCACCTTGCCGTGGGTGGCGGCCGCAATGCCGAGGTCGCGGTACAGGAAGAAGTCTCGCAACCCGCCCGAGACGTACTCGGTGTCACCGGGTTTGACGTGGGAGAACTGGGTGGCGGTTCGGTCCAGCATGGGCGCTCCTTCGCGGGGGATGATGCTGCGATGCAGCATGCATAAACCGTTCCTGCGCGGGGCCCATGGCTTGACGGCCCACGGGCCGCTCCAGATACTCAACCGCATGGTTCACTCAGATGCCCTGGACGCCGTGTTTGCGGCGCTGTCCGACCCGACGCGTCGCAGCGTGCTCGAAGCGCTGGGCGAGGGCAGCCTCAGCGTGACCGAACTCGCCGAACCGCACGGCATGTCGCTGACCGGCTTCATGAAGCACTTGCGCGTGCTCGAAGGCGCCGGCCTCATCTCGCGCACGAAGGCGGGCCGCGTCGTGCGCTGCGAGCTGTCGGCAGGCCCGATGCAGGAGGCTGCCGTGTGGCTCTCGCGCTATGAGAAGTTCTGGACCGGCCGCCTCGATGCGCTGGCGCGCTTTCTCTATCACCAGGAGGACACCGAATGGCGAAACCTTCCCCCGGCCCCACCACCCACCCCATCACCGAGCGCCCCTCGCTCACGCTCCGCCGGCACTTCCGCGTCAGCCCCGCCAAAGTCTGGCGCGCGTGGACCGACCCGCAAGCGCTGAAGCACTGGTTCGGCCCCGAGGAAATCGTCGACGTGCCGTTGGCCGAGGTCGACCTGCGCGTGGGCGGGCGCTTTCGCGTGACCATGTTGGCGGCCGACGGCGAGACGCACGACGTGAGCGGCACTTACCTGGAGGTCGTGTCCGAGCGCCGGCTGGTCTTCAGCTGGGCCTGGCGCAGCACGCCCGAGCGCGAGTCGCGCGTCACGGTGCAGCTCGAGCCCGATGCAGGCGGCTGCGAGCTCGTGCTCATGCACCAGCAGTTCTTCGACGAAGCGGCGCGCGAGGGCCACACCCACGGCTGGACCGGCTCGCTCGTCAAGCTCGAGAGTTGGCTGCTCGGCGGCGACACCGGGTGACCGAACAGCCGACGGCCACTGCCGGCGTACTCGACGCGCTGGACGCGATCTATCGAACCGAGTCGCGCCGCATCTTCGCCACGCTGGTGCGCCTGCTCGGCGATTTCGATCGGGCCGAAGAAGCCCTGCACGACGCCTTTCGCGCTGCGCTCGAACAATGGCCGTGCGAAGGCGTGCCGGCCAATCCGCGCGCCTGGCTGGTGTCGGCGGGGCGCTTCAAGTCGATCGACGGCATCCGCCGGCAGGCGCGCTTCACGGCGTGGGACGAGGCCACCGCGCATACCGACACCCTGGCCGACCCGGCACCCGCCTGGCACGAGGCCGACCCCGATGCCGACGCGCTCGAGGACGACCGCCTGCGCCTGGTCTTCACCTGCTGCCATCCCGCGCTCGCGCCCGACGCCCAGGTGGCGCTCACGCTGCGCGAGGTCTGCGGGCTGGCGACCGAGGAGATCGCACGCGCCTTTCTCGTGCCGGCGCCCACCATCGCGCAGCGCATCGTGCGGGCCAAGGCGCGCATCCGCGACGCCGGCATTCCGTACCAGGTGCCCGGCCTGGTCGAGTTGCCCGAACGGCTCGATGCCGTGCTGCGCGTGGTGTACCTGGTGTTCAACGAAGGCTACGCGGCCTCGTCGGGCGAGAGCGTGACGCGCGCCGACCTTTCGGCCGAGGCGATCCGGCTCGGGCGGCTGGTGGCCGAGTTGCTGCCCGACCCCGAAGCGCTGGGCCTGCTCGCGCTGATGCTGCTGCACGACGCGCGCCGCACCGCGCGCACCTCGGCGCAGGGCGAACTCGTGCTGCTCGACGCACAGGACCGCAGCCTGTGGCACCGCGGGCAGATCGGAGAGGGCGCGGCGCTGGTCGAGCGCGCGCTGCTGTCGCGCCGCTTCGGCCCGTACACCTTGCAGGCCGCCATTGCCGCGGTGCATGCCGAAGCACCCGAGGCCGCAGACACCGACTGGCCGCAGATCGTCGGCCTGTACGACGTGCTGCTGCGGCTCGACCCCTCGCCCGTGGCCGAGCTCAACCGCGCGGCGGCCGTGGCCATGCGCGACGGGCCGGCGGCCGGGCTGGCGCTGATCGATGCGTTGCTCGCGCGCGGCGAGCTGGCCCAGTACCACCTGGCGCATGGCGCGCGCGCCGAGCTGTGCCGGCGTCTGGGCCGCACCGAGGATGCGCGCGCCGCTTATCTGCGAGCGCTGTCGCTGGTCCGCCAGCAGCCCGAGCGGCAGTTCCTGGAGCGGCAGCTGGCTGCGCTGCCGGGCGCGAAAAATTTTTGACGCCTCGTGTCGATTTCGGCCGTCGCCGTTCGACCAGTGATGTCCTCACTTAAATCTGCAAGGAGATTCCGCATGAAATACCTCTGCCTCGTTCATTGCGACGAAGCGGTCCTTCGCGCGCTGCCGCCCGACGAGCGCCGCGCGCTCGACGCCGATTCGATGGCCTACGACCGCGTGTTGGAAGCCGCCGGCCACTTCATCGCCGCCGAGGCGCTGAGCCCGGTGCGCGCCGCCAAGGTCGTGCAGGTGCGCCAAGGCCAACGCTCGCACGTCGACGGCCCCTACGCAGAAGCGCGCGAGCAGCTGTGCGGCTTCATCCTGGTCGAGGCGCGCGACCTGAACGCCGCGATCCAGCTGGCGGGCCGCATTCCGATGGCGCGCTACGGCGCCATCGAAGTGCGTCCCATCGACGCCATGGAAATGATCGAAAACCCGAAGGGGAATGTCGCATGAGATACCTTTGCCTGATCTACGGAACCGACGCGCAGACGAGCCACTTCTCGGCGCAGGACATGGACCACTACATCAACGAACACATCGACTACGACGCCCATCTGCAGGCGCTCGGCAAGCTCGTCGTGGCCGAGGCCTTGCAGCCGGCCGGCACGGCGGTCACGGTGCGCATGCGCAACGACAAACTCTCGGTCACCGACGGGCCGTTCGCCGAAACCAGCGAGCAGCTGGGCGGCTTCTACCTGGTCGAGGCCGACAGCGAAGAAGAAGCGCTGCAGCTCGCGGCCGGCATTCCGTCGGCGCGCTTCAGCAGCATCGAGGTGCGCAAGGCGTACTCGAGCAGCGACAGCGGCAACCGGGGAGCCGGCCCATGAGCAGCACGACGAACCGGGCGACGCCCGCCCGCGCCACGGCGCGCGAATGGACCGGCCTCGCGGTCATCGCGCTGCCGTGCATGCTCTATTCGATGGACCTCACGGTGCTGAACCTGGCGATCCCGTCGATCAGCGAAGACCTCAAGCCCACGGCCTCGCAGCTGCTGTGGATCGTCGACATCTATGGCTTCTTCGTGGCCGGCCTGCTGGTCACCATGGGCACGCTGGGCGACCGCATCGGGCGGCGCCGGCTGCTGCTGATCGGCGCGGTGGCGTTCGGCGTGGCTTCGGTGCTCGCGGCCTTCTCGACCACCGCCAACATGCTGATCGCCACGCGCGCGCTGCTGGGCGTGGCGGGGGCGACATTGGCGCCGTCGACGCTCTCGCTGATCCGCAACATGTTCCTCGACCCGGCGCAGCGCACCGTGGCCATCGGCGTGTGGATCTCGAGCTACTCGGCCGGCGCGGTCATCGGCCCGGTGCTGGGCGGCGTGCTGCTGCAGTTCTTTCCGTGGGGCTCGGTGTTCCTCATCGGCGTGCCGGTGATGGTGCTGCTGCTGGCGCTCGGCCCGTGGCTGTTGCCCGAGTACCGCGACCCCGACGCGGGCGCGCTCGACCTGGCCAGCGTGGCGCTCTCGCTGGGCGCGGTGCTGGCCGCCATCTACGGCATCAAGCAGGTGGCCGAGCACGGGCCCGACGCGGTGTCGCTGCTGGCCATCGCGGTCGGTGCGCTGCTCGGCTGGCTGTTCGCGCGCCGGCAGGGGCGGCTGGCGAATCCGATGATCGACCTGCGCCTGTTCAGGCTGCCGGCCTTCAGCGTCTCGCTCGGGGCCTACATGCTGGCCTGCTTCGTGATGTTCGGCCTCTTTCTGTACAACGCCCAGTACCTGCAGCTGGTGCTCGGCCTGTCGCCGCTGGAGGCCGGCCTGTGGAGCATGCCGAGCGCCGGCGCCTTCATCGTCGGCTCGATGATCGTGCCCGCGCTCACGCGGCGCCTGTGCCCGGCCTATGTCATGGGCGGTGGGCTGGGCGTGGCGGCACTGGGCTTCGGCATGCTGGTGCTGCTGCCCGCGCAGGGCGGGCTGGCCTGGATGGTGACGAGCGCGATCATCTCTTCGCTCGGCCTGGCGCCGGTGTTCACGCTGGCCACCGACCTGGTCGTGGGCAGCGCGCCGCCCGAGCGCGCGGGCGTGGCCTCGGCGATCTCGGAAACGAGTTCCGAGTTCGGCGGCGCGTTGGGCATCGCCATCCTCGGCAGCGTCGGCGCAGCGATCTACCGCGCGGCCATGGCCGATGCGGTGCCCACCGGCCTGGCCGGTGCGGCGGCGGTCGAAGCCGCCCGCAGCACGCTGGGCGGTGCGGTCGCGCTGGCCGCGGAACTGCCCGGTACCACGGGCGCCGCGCTGCTCGACACCGGGCGCGAGGCGTTGCTGCGCGCCCTGCGGCTGGTGGCCGGCCTGTGCGCGGTGGTTCTGCTGTTCGTCGGCGTGCTGGTGGCGGTGCGGCTGCGTGGCGTGGGCGCGTCGCATGCGGAAGAGGGCGCCGTACCCCCGGGCGGCGCCGCATTGCCGGAGCGTTGACCAGACCCCATACTGGGGCTTCCACGACGCACCCCACGACCGAACGGAGGCCCCATGAGCAACGAACTGCGCAAGAAGCTGCATGACCTGGCGGAACTGTCCGACAGCACCTCCGACCCGCAGACCAAGGCCATCGTCGAGGCGATCCGGCTGCAGACGGCGGTGCTGAACGAGCGGCTGTTCAGCATCGAGCTGCAGCTCGGGGTGCTCGCGAAGCGCATGGAAAACACCACCGACTGAGTCGGGCGCTGCTTTGTGGGGATAATCCCCGGCATGAGCGGCAACACCTTCGGAACTCTCTTCGCGGTCACCAATTTCGGCGAGTCGCACGGCCCGGCCATCGGCTGCGTGATCGACGGCTGCCCCCCGGGCATGGCCCTGAGCGAGGCCGACATCCAGGGCGACCTCGACCGTCGTCGCCCCGGCACCAGCCGCCACGTCACCCAGCGCAACGAGCCCGACGCGGTGCAAATCCTGTCCGGCGTCTACGAAGGCAAGACCACCGGCACGCCGATCGCGCTGCTGATCCAGAACACCGACCAGCGCAGCAAGGACTACGGGCAGATCGCCCAGCAGTTCCGCCCCGGCCACGCCGACTTCACCTACTGGAAGAAATACGGCATCCGCGATCCGCGCGGCGGCGGGCGCTCTTCGGCGCGCCTCACCGCGCCCATGGTCGCGGCCGGCGCGGTCGCCAAGAAGTGGCTGGCCGAAAAATACGGGATGGTGTTCCGCGGCTGCATGACGCAGATCGGCGAAATCGCCATTCCCTTCGAGAACTGGGACCACGTCCCGAACAACCCCTTCTTCGCCCCCATCGCCGACGTGAGCGCGCTGGAGGACTACATGGACCGCCTGCGCAAGGCCGGCGACTCGTGCGGCGCGCGCATCGGCGTCACGGCCACGAACGTGCCCGTGGGCCTGGGCGAGCCGCTGTTCGACAAGCTCGACGCCGAGATCGCCTACGCCATGATGGGCATCAACGCGGTGAAGGCCGTGGAAATCGGCGCCGGCTTCGACAGCATCACGCAGCGTGGCACCACGCACGGCGACTCGATCACGCCGACCGGTTTTCTCAGCAACAACGCGGGCGGCATTCTGGGCGGCATCAGCTCGGGGCAAGACCTCGAGGTGAGCATCGCGATCAAGCCCACCAGCTCGATCATCAGCCCGCGTCAGTCGATCGACGTGAACAACAACCCCGTCGAAGTCATCACCAAGGGCCGCCATGACCCCTGCGTGGGCATCCGCGCCACGCCCATCGCCGAAGCCATGCTCGCGCTGGTGGTGATGGAACACGTGCTGCGCAACCGCGCGCAGTGCGGCGACGTGAACCCGCCCGCCGAGAAGACCGAAGCTGCGTCGCCGCAGTCGTCCTTCCTGTAGTGTCGACGCCGCCACCTGTGGCCGCCGGGCGCGGCCACCTGTTGGCATTTGCTGGCCTGTCGGCCAGCTACTTCGCGCACATCGGTTTCTTCAATCCGTACCTGCCGCTGTGGCTCAAGGACCTGGGCCTGCCGATCTTCACGATCAGCCTGCTGGCCTCGGTGCAATCGATCACGCGCGTCTTCGCGCCCTATGCCTGGGGCGCGCTCAGCGACCACACCGGCCAGCGCGTGAAGCTGCTGCGCTTCAGTGCCGCGGTGGCGCTGGCCAGCTCCTTCGGGCTGTGGTGGCACGGCGGCGCGTGGTGGCTCGCGCTCGTGCTGCTCGTGATGTTCACGCACACCAGCTCGATGATGTCGCTCACCGAGGCCGCCATGGCGCAGATCGTCGCGGGCGACTGGGGCCGCTACGGGCGCATCCGCCTGTGCGGCTCGGCCGGCTTTTTGGTCACCGTGTTCGTCGCGGGCGAGTGGTTCGAGCGCTTCGGCATGAAGCACTTCCCGTACTGGGCGGCCGGCACGCTGGCCGTGGTGCTGATCGCCACGATGAAGCTGCCCGACGTGCGCGAGCCGCCGGCCGCGCACGACGCCGTGAAGGAGCCCATCGGCCCCGTGCTGCGCATCCCCGCCGTGCGCTGGTTCTTTGCCTCGCTGTTCTTCCAGGTGATGTCGCACTTCTCGGTGTACGCGTTCTTCTCGCTGTACCTCGATTCGATCGGCTACGGCAAGAGCACCATCGGCCTCTTGTGGGCGTTGTCGGTGGTGGCCGAGATCGTCTGGTTCTTTTTGCAGGGCCGGCTCATCGGTCTGTTGCCGATGCCGCGCTGGATGCTGGTGTGCGGAATCGCCGGCGTGGCGCGGCTCGGGCTCACGGCCGGGCTCGGCGGTTTCATCGCGGCGCTGGTCATTGCGCAGTGGCTGCACGCCCTGAGCTTCGCGGCGCACCACACGGCCTGCATCGCCGTGGTGTCGCGCCGTTTCCCCGGCCACCTGCGCGGACGCGGGCAGGCGCTGTTCACGGTGATCGGCTACGGCTTCGGCGGTGTGCTGGGCGTGCTGCTCGGCGGGGCGGTGGCGCAGGAGCTGGGCTACCGCGTCATGTTCGCGCTGGCGGCGGTGCTGGCTGTGGCGGGGACGCTGTGCGCTTGGCGGATGGTGGTGCTCGAGCCGCCGGGGCGGTCGAAGCCCGTCTGAGCGGCGTCGTCAGAAGATCCGATACCCCAGCATTGCCACCATCGCTGCCGCCATGTGTGCCGGACCGGACGGCACGGCTCTTTTGTGATGCGCGTCTCGCAGTGCGAACACGATTGCCGTCAGCAATGAGGCCACCACGAACGCGACATACACCGTCGGCAGCGCGGCCCACCCGAACCAGGCGCCAGCCACGGCGAAGGCCTTGAGGTCGCCATGGCCCACGATGTCCCGGCCCGTATTGGAGCGCACCGCCATCGTCACCAGCCATGGCGCGAGGTACCCCGACACCGCGCCGAGCACATTGTCCGAGGCTGGCCCCGTGGAGGCTCGGTAGAGCAGCCCCAGCCATAGCAGCGCGAGCAGGATTCGGTCCGGAAGCAGCTCGTGGCGGACGTTGATTGCCGTCAGCAGGATCCATCCGAGCAGCAGCATGCACAGCATCGCCGTGTCTAACGATGCGCCGCGCACGAGTGCGAGGCCGAGGCAGAGCAATGCGGCGCCGATGACGATGGCGAATTTGCTCGCTTTGGAAATGTCGAGTTCGGATGTGTCGCGCAGGAAGGGCTGGTAGTTCTGGTATTCGCTGGCCCACACCCTGTGCATGTCGAGCGGGATGCGCCGTATCCATGGCAGCAGGGCAAAGGCGGCAAAGGCGCCGCCGCCGAGGGCATAGGCCACAAGGACCTCGATGTTCGATTGCATGGGCGTCATTTACTTCCCGGTGAGCATGTGAAGGTCGATGGCGCCTGACTGCGTCAGGTAGACCAGCAGGGCGCACAGCCATGAAAGCAGCAACCCGAGGTAGGCGACCTCGCAGAGCGAAGTCATTCGCGATGGCCAGCGTCTGAAGAGCCGGGTACGCAAGAAGGCCGTCCGGATCAGGAATCCGCCGTTGGTCGCCGGCGAGGGAAGCAGGTTCAACGCTGCGAACTTGGCGGCCGTGAGGCCGAGGAGCGAGACAAAGGGCAGCGTGGTGCTCGCAAGATGCATCTGTGCCAGCAGTTCCTGCGCGTCGCAGAGCGGAGAAAATGCGCCGCTGACGATCTGCATGAAGCCACTGGCGAAGGCGCGCAGACCGTCCAGACGCAGCGTCGCCACGGCCACCAGGACCAGCGCGATACAGCCTGAGGCGCCGACCGCAAGCCGTGCCGCCAGCGGCTGTGCATCGAAAGCATCGTGCATGTCATCAGGATCGATGGATTCCACCTCGGAGTCCTTGAACCTCACGGAACCGCCGAAGAGAAACGGTCTGAGCGTGACACGGCCGAACCGCGCGAGCACAGGCCCGAAGCCGATCGACACCTCCCGCACCTTGATCTTCAGTTGGTCGGCAAGGAATACCGCCGATGACACATGGAGACCGACGCAGGTCACAACGGCGCAAAGCAAGGCGATCATGAATTCTTGGGGCGCAGAGCCAACACCATCTGGGAGGGCACTGCTCCCTGATCGGGCAGTGGCATGTACTCGGTCTTGCGGATCGCGCGCAGCGCCGCGTTGTCCCATTCGGGAATGCCGCTGGATTTCAATAGGGTCGCGTTCAGGATCTTTCCGCTCGGAGCTAGGTCCAGGGTGAACTCCACCGTGGGATTGCCCCGTACGTCCGCTGCAAAGATGATGTTAGGCCTGACCGCCGCCGCCACCATCTGGCCCCAGTCCCTTCGCGCGGCGGGTTGTGCGCCGTCGTTCAGCACGAAATTGATGGGCGCCATGTACCAGGTGGAGCCCGTCTTGTCGGCTTTGTCCTTGGGGATCACGAGTCGGGCGGCCTTGACCGCATCGACGGCCGCGGCGTCGAGCCGCTCGTAGCCGGAGCTCTGCGCCACGCGGATGCCCCGGACGACGCCGTCGCTATCGGGTAGCACCTTCACGAGGACCTTGCCCTGTTCGCCGAACCGTTTCGACAACGACGGGTAGACGGGGCGGGGCGCCACGCTGTATTCGGCCCTCGGTGCGTCGGACAGGGCGACGCTGGCGCGGGGCGCCGTGAAGGACGGTGGGGTGGGCGAGGTCGGGATGGCTGTCGCAGGCGGTGCGGCGCGCTGGGGTGGGGCCTGGACTGCTTGCGAGGCGAGTGGCCCCGAGGTCGGCATCTTTTCGCCCTGCCACTTGAAAGCCGACTGCAGCAACACGAACAGCATCGAGCCGACACAGAAGATGGCGAACCAGGCCACCAGTTGAGACGGCTTCAGCGGTGTGTGTGGTGCGTCGGTCGCAGGTGATGCGCGGCGAGGGCTCGGTCCGAAGGCCGAGCTTGCCGTGTCGGCGTCGACCTTCTGCCAAGCTACGATGTTCTCGGTCTTGGACGTCAGCCGCACCCAGTTGGGAAAGAGCCCCGCCGCGTGCAGGACATGATCGAGACCGAGCGTCACCGCCTCTTCGCCGGGGTTGGACCGTCTGCGCAGCAGGTCGAGATACTTCAGTTGCAGTTCGCGGTGCGCGGTGGGCAGATCTGCGTGGGCGTGCTGCTCCACGATGGCGGCATCCACCACCTGGCCAGCCTTGCCCAGCCGCTGCAGCCGGGCGGAATCCTTGCGCCACTCGAAGGCTTCGGCGGCCGCCTCGAACAGGTGCTCGTGCCCCGCCTGCCAACCGCTGGCCAGGATGTGCGCCACGTTGGCTTCGAACAGGAAGCGGGCGTCCATGTCGAGCAGGCGATCGTCTTCCAGCGAGGTATTCAGCAGCGTTGCCGCGTCGTCGATCGAGCGGGGCGGGTGTTCGGCAAGTCGGCCGGCGAATGCCGCGACCACCGCGTGTGCGCTCTCGTGGGGCGAGGTGGCCTGGGGGGCTGCGGAGGGCGGCCCTGCAGGTGTTGCATCGATCGGGCTGGAATGCACGTTCTGTGCCTCGGACTCTGCGGGCTCCGGCGGGGGCTCCTGCGCGACAGGCGCATCGGTCTGAGGCTTGTGGCGCGCCCAGGTCAAGGCTGCTTCATAGGTCTCTCGCAGGCGTTGGAAGGCCTCTGCCTCGGCTTCTTGATCGATCTTTTTCAGTTCGGATGCGTAGGCGCGCCGGATCGCGCGCTCGTCGGCGTCCGGCCGCAGGCCCAGTGCGAGCAGAAAGCCCGGTACGTCGTTCATGAGTGCCGTCGCTTTCGATCAGTCCGCCAGATGGCTGTCGCGCTCGATGTGGTCCAGCTGCTCCTGAAATTGGCGATGCGCCGGTGCGATGAGCCGCTTGTCCTGCGTAGCCAGCACGCGTTCGAACTCCGCGATGCAGACACCCAGCCATTCGCGCACCTCGCCGCGCAGTTGCTGGTAGACCCGTTCGCCGCGTGCGAGCAGCGTGCGGTTTTCGATGCGGTCGCGTGGGTGGATCTTGAGTTCGCTCAATGCCTGCAGCCGCTCCTTGATCTCCGCGTCGGTCAGCAGCCCCGGGTTGCCTTCAATCAGGAGGCCGAAGGTTTGCTGCGTCTTCTGCACCGTCGCCTCGACCTGCAGTAGGCCATTGACGTCGTAGGTGAAGCGAACCTCCACCACCGACTCCTGAATGGGTCCGGGTGGCAGCGGCACTTCGAGATTGCCCAGGTGCACGTTGTCGCGCACCATGCGTGACTCTCCCTGGAACACCTGCAGTTCGATGGCGGCCTGCGCGTCGGAGCCGGGAATGTACGTCTTCGAGCGGCTGACCGGCACCGTGCTGTTGCGCTCGATGATGGGGTCGAAATGCCCGTGCGACGAGGTGTTGGCGCCCAGTCGATGGCTCACCGCGACGCCGAGCGAGTAGGGCGCGACGTCGGTCATCACCACTTCCTTCAGCGCCGCATCCTTGGCCTTGAGGCCGGCCTGCACGGCGGCGCCCAGTGCAACGACTTCGTCGGGGTTGAAGTCGATGGATGGGAAGCGTCCGAACATCGTGGTGGCGAGTCGTCGCACGACGGGCATGCGTGTGGCTCCTCCCGCGAGAACGACCGCGTCCAGCTCCGCTGCGCGCAGATTGGCGTCGCGCAGCGCGCGCTCGACCGGCGCGCGCAACCGCTTGAGCAGCGGTGCGCAGGCTTGTTCGAGCAGCGCTTCGTCGATCGCGAGCCGGTGCTGCACGGCCTCGTGCGCGACGACGATTTCGGCGCGTGGATGCAGGCTCAGCGCTTGTTTTGCGGCCTCGGTTTGTGCGGCCAAGCGCTGCATGAACTGCGCGTTGCTGCGCAGGCTCGCGGGCAGTGCGTTGCGTTCGAAGAAGAGGGTGATCAGCGACTCGACGAAGTCCTCGCCGCCCAGGAAGTTGTCGCCCGCCGACGCGCGGACCTCCATCACGCCTTCGAACATTTCGAGGATCGACACGTCGAAAGTGCCGCCGCCAAGGTCGAACACCAGAAAACGCGTCTCGGCGCCCATGTTGTGCATGCCGTAGGCGAGCGCTGCGGCGGTGGGCTCGTTCAACAACCGGTCGACCTTCAGGCCGGCGAGTTCGCCCGCGGCGCGCGTGGCTTTGCGTTGCGCATCCGAAAAATACGCGGGCACGGTGATGACGGCTTCAAGAATCGGCACGCCCAGCATGGCTTCGGCATCGGCCTTGAGTGAACGCAACACCAGTGCCGAGAGCTCCTCGGGCCTGAAGCTGCGCTTGCCCAGACGCACCGTCTTGTTGCTGCCCATGTAGCGCTTGAAGACGGCGGCGGTGCGATCCGGATGCGTCTGAAGTCGCTCCCTGGCGGCCTTGCCGACGAGCACGGTGTCGTCCTCGTCGAGGCTGACGCACGACGGCGTCAGGTATTCGCCCAGCCCGTTGGGAATCAGAACGGACTTTCCATCCCTCCACACCGCCACCAGGCTGTTGGTGGTGCCCAGGTCAATGCCTACGATCATTTCTCGCCCCTTTGCGGTCCCTCTTTATGCCTTTGATCGTATGTCAAAGGCATACATTTCGGGGCCGCGCAAGGGGCGGAACGAGGCTACTTTTTGCTGCGTTTTGCGGGTTTAACGACAGTGGTTTTGCCGATGCCGCCCTTGGCCGCCTTTCCAGCGCTGCGCTCCTTGCCGCTCCCGCCGGTTTCCTTCTCAAACATCGCAAAGTACTCCGAAGCCATCTTGCGCAGCGAGCGCCCGATGTTCGCGTAGTCGTACTCGTTGAGGTTGGCCAGCGACACGCGTCCCGACGGGTGCTTGCCGCCGAAGCCGCGCCCGGGCAGCAGCACGATGCTGGTTTCGGAGGCGATGCGGAACAGCGCTTCGTTCGGCTGCAGCTTCGTGAGAATCCACTTGCCGAAGCGTTCGCCGTGCATCTGCGTGGCGATGTCCTGCAGGTCGAGCAGGTGGTAGTAGCTCACCGAGTTCGGGTCGGGCGGCAGCGGCAGGCCCAGCTCGCGGTACAGCGCTTCCTTGCGGCGCGAGACGATGTGCTTCATCGACTTCTTGTAGGTCTCGCCTTCGTCCATGAGGCAGAACAGCGAGAACATCACCATCTGCGCCTGCACCGGCGTGGAAAGGCCGGCCGTGTGGTTGAGCGCCACGGTGCGGCTGTCGGCCACGAGGCGGTCGATGAACTTCAGCTTTCGCGGCTCGGTGGTGATGGAGCTGTAGCGCGCGTCGAGTTCCCGGCGCTTGGCTTCGGGCAGGGCGGCGATCTTGCGGTCGAGGATGTTGTCCTCGTGCGTGGCGACCACGCCCATGCGCCAGCCGGTGGCACCGAAGTACTTCGAGAACGAATACACCAGGATGGTGTTGTGCGGACACATCGCGAACAGCGAGGTGAAGTTGTCGGCAAAGGTGCCGTACACGTCGTCCGTGAGGATGATGAGGTCGGGCCGCTGCTTCACGATGTCGACGATGTAGCCCAGCACCTCGTCGCTGATCTTCACCGACGGCGGGTTGCTCGGGTTGCACAGGAAGAAGGCCTTGACTTTCGGGTCGAGCAGTTTCTGCAGCTCCCTCTTCGTGAACTGCCAGTTGTTCTCCGACGGTGCGTCGATCAGCGCCTCGATGAGCTGGTAGTCGTTCAGGTGCGGGATCTCGATGTAGGGCGTGAAGATCGGCATGCCCAGCGCGATGGTGTCGCCGGGCGACAGCAGATGGTTCTCGCGCAGGCTGTTGAACAGGTAGGTCATGGCGGCGGTGCCGCCTTCCACCGCGTACATGTCGAACCGGCCCACGAAGGGGTGGGTGTTGATCATCTCCTTGTGGATGTACTGGCCCACGATGATCTCGGACAGGCGCAGCATGCGGTCGGGCACCGGGTAGTTGCAGCCCAGGATGGCCTCGCACATCTCGTAGATGAAGTCGCCGGCCGACAAGCCCAGCTGGTCGCGCACGTACGACACGGCCGCCTCGATAAAGCGCACGCCGGGCTCGCCCGCATGCGACTTGGCAAAGATCTCGAAGCGCGATTCGATGCCTTCGCGCTGCGGAAAGCCGCCCACGTCGGCCATGTAGATGTACGAGCGCTCGGCCTCGGTCATGGCGAACAGGCCGAACTGGAAGAAGCCGTGGCGCGGGGTGGTGGCCAGGAAGTTCGGGTTGCCGCGGCCGGCGTTGAGCATGAGCCGGTCACTCTGTCGTGCGACCTGGATCAGCGCATCCTTCAGTTCGAACGGGCTCAGCCCACCCAGTTTTTTCACGTCGCCGAAATCCATGGAGTACTCCTTGGTTGAGAAAAAATCAAAGAAAGGAAATAAAGAAGAGGGCCGTGCTCAGACCAGCGCCACGATCAGCGGGCCGAGTAGCGTGAGGAACACGTTCGCCAGCGCGTAGGTGATGGCAAAAGGCACGGTGGGAATCGCGTTCTCGGCCTTGCCCAGCACTTCGCCGAAGGCCGGGTTGGCGCTGCGCGAGCCGCTCAGCGCGCCCGCGAACACGGCCGCGTTGTCGTAGCGCAGCACGTAGCGGCCGAACAGCATCGTGAGGATCATCGGCACGAGCGTCACGACCACGCCGACGCCGAAGATGGTCAGGCCCAGCTCCTTGATGGTCTGCACGGCCTGCAGGCCCGACGACAAGCCCACCACGACCACGAAGCCCGCCAGGCCCAGGTCTTTCAGCAGCTGCACCGCGCTGGGCGGCAGCGCGCCGAAGGTCTGCTTCTTCGCGCGGTACCAGCCGAACAGCAGGCCCGACAGCAGCGCGCCGCCACCGGCGCCGAGCGTCAGCGGGATGTTGCCGACCTTCACGCTCAGCAGGCCGATCAACAGGCCCACCACCAGGCCTGCGCCGAGGTAGACGAAGTCGGTCTTGGCGCTCGGCACGATCACGTCGCCGACAAGGGCGGCCACGCGCTTCACGTCCTGTTCGGCGCCGAAGATCGACACCAGGTCGCCGACCTGCACGACGGTGTCGGGCTTCATCGGCAGCACCTGGCCCATGCGGCTGAGTTGCACCACGAAGATGCCGTGGCGCACGCCGCCGGCAGTGGCCTGGCGGATCTGGTCGACGGTCTTGCCGCCGAAGTCCTTGTTGGTGAGCACGATCTCGCGCTTGTGCATGGTGAGTTCCATGCCGTCGACCGCATCGACCTCCTTGCCCAGCAGCGGGGCGCTCGCCACCACGGCGTCGCGCCGGCCGACGGTGAGCACGTAGTCGCCCTGGCGCAGCACGAGCGTGGGGCTGACCTCGACGAACTTGCCATTGCGCTTCACGCGCTCGATGGTGATGGTGGTCGACGGGTTGGCGTTCTCGATGTCGGCCACCGTGCGTTGCGGGTCGCTCGTGAGCTGGTAGATGCGGCCGACCAGCGGCGGTGCGGCTTCCTGCTGGTCGGGGCCGAGCACCTTCACGCCGGCCTGCATCGCGGTCTCGGCCGCAATCGCGTCGTCGCGGATGCTGCGGCCCATGAGCTTGGGCAGGATGTTGACGCACACGATGATCGCGCCGAACGAACCGAACACGTAGGTCACGGCATAGCCGATGGCGACGTTGCTCTGCAGCCGCGCCGTCTCGGCCGCTGCGAGGCCAAGCTTGCCGATGGCGTCACCCGCCGTGCCGATGATGGCGCTCTGCGTGAGGCCGCCGGCCGCCACGCCCGCTGCCAGGCCCTTGTCGAGCCCGAACAGCTTGGCCATGACCACCACGGTGGCCAGGCCGGTGGCCGCCATCACGGCGGCCAGGATGATTTCCTTGATCGACTGCTTGCCGAGCGAGCTGAAGAACTGCGGCCCGCTCTCGAAGCCGACGGCGTAGATGAACAGCGCGAACAGCACGGCCTTCACGCCGCCGTCGATCTGCACGCCGACCTGGCTGACGATCACCGCCACCAGCAGCGAGCCGGCGACGCCGCCGAGCTGGAACTTGCCGAACTTGATCTTGCCGATCCAGTAGCCGACCGCCAGCGAGAGGAAGAGCGCCATTTCGGGCGACTTCTTGAAGAGTTCATGCAGCCATTCCATAGGGGAAGTCCTTTCAGGGCATCGATGGGAAGAAGAGAGAAGAGAAGGGCGTGGAGCGTCTCGGGTCGTCGTCTTATTTCGCGTGCTGCACCAACCCGGCCAAGGCCACGATCAGCGGGCCCATCAGCGGCAGCACCACGTTCGAGATGGCATAGGTGATCGTGTAGCCCAGCAGCGGCGTGGCGTTGCCGGCGGCGTTCTGCACGGCGCTGAGCGCGGGCGTGCTGCATTGCTGGCCGGCGATGGCGCCCAGCAGCACCGGCGCCTCGAGCTTGAGCAGGCGATGGCCCACGAACAGAGAGATGCTGGCCGGCACCACCGCGATGGCAACGCCCACCAGCGGCAGCGCAATGCCGAACTTCTGGATCAGCGCCAGCGCCTGCGGCCCCGAGGCCAGGCCCACGCAGGCGATGAAGGTGGCCAGGCCCAGGTCCTTCATGAGCGCGAGCGCGTCGGCCGGCACGCTCAGCCGGTGCGGGTGCTTCGACTGGTACCAGCCGAAGGCCAGCCCCGTGAGCAGCGCGCCACCGCCGGTGCCGAGCGAGAAAGGTATGCCGCCGATCTTTGCGCTGAAGCCGCCGATGAACACGCCCAGCAAAATGCCCGCGGCGGCGAAGCTGATGTTGCTGCGCGTGGAGGCGATCACGCGGTCGCCGATCTGCGCGATGGCGGTTGCCACCTCGGGCGCGGGGCCGTAGAGCTGGAGCACGTCGCCACGCTGCAGCGTCAGGTCGTTGAGCAGTGGCATGGCGTGGCCGTCGCGCGCCACGCCGATCACCTGCACGGCGGACGGCAGCACCGCTTCGAGTTCGCGCAGCCCGCGGCCGAACCATTCGCGGCGGTTGGCGACGACTTCGGTGGTCTCGACCACGGTGTCGAACGCGGCGGTGTCGGCGAACTCGGGGCCCAGCAGTTCGCCCACGTTGACGAGCGTGCTGCGCCGGCCGATGGCGAGCACGCGGTCGCCCACGCGCAGGTGCAGGTCGGGCGCGACCGCGAGGGGCTGGCCGTCGCGCACCACGCGCTCGATGCTGGCCTGCCGCCCGAGGATCGACGTCAGTTCACCGACCGAGCGGCCGCGGCCCACGGTGACGCGGAACACGCGCCCGACCATCTCGGGCGTGGCGCTGGCGGCGTCCGGGTCGTCGGCGCCGCCGCCCATGGTCTTCCAGAGCTTGTCGGCTTCGGCGCGCAGGTCGACGCGCAGCAGCAGCGGAAACACCTGGCTCGTGACGACCACGATGGCGATCAGCCCGAACACGTAGGTGATGGAATAGGCCGTGACCACATTGGCCTGCAGCTGCGCGATGTCGGCGGCCGAGAGGGCAAGCTTGGAGATCGCATCGGTCGCCGTGCCCACCACCGCTGATTCGGTGGCCGCGCCCGCCATCAGCCCGGCAGCGGTGCCCTGGTCGAGCGACAGCAGCACGGTGGCACCGAGCACCAGCGCGAGCACCACCACCACCTCGACCAGGCACAGCAGGCCCAGGCGCAGGCCCTTGGCGTCGAGGTTGGCGAAGAACTGCGGGCCGCCCGCGTAGCCGAGCGCAAAGATGAAGAGCATGAAGAACACGTTCTTCACGCTGTCGTCGAGCCGGATGCCCAACTGGCCGACGACCAGCGCGGCAATCAGCGTGCCGCAGATGCCGCCGAGCTGGATCGGGCCGAAACGGATCTGGCCGACTGCGTAACCGATGCACAGCACCAGGAACAGCGCGATCTCCGCATTGTTTCGGAGTATTTCCACGAAGTGCTCGAGCATCTGCCGCAATTCCTCCGGGTTTATTTATTCAACTTGGCCGGCGGCGTGGAATGAAAAACAGAGCACTGCATCCATTGGCATCAACGCTTTCCGGGCATCAGGCCGAAGCGCGAACTTTGCTCTGCACTCCACAAATCGATGATTTTTCGCATCGGTGGTTACGATAAATCAACAATTAGGACAATTGTCAAAATTTGAAAAGAATAGCTGGCATGGTCATTGGAATGAGGTGATTCGAATTACAAATCGCCCGCTGCAGCGCAAATAACCGGCCAGGGCCATCGGCTGCCGCCCTCGGGTTTTCGATAACTAAAGTGACTTGATTTAGTCGGTCGCCTGCTCGATAGTCCCCTTCGCGTTCGGATGTCTTCCCGCTTGTTTGAGGGCAAGGCATCCGGTTCCACAGCAAGCACGGCAGGCGCTGAGCGCCTCGCCCCTGAAGGAGACACCCCCATGTTTGTCAGCTCGCGTTTCGTTCCCGCCCTGGCCGTTCTGGCCCTGGCCGCTTCCACCGCCTCCACGGCCCTGGCCGCCGGCGAACCGGTCATCGGCCTGGTCACCAAGACCGAGACCAACCCCTTCTTCGTGAAGATGAAGGAGGGCGCGCAGGAAGAGGCCAAGAAGCTGGGCGCCAAGCTGCTGTCGGGCGCGGGCAAGGCCGACGGCGACAACGCGGGCCAGATCACGGCGATGGAAAACATGATTGCCGCCGGCGCCAAGACCATCCTCATCACGCCCAGCGACGCCAAGGCCATCGTGCCGGCGATCAAGAAGGCGCGCGACAAGGGAATCATGGTGATTGCGCTCGACAGCCCGGCCGATCCGCCGGACGCGACCGACGCGCTCTTTGCCACCAACAACTACACGGCCGGCGTGCTCATCGGCGAATACGCCAAGGCCGCCATGGCCGGCAAGACGCCCAAGATCGTCGCGCTCGACCTGCTGCCGGGCCACCCCGTGGGCGCGCAGCGCCACAACGGCTTCATGAAGGGCTTTGGCCTCGCGGCGAACGATGCCAAGTCGAACGAGCTGTCGAAGGCGCCCGAAATCGTCTGCATGGCCGACAGCTTCGGCGACCAGGCCAAGGCGCAGACCGTGATGGAAAACTGCCTGCAGAAAGCGCCCGACGTGAATCTGGTCTACACCATCAACGAACCCGCCGCGGCCGGTGCCTACAACGCGCTCAAGCGCGCGGGCAAGGAAAAGGGCGTGATGATCGTCTCGGTCGACGGCGGCTGCCAGGGCATCAAGGACACGGCCGCCGGCGTCATCGCCGCGACCTCGCAGCAGTACCCGCTGAAGATGGCCGCCATGGGCGTGGCCGCGGGCGTCGAGTTCGCCAAGACCGGCAAGAAGGCGTCGGGCTACGTCGACACCGGCGTGACGCTCATCGCCGGCAAGAGCGTGGCCGGCGTCGAGAGCAAGGACACCAAGACCGGCGCCGAGCTGTGCTGGGGCAAGAAGTAAGCGGCCCCCGGTAGAAAGAAAGGGAGGCACATCGATGGCGACATCTCCAACGCACCGCATTCCGTGGGGCGCCCTCGGGCCGTGGCTGGCCTTGCTCGGCGCGTGCATCTTCTTTGCGACGCAGTCCGACCGCTTTCTGACGGGCGGCAACCTGTCGCTGATCCTGCAGCAGGTGATGGTGGTGGGCGTGATCGCCATCGGCCAGACGCTGATCATCCTCACGGCCGGCATCGACCTGTCGTGCGGCATGGTGATGGCGCTGGGCGGAATCATCATGACGAAGTTCGCCACCGAGCTGGGCATGCCGGTGCCCGTGGCCATCCTGTGCGGCATCGGTGTGACGACGCTCTTCGGTTTGCTCAACGGCCTCTTGGTGACGCGCATCAAGCTGCCGCCGTTCATCGTGACGCTGGGCACGCTGAACATCGCGTTCGCGATCACGCAGCTGTATTCGTCGTCGCAAACGATCACCGACCTGCCTGCCGGCCTCACGGGCCTGGGCACCACCTTCACCATCGGCAGCGCCGAAGTGGCGTGGGGCTCGGTGCTGATGGTGGCGCTGTATGTGCTCGTGTGGTTCGTGCTGCGCGAGACGGCCGCCGGGCGCCACATCTACGCGGTCGGCAACAACGCCGAAGCCACGCGGCTGGTCGGCATTCCGACGCAGCGCGTGCTGCTGGGCGTGTACGTGGCGGCGGGCGTGCTCTACGGCATCGCCTCGCTGCTGTCGGTGGCGCGCACGGGGGTGGGCGACCCGAACGCGGGCCAGACCGAGAACCTCGACGCCATCACGGCCGTGGTGCTCGGCGGCACCAGCCTGTTCGGCGGGCGCGGCATCGTGCTGGGCTCGCTCATCGGCGTGCTCATCGTGGGCGTGTTCCGCAACGGGCTCACGCTGATGGGCGTGTCGTCGATCTACCAGGTGCTGGTGACGGGCGTGCTCGTGATTCTTGCCGTGGCCGCGGACCAGCTCTCGCGCAAGGGAGCACGCTGATGAACACCGTAGCCAACCCAAAGATCATCATGCAGGCCAAGGGCCTCGTGAAGCGCTACGGCCAGGTCACCGCGCTCGACGGCGTCGACTTCGAACTGCGCGAGGGCGAAATCCTCGCGGTGATCGGCGACAACGGCGCGGGCAAGTCCTCGCTCATCAAGGCGCTCTCGGGCGCGACCATTCCCGACGAGGGCGAGATCCTGCTCGACGGCGCGCCGGTGCACTTTCGCAATCCGCTCGATGCGCGGCGTGCGGGCATCGAGACGGTCTACCAGGACCTGGCCGTCGCGCCCGCGATGACCATCTACGAGAACCTGTTCCTTGGTCGCGAACTGCGCCGCCCCGGCTTCCTGGGCAACGTGCTGCGCATGCTCGACAAGAAGAAGATGCTGCAGGAAAGCGCCGCCCGCATGGCGGACCTGAAGGTCGGGATCCAGTCGATGACACAGGCTGTCGAAACGCTCTCGGGCGGCCAGCGACAGTGCGTGGCGGTGGCGCGCAGCGCGGCCTTCGCGCGGCACGTGGTCATCATGGACGAGCCCACCGCAGCCCTCGGCGTGAAGGAGGGCAACATGGTGCTCGAGCTGATCCGCCGTGTGCGCGAGCGCGGCCTGCCCGTGGTGCTCATCAGCCACAACATGCCGCATGTGTTCGAGGTGGCCGACCGCATCCATGTGGCACGCCTCGGCCGGCGCGCCGCCGTTCTCAACCCCAAGAAAATCAGCATGAGCGACACCGTGGCCGTGATGACCGGCGCCATGACCGCCGACCAGTTGCCTGCGGAGGCGCATGCCTGACACCGACGCCGACATCGTTGAACACCCGTCGGCCTTGCTGCGTCCGCGCGGCTCCAACCAGGTGGGCATGCGCCAGTTCAACGAGCGCGTGGTGCTGCAGGCGCTGCGCGTGCACACCAGCCTGCCCAAGGCCGACCTCGCGCGGCTCACGGGCCTGAGCGCGCAGACCATCGGCCTCATCACCGCGCGGCTCGAGGACGACGGCCTCATCGTCAAGCAAAGCCGCGTGCGCGGGCGCATCGGCCAGCCCTCGGTGCCGCTGGCGCTCAACCCCGACGGCGCCTTCGCCATCGGGGTGAAGCTCGGGCGGCGCGGGGCCGAGTGGCTGCTGATCGACTTCGCGGCGCAGGTCCGCGAGCACCACGCGATCCGCTACGAGTTTCCCGACGCCGAGGCGCTGCTGCCTGTGATCGCCGAGCACATCCACCGGCTGCGCGACGGCCTCGGGCCGCTGGCCGCGCGCAACGTGGGCGCGGGGCTGGCGGCGCCGTTCCAGCTCGGCGGCTGGCACCGCACGCTGGGGCTGTCGAAGGCGCAGTCGGACGAGTGGAACCAGATGGACCTGCTGGCCGAGGTGCGCGCGCGCACCGACGTGCCCGTGGGCTTTGCGCGCGACACCGTGGCGGCCTGCGTGGCCGAGTTGGTGACAGGGCGCGGCCACGACCTCAAGAGCTTTCTCTACATCTTCGTCGACACCTTCGTGGGCGGCGGGCTGGTCATCAACTCGCACCTGCACACGGGCGCGCACGGCAACGCGGGTGCGCTCGCGTCGCTGCCGATGCGATCGGCCACGGCTTCGGCGGGCCTGCCGCCGCAGGTGGTGGCCGAGGCCTCGCTGTGGGAGCTGGAGCAGCGCCTGCGTGCCGACGGCCTGGACGCCACCGCCGCGTACGACGAACGCGCGCTCGAAGCGCCGTTCGCCGCGGCCACGCAGGCCTGGCTCGGCGGCGCGTCGCGGGCACTGGCGCATGCCATCGTCAGCAGCACGGCGGTGCTCGACCTGGCCGACGTGGTGATGGACGGTTCGATGTCACGTACGCTGCTCGACGCGCTGCTGGAGCAGACCCGCGCGGCGCTCGCGCAGTGCAACTGGGAAGGCCTGTGGTCGCCGCGGCTGCACGGCGGCAGGGCAGGGGTGCAGGCGTGCGCGCTCGGTGGCGCGATGCTGCCGCTGCACGCCAACTTCGCGCCGGACCACGATGTGTTTTTGAAAGCGGGGTGAGCCGCTCGAAAGCTCAGGGACTCGCCGAGGCATGCAGGTCGCGCGGCAATCGCAGCGTGCTCGCGCGTGCGCCCTCGGGGCACGGCCCGTCGGAGTAGGCCGCATCGCCCGCGGGCATGACGCACTTGTGCACCTCGACGACGGCAGGCACGGCCTTGACGGCGGGCGCTGCGGGGGCGATCACCGGGGCTTCGAAGTTCGTGTTCGTCAGCGTGGCCGGTTTCGTCGATGCGTTCGTTACCGCATCCGGCAACGCGTGAAGGGGAGGCGATTTGTCGGCCTCGACCGGCACGACGGCGGTGGTCAAGGCCGCGGCGCGCGCCGCGCTCTCGTGCACCAGGTCCTTCAAGGTCACGTAGAACAGCAACATCGCCACCAGCGCCACGCCCAGGCACGGGGCCCAGTACCGCCGGGGGGCGCCGGCCCGTGAGGTCAGCGGCGCGGCCATGCCAGGCCTCCGTTCTGCAACACACCGGCCAGCTTCGCGATGCCGCCGGTGCCGCTCGCCGCCCGGCCGATCAGCGCGCCGCCGGCAGCGCCCGCGACGATCCGCATCAGGAACGACCGGCTGCGGCCCGCGGCCAGCAACAGCAGCACGCCGGCGCCGAGCACGACGAGGTGTTCGCCGGGGTAGTCGGCGCGCGCGGCATCCACTTGCTTGATCTTGTCGATCGTCTGTTCCAGGTCCATGGCTGAAGCTCCTTGTCGTGTTCAGCCGTTCATACCGGCGCGCACCGGGCGCCGCTGTAGGCCGGCGCCATGCGCGGTGACGGAATCCGCCGCGAAAACGCCGTGGAGAAAGCCGCATCGCACGGGAAGCGGGGCACTCTCGATAATGCAACCCGCTCGTAGAGAACCCCCACAGACGCAGAGAAGTAGAGAACCGCGAAATGAGTGCTGCAGATTTTCTTTTCGCCCCCGAGGTGCAAAAGCTCTTGATGGTCGCCTACGCCGCGCCCGACCAACCCTTGCCTTCCAGCGAGCTGGCCCATCGCTCGAAGCTCGACACGGCCGATGTGGAACGCACCTTGGCGCACCTCGTCAGCAGCGGCATCCTGAAGAAGCAAAAGCCGAAGGCCGAGGAGGCAGAGACCTTCGCGATCGACCGCGCGTTCATCTTCCACGACGAGTTGCGCAACATCGCGCTCAAGTCGTTCGCCGCGGCCGAGCCGGTTCGCGCGATGCTGCGCGGCAAGTTCAAGGCCTCGGTCGTGCGCGCCTTCGTGCTCGCAGAGGACGAAGACGGCACCCTGGAGCTGCTCGTCGTGCACGGCCAGTCGATTCCCGACGAAGCCACCTTGGGCGCCGCCTGCAAGAAGCTCTCGAAGAACATCCACCGTCACCTGAAGGTGCACGTCATCTCGAACGCGAAGTTCAACGGCCTCACGCCGCGCGACGCGCTCATGCCGAAACCCGCGGCGCTCGAGATCATCAAGCTTGGGGACACGAAGGCGCAGCTGCCCGTTGAGAAGGTCGGCCTCCTGCAGAGTGCGAAGAACAAGCTGGCAACGCTGTCGCGCGCATCGACGTGAGGCCTGCCCCGAAGGGCGATGCCACCTGACGCCTCGTGCCCGACGCCCTCAGCTGTCGATGCGTATGTTGTTCGACTTCGCGATCTTTCCCCACTTGGCGTATTCGTCGCGCGAGACTTTGGCGAATTCGTCGATCGTGCTGCCCACCGGTTGCAGGCCCAGGTCGATCAGCCGGCGCTGTACGTCGGGTTGTCTGAGCACCTTCACGATTTCGGTATTGAAGCGCGCGACGATGTCCTTGGGCGTTGCGGCCGGCACGTAGAAGCCCTGCCAGCCGTCGCCGTCGTAGCCGGGCAGCAATTCGGCCACGGCGGGCACGTCGGGCAGTGCGGCACTGCGCTTCTTGCTGGTGATGGCCAACGCACGCAGCTTGCCGCTCTTGACCAGCGGTATCGCGGTGGTGGCCGGCTCGAAGGCCAGCGGCATCTGCCCGGCCATCACATCGGCCAACGGGCTTCCTTTGTAGGGCACGTGGACCATCTGGATGCCGGCCATGTTGTTCATCATCTCCATCACCACGTGCGGGCCCGAGCCGATGCCCAGCGACCCGTAGTCGACCGATCCCGGCTTGGCCTTCGCGCGTGCGATCAGGTCTTTCAGGGTGGCGTCGGGCTGGTTCGGGCCGGTGACCAGCACATAGGGCACCAGTGCCACCTGGGTCACGGGTGCGAAGTCGCGGAAGGTGTCGTAGGGCAGCTTGGTGTACACGTTGGGATTGATGCCCATGATCGAGTTGACCGTCATGAACAGCGTGTAGCCGTCGCCCGGGCTCTTGGCCGCGAGCTCCGCGCCGATGATGCCGGCCGCGCCTGCGCGATTGTCGATGACCACGGGCTGCCCGAGCGCACGCCCGAGGGGCTCGCTCACGATGCGTGCCACCACGTCGGGCGATACACCGGCCGCAAAGGGCACGATGACCTTGATGGGCCGGTCGGGCCACTTGCCCTGTGCCAGCAGCGGCGGGGCGGCCATTGCGGCGGCAGCCGCGCCCAGGTGCGTGAGCACGGTGCGGCGGGAAAAGCGTGGGTCCTGCATGGGGTGTCTCCGTTCTTTTTTTCTGAAAGGCTCAGGCGAGCCAGTCGCGCAAGGCGGCGATGAGCGGCTGAGGCGCAACGATGTGGGGATAATGGCCGCCCGTCGCAAGGCTCAGGTGCCGAGCGTCAGGGTAGAGCGCCCGTACACGCGCACGCACCACGGGTGTGATCGTCGGGTCGTCCTCGCAGTCGCACACCACGGTGCGTGCGACGACTGCCACGGCAGCTGGCGCCTGCGCATGGGCCACCTGGCGCAATCGTTGGTGGAAGGCGCCCGCCGGCAGGCCGTGGTGCAGCATGTGCAGCTGTACGCTGCGCAGCAGATCGGCGGGCCTGGCCGCCAGGGCGGCATGCCAGCGGGCGATGACCTCGTCATCGGTGGCGGCGTCCAGCCAGGCCGCATCGAACAGGGGCGAAGCCTTCACGTCGGACCCGTCGACGAAGGTGTTGCCCAGCCACAGCGCCGAAACGTGCTGCGGGAATTCGGCGGCGACATGCTGCGCCCACCAGGCGCCGTAGGACGAACCCCAGAGCGCGACCGCGCCGGTGTCCAGATGCCCGAGCAGCGCAGCCAGCCCGTGCGCGAGTTGCGAGGGGCTGCGGCCGCCGGGGTAGGTGACGCTGACCACGCGGCGCTCGGCATCGAAGGCTTGCGCCACGTGCCAGGCCGTGTCGCCATTGCCCAGCGCGCCCGGCAGCAGGACCAGCGGCGCCTTGGCGGAGCGGCGGGCGTTGTCGCGGTAGCCCCAGTGCGTGCCGTCGTCCTCGGTGAAGCGGCCCAGCGGCGCGCTGGCGACATAGCGGCTCAAGGCGGGCGGCGAAGGGTGAGCCAGGCTCATGCGAGGTAGCCTTCTTCGCGCAGCGTCGATTTGGCCTTCTCGGTGAAGTCGGCCTCCGGTGCGTTGCCACCGATGACGAACATCAAAAAGTGCGTCTTGTCCGGCTCGCTGTGGGTGATGTTCTCGAAGCGCCGGTTCACGCCGGGCGGAAAAGAGCAAATGTCCCAGGGGCCGACGTCGAAGTATTCGTCCTTGCCGTCCAGTTCCCACGAGCAGCGCCAGGTGCCGGTCAGGGGCATGAAGGTCTCGTTGGTGTCGTGGTTGTGCATCATCGGGCCGTTGCCCGGCTTGGCCTCGCAGAAGCCGAGGTTGAAGCCTTCGCTGATGCGAATGGCGGCGTTCTCGGCGGCTTGCGCGCCCACCGGCGACACCACCTGCGCACCGCCCTTGCCGGCCGGCGGCTGGAAGCCCACCGCGTTGTAGAGCTTGCGCACGGCGCTCGGGTATCGGCTGTCGGGCAGGCCCCCGTCGAAGCCCTTGAGGTCCTTGAAGTAGGCAACACGTTTGCGCATCTCTTCGCGCGTGACGCGGATCTGGGGAATGGCCATCGTGAACATCTCTGTGGAAGTGAAGGAGAGGCCTTCGAGTATTCGCGTCCAGGTCCGCGAACGCCATCGCAAGATCCGATGCGCGCCATCGGCTTCGTGATGACGCATGCGGGTTTTCCCGTCGCCCCGCGAGGCGCGATCCACGCGCCGCCGCGGCAAGATAGGTCCATGAAACTTCAGGATCTCGACCTGCACCTGCTGCGCGCCTTCGACGCGCTGCTGCGTGAAAGGCATGTGACCCGCGCCGCGGAACGGCTGGGCATGAGCCAGTCGTCGATGAGCGTGTCGCTGGCCAAGCTGCGCGATCTGTTCGGCGATGAATTGCTGATGCGCTCGGGCAGCGGATGGATGCCGACAGAGCTGGCCTTGGTGCTCTGGCCGCGTGTGCAGGACGCCATCGGCGCGCTCGAACGCGTGCTCGATTCGCCGAGCTTCGACCCTGCCACCGCGACGACGACCTTTCGCCTGATCGTCATCGACTACATCGACCTGCTGATGATGCCCGCCGTGATGCGCCGCGTCCGGCAGGAGGCGCCGGGCGTGAAGCTGCATGTGCTGCAGACCAATCCCCATCACTTCGGCGAGATGATGGCGGCTGGCGAACTCGATCTGGCGTTGACGTATTTCCCCGGCGCGCCGGACTACCTGAAGGGGCGCAAGCTCTTTTCGGATCGCTTCCTCGGCCTGTGCGCCAGCAGTCACCCGGTGCTTTCCCAAACGCTGGACGTGGCCGGTTTCTGCGCGCTGCCGCATGTGACCATCGAACTCGATGCCGCGCAGATCTACAACGTGCAGATCGACGCAGCGCTCGAACCCCATGGCCTGCGCCGGCGGGTTCAGATGATCAAGCCCAGCTTTCTGGCGCTGCCCTTCGTGCTGGAGACCTCGGACATGGTGGCCAGCGTGCCCGCACGCCTGGCGCGCCGCATGACGCGCATGGCGACGGTCTCGTTGTTCGACATCCCGCTGGAGCTGCCGTTGTTCGACGTGCGCATGCTCTGGCACCCGCGCACCGACCATTCGCCTGCGCATGAATGGCTGCGCGGCCTGATGCTGGCGTGCGCACGCGAGGCCTGAGCGCCGGCTGCTGGCGCGGTCAAGTCACACGTGGGCGCCGGTGTTCTTGACGGTCGCCTGAGCCGGGTGGGGAGCGCGTGCTGGGGGACAATCGAGGCAACCCCCTCGAACCACACAGCCCCCACGACCATGCCCCGCCTCGACGACCCCCTCCACGACGCCGAAGTCGGCTCCCGCGACAGCACCCTCGACACCACCCGCATCGACGACGTGCGCATCGGCGCCGTGCGCCCCCTCATGACCCCCGCGCTGCTGCAGGAGCGCGTGCCCGTGCGCGACAACACGCTGGCGCTGGTCGAAGGCAGCCGTGCGGCCATTGCCGACGTGCTGCACGGCCGCGACGACCGGCTGGTGGTGGTGGTCGGCCCGTGCTCCATCCATGACCACGACCAGGCCATCGAGTACGCACAGCGCCTGAAGACCGTCGCCGATTCGCTGCAGGACGACCTGCTGATCGTGATGCGTGCCTACTTCGAGAAGCCGCGCACCACCGTCGGCTGGAAGGGCTACATCAACGACCCGCACCTGGACGGTAGCTTTGCCATCAACGAAGGCCTGGAGCGCGCGCGGCGCCTGCTGCTGGAGCTGACCACGCTGGGCCTGCCGACCGGCACCGAGTTTCTCGACCTGCTGAGTCCGCAGTTCATTGCCGACCTGATCGCCTGGGGCGCCATCGGCGCGCGCACCACCGAGAGCCAGAGCCACCGGCAACTGGCGTCGGGCCTGAGCTGCCCGGTCGGCTTCAAGAACGGCACCGACGGCAGCGTGAAGGTGGCGGCCGACGCCATTCTTGCGGCCCGTGCACCGCATGCCTTCATGGGCATGACCAAGATGGGCATGGCCGCGATCTTCGAGACGCGCGGCAACGACGACTGCCACGTGATCCTGCGCGGCGGCAAGGCGCCCAACTATTCGGCAGCCGATGTCGAATCCAGTTGCCAGGCGCTGCTGGCGAACGGCTTGCGCCCGCAAGTGATGATCGACGTCTCGCACGGCAACAGCAGCAAGCAGCACCAGCGGCAGATCGTGGTCGCCGAAGACGTGGCCGCGCAGATTTCGGGCGGCGAGCGGCGCATCACGGGCCTCATGATCGAGAGCCACCTCGAGGAAGGCCGGCAGGACTTGAAGCCCGGTGTTCCGCTGAAGCACGGCGTGTCGATCACCGACGCGTGCATCGGCTTTGCGCAGACGGTGCCGGTGCTTGAAGGGCTGGCGTCGGCGGTGAAGGCGCGGCGCCGGTTGGCAAAAGCCTGAGGTCGGTCAGGGGCAGGGCGGCTGGACGCAGCCGCTCGCCCCGAAAAAGTCACCCCGTGCCATCGCGCCGCAGGGGGGCGGCCGCCGCGGCGCTGCGGCGCACGCTGAAGCCGCGGGCGCACAGCCACATCCAGACGCCGGGGCGCTTCGCCCCCATCGGCCACGGCATCACCGGTGGCCCGACACCACACACCCTAAATGTCGGCCGCGACGTGCTCTCGGCCACGGACATCGACCGCGCCACGGCACCCATCCCGTATCTGCATGGGCCGTTCGAACCGTTGTTGAAATGTAAACACTGCAAACAGTTTCCTGATTGTTACGAGAACTACATCACGAAACACATGCCCGAACTCAGTGAATTTGAGGACAAACAGGCCGTTCGTGGGGCATCCTTGCGCCACTTTGTAATCAAAAGGTATCAAAAATGATTACAAAATCAGGTTCAGCAGGTCCTATTCATTACATTCGGAGTCTCCTCATGTTCAAGCACGCAGTCGCCGCGGCGGTTACCGCCACCCTCGCCCTCGCATCCGGTTCCGTCCTGGCTGACACCGTCGGCGCCACCTTTCAGGTCAAGATGACCATCGTCAAGAGCTGCTCGGTGACGGCCGGCAGCACCTCCGACATCAGCCTGGGCACGTCCGTGCTGCCCACGGCCACCAACCAGACGGGGAACAACACCATCTCGGTCACCTGCTCCAAGACCACGCCCTACACCGTCGGCCTGCTGCCTTCGAGCACCAACGGCGGAACGACCGACGGCACGGGTGCCATGTCGTCCGTCGCCAACGCGGCCACCAACACCGACAAGGTGCCCTACGCGCTGTACTCCAACGCGGGCAACAGCACCGTGTGGGGCAACACCACCGGCACCGGTGCCAATGTCGTCGGCGGCTCGGGCACGGGTGCAGCGATCACGCACACGGTCTATGCGAAGAACACCAACGCCAACTTCACGCCGGACAGCTACGCCGACACCGTCACGGTGACGGTCACGTACTGAGCCAGCGCTGAATCACCGAGCCAGAACTGAATCGTGAGACGTGCACTTGCCATCGGGGGACTGTGGGGCGCCTGCCTGCTTGGCGGCGGCGCGGTCCAGGCGGCCGGCCTGCAGGTCTCGCCTGTCACCCTGACGCTGGCGCCGACCCGGCAAGGCGATGGGCTCTGGCTGAGCAACACGGGAACGGCGCCGCTGGACGCGCAGATCCGTGTCTTCCGATGGACGCAGGTGGGCGGACAGGACCGCATGGAGCCGGCGGACGGCCTGGTCGTCAGCCCGCCCATGCTGCAACTGCCCGTCGACGGACGGCAACTGGTGCGGGTGATCCGCAACGGTCCGCCGCCCGCGGGCCCGGCGGAAGAGGCCTACCGCGTGCTGGTGGATGAGTTGCCCGTGCCCCAGGCGGCGGGCGCGGCAACGGATGGCAAGAAGAGCAACCTGAATTTCGTGATGCGGCACTCGCTGCCCATCTTCGTTTCCCCGGCGGGCGCAGAGCCGGCCCCCGCGCAGTTGCGCTGGAGCCTGCGCAGCGAGGACGGCAAGGCCGTGCTGGAAGTCGGCAACAGCGGCGGGGTGCATGCCCAGCTGGCTGACCTTGTGTTCACCGGCGCGGACGGCCGCGCCGTCACCGCCTACACCGGCTTGCTGGGCTATGTGCTGCCCGGCGCCACCATGCGCTGGCCGCTGAAGACGCTGCCCGCCGCCGTGGCCGGCCCGGGTCGCTGGCAGGTCATGCTCGATGGCAGAACCACGGCCCCGGATCTCGCGCCGCTGGCGCGCTGAGCAGGCCGTGCACGTGGCGAGGGCCTTGCTGGCCCCGTTCGCACTGGCGCCATTTGCGCTGGCCCTGACCGCGCTGCCCGCCTTGGCTGCGCCTGTCGCCCAGGCCGCGCCGGCTGCCATGACGCTGTACCTGGAGGTCAGTCTCAACGGCATGGCGCGCGGGCTGCACCCGTTTCGCCTGGAGGGCGGGGCCCTGTGGGCCTCCCGCGCGGTGCTGCGCGAACTGAGTTTCACCTTGCCCGAGAGTGGCAGCGGTGCCGAATGGTTGCCCCTGCGCGACCTGCCCGGGCTCGCGGCCGACTACGACGCCGTGCGCCAGCAACTGACCCTGACCGCCCCGCTGGCGATGCTGCGCCTGCCCACCGCCACGGTGGGCGAGAGCGCCGTCACCGCGCAGCCCCTGAGCACATCGACCGGCCTGCTGCTGAACTACGACCTCTACGGCACCCAGGGCCGGGGCGGCAGCAGCAACCTGAGCGCCTTCGGCGAGCTGCGCGCCTTCCGCGGCGCCAGCGTGCTCAGCACCACCTGGCTGATGCAGCGCACGCACGACAGCAGCGGCTGGAAGGACCAGTCCGTGCGCATGGACAGCACCTGGAGCCAGGCCTTCCCCGACAAGATGCTCACCCTGCGCGTGGGCGACACGCTCACCGGCGCGCTGCCCTGGTCGCGCGCCACGCGCATCGGCGGCATCCAGCTGTCGCGCGACTTCGGCTTGCAGCCCTACCGGCAGACAGCGCCGCTGCCCAGCTTCATCGGCTCGGCCACGATGCCGTCGGACGTGGAGCTGTTCATCGACGGCATCCGTCAGTACAGCGGCCAGGTGCCGGCGGGGCCCTTCCAGCTCAACACGCTGCCGCGTATCAACAGCACGGGCACGGCGCAGGTGGTGGTGACCGACGCACTGGGCCGCGCCGCCACGCTGAGCTTTTCGCTCTTCGACAGCAGCCGCCTGCTGGCGCCCGGGCTGAGCGACTGGACGGTCGACCTGGGCGTGGTGCGCCGCAACTACGGCCTGCGCTCTTTCGATTACGGCAAGCAGCCGGTGCTGACCGGCACCTGGCGCCGGGGCCTCAGCGACAGCTTCACGATGGAGGCGCACGGCGAAGCGACGCGCGGCCTGGCGCTGGTCGGCGCAGGCGGCGTGTGGCAGCTGGGCGCCGCGGGCACGCTGTCGGCAGCGTTGGCGGGCAGCCGGCACGACGCCGACAACCCCGGAGGCAGCCGCAGCGGCACGCAGACCAGCCTGGGCTACCTGTGGCGGCAGGAGCGCCTGTCGGTGGGCCTGAACGGCACGCGCACCCAGGGCGACTACCGCGACGTGGCAACGGCCTACGGCTCGGCGCCAGCCAAGGGCAGCGCCAGCGCGAGCGTGGGCTTCGACATGGGCGGCCTGGGCAACGTCAGCGTCAGCTACCTCTACCTGCGCCCGATCGGGCAGAGCGCGTCGCGCTACGCCAGCGTGAACTGGTTCCGGTCGATCGGGCGCGCGTCCTCGATCTCGGTGGGCATGAACCAGAACCTGGACAAGCGCAACGACCGCGGTGTCTTCATCGGCCTGAGCTGGTCGTGGGACGCGCAGACCAGCGTGAGCGCCGGTGTGCAGCGCAGCGGCGACCAGGGCACGGTGGGCACCGTCAGCGCGCAGCAGTCCCCCCTCGGCGACGGCGGCTGGGGCTGGCGCGCCACCGCGCGCACCGGCGGCGGTGCGACCGGCGGGCAGGCCGAAGTCAACTACCTGGGCCCCTACGGCCGCGTGCAGGCCGGGGTGAGCGAGATGGGCGGCAGCAGCGCCAGCCGCTACGCCTACGCGGGTGCCAGCGGTGCGCTGGTGCTGATGGGCGGCGGGGTGCTGGCCTCGCGGCGCATCGACGACGCCTTTGCGGTGGTCGACACCGACGGCGTGGCCGGCGTGCCCGTGAAGCTCGAGAATCGCCCGGTGGGGCAGACGAATTCGAGCGGGCTGCTGCTGGTCGTGCCGGTGAATGCCTACCAGAACAACAAGCTGGCGATCGACCCGATGGACCTGCCCGCCGACGTGCGCATCGAGCGCGCCGAGACCCTCATCACCCCCGCCGGCCGGTCGGGCGCGCGGGCGCATTTCGGCATCACGCCCGTGCGGGCTGCGAACGTGGCACTGATGGACGCGCAAGGCCAGCCCTTGCCGCTGGGCAGCCGCGTGCAGGTGAACGGGCAGGACGGCGGCGGTGCGGTGGTGGGCTATGACGGCTGGGTGTACCTGGACACGCTGGACGTGCGCAACACGCTGGCCGTGCGCGCGCCCGACGGTGCGGTGTGCCGGGCGCAGTTCGACTGGCGGCGCCCCGAGGGCGGTGGTTTGCAGAAAGAGCGGTTGACATGCGTACGTTGAGATTTGTGCTGGTGCTGGTGTCCTCGTGGCTGCTGTCCATGGGCGCGGCGCATGCCGACCCGAGCTGCTGGGTCGCCACCCAGCCGAGCTTCGCCTTCGGCACCGTCACGGCATCGGCGGCGGCGGACACCACCGGCACGGTCGGCTTCGCGTGCCAGAACGACACCGGCCAGACCATGTACATGAACTACTGCGTGTACGTCTCCCAGGGCAACGAGATCGCCGGCTATGCCCCGCGCTACATGACCAACTGGAACGGCTCGCAGATGGCCTACAACATCTACGCCGACGCGGCCCGCAGCGGCATCGTCGGCCCGCCGCCGGGCGGCGGCACCTACAGCAGCGCGGCGGGTTCGTTCGTGCTGCCCGCCGGCGGCGGCAACGTCGCGTTGAACATCTCGCTGTATGGCCGCGTGCCGTCCGGGCAGTCGCTGCCGGCGGGCAGCTACCAGGCCAACATCTACAACTCCCAGGTCGTCTGGGGCATGAAGAGCGGCAATGCCCCCGGCAGCTGCACCGCGAGTTCGGCCAAGTACACCGGGGTGACGAATTTCTACACGCAGGTCACGGCCACCTATTCCAGCGCGTGCGCCGTCAGCGTGACCGCCACCGACCTGGACTTCGGCAGCGCCAGCTCGCTGGCGTCCGCGGTCAACGGCGCGGCGGCCATCACGATGGCCTGCCCGCCCAGCACCGCCTGGAAGGTGGGGCTGAGCAATGGCGCGAACGCTACGGGGACACAGCGGCGCATGGCGGGCGGTGCGGGCGACTACATCCAGTACGAGCTGTACCGCGATGCCGCGCGCTCGCTGCGCTGGGGCAATGCCGCCGGCACCGACACGGTCGACGGCAGCGGCAACCCCGGCAGCGCCATCCCGGTCTATGGGCGGGTGCCGGCCCAGACCAATGTGACGCCGGGCAGCTACAGCGACACGATCACCGTCACGGTGACCTACTAGCGCCTGTCAGGCCTCGTTGCGAAGCGGCGCGTGGCGCTTTTCCGCATAGGCCTTCAATGACTGCATGGTCCGGGGAAGCCCCGTGCGAAGTTGCTTGGCAACGCCGGGCCCGAACAGGAAGGCGAGGCCACCGGTGAACCACACGCGGTGCAGTACTTCCGAGCCGCCGTCGACCGGCGACACCGTGTGCTCGAAGTGCATGCGGAACAGGGGAATGTGGCCTTCCACGGTGAACGAGCGGCCTTCGGTGCGCTCCGTGACAGCCATCGGCACGCCCATGCCCTTGCTGGGAACGATCCGGCCCTTGGTTCCCACGGCGAAGGGGCCGTTGAGTCGTGCTTGCTTGGTGTCCGGGTCCCACAGATGCCATCGGTCGACCTCGCTCCAGATGTGGTCGATGACCGTGGGTGGGACTGCGATGTGGATGCGTTCTTCGATGTGCATGAGGAAGGAGGGCCCAGAGTTGGCGCGGAGCCTAATGCAGTGCATCCGCAGAACCCCCGAAACCGCCTGGGCGATGAGGGACATTCCGGCCCCGCTCACCCAGCGCATCACACCGGCGCGTAAGCCCCCGTGCCACCCGGCCAGGCCGTCAGCACCTCGTACCCGTCGGCCGTCACCGCCACCATGTGCTCCCACTGCGCGGACAGCGAGCGGTCCTTCGTCACGACGGTCCACCCGTCTGCGAGCTGCTTCGTTTCGGCGTGGCCTGCATTGAGCATCGGCTCGATCGTGAAGACCATCCCCGGCTCCAGCACGAGGCCCGCCCCGCGCCGCCCGAAGTGCAGCACCTGTGGTTCATCGTGGTAGATGCGGCCGATGCCGTGTCCGCAGTACTCGCGCACCACGCTGAAATGCTCGCGCTGGGCGACCGACTGGATGGCGTGGCCCACATCGCCCAGCGTGGCGCCGGGCTTCACCTGCCGGATGCCGGCGCACAGGGCTTCGTAGGTCGTCTCCACCAGCCGACGGGCCAGCACGCTGGGCTCGCCGACGAAGAACATGCGGCTGGTGTCGCCGAACCAGCCGTCCTTGTTGACGGCGACGTCGATGTTGACGATGTCGCCCTTCTTCAGGATCTTGTCGGGCGAGGGGATGCCGTGGCACACCACCTGGTTGACCGAGGTGAGGATGGTCTTCGGATAGCCCAGGTAGCCCACGTTGGCCGGGATGTTGCCTTGCACCTTCACGATGTGGTCGTGGCAGAGGCGGTCGAGCGCTTCGGTGCTTACGCCCGGCATGACGTGGGGCTCGATCATCGCCAGGACCTCCGCGGCCAGCTGGGCGGCCCGCCGCGCCATCACCAGTTCTTCGGCCGACCGGAGGGGAACGTCGTGTGCCATCGTCAGTGCTGCTTGCCGTTCGCGGGAGCGCGAGGTTTGCCGGGCGGGGCGGCAATGTCCAGGCCGCCCGAAAGCTCGGCCTGGATCAGCAGCTGGCAGACCTCCCGGTAGTCGAGGTCGGGGTGCATCTCGGTCAGCATGCCGACCCGCATCCAGTGCTCTGCCTGCGCATTGATCGACCGGCTGAGGGCGTTGCCCGCCACGCGCAGGTTCTCGTGCATCAGGTCCGAAATTTTGACAATGCCCATGGGCGACCTCTGTATGAAACGTATATGGATTGTATGCGTTTCATATGGTCTGGTGTTTAGAGCGGATTACGCGCTCTTGTCCCGTGCGACCAGCAGGTTGCGGGCTTCCGCCAGCAGCGGCTTCACGGTCTCGAAGGTCGCGGTGCTCGGGTTGATCACGCTGACCCAGTACATCTTTGCGTACACCGGGTGCGGCATCAGCCGGTCGAGCGCGGTGTAGTCGATGCCCGACGGCTCGGCGTCGCCGAACAGCGCGCGAAAGGTCTCCTTGCCCACGCCGATGTTCAGGCGAAACACGCCGGGGCGGTTCAGGTTCGAGGCGCTGTCGAACGCGTTGTCCTTCGTGACGATCGTGGCAAAGGGAAATTTGTTGTCCGCGCCGTGAAAGAAAAAGGTGTTGTCGTCGGCCACTTCGAAATGGCCGCCGCCGAGCGTGTCGATCAGGTGTTGGGTGATGTCGTCTTCGGTCATGGAGATCAATTGGAGGTCAAGGCTTCCAGCGTCGCAGGCCGAGCTCGTCGGCGAGCGCCTGGTAGGCCTTGATGCGCGCCTGCACGTAGTCGTCGAGCGCGGCGCCGGTGAGCGCGAAAGGATAAAGGCCGTGCCGTTCGCGCAGCGCCGCATAGCCCGGCGCGGCCGTGGCCTCGGCGAAGGCGGTGGTCCAGGCGCGCACGGCGGCGTCGGGCACGTTGGCGCTGAGGTACACGCCGCGCACGGTCGGCCAGACGATGTCCACGCCTTGCTCGCGCGCGGTCGGCACGCCGGTTAGCGCACCGCCCAGCCGCGTTTCCGACAGCACTGCGAGCAGGCGCACGGCCGCGCCACCGGCGATGGCCTGCAGCGCCTCGGCGGCGTCGCCCGGGAACGCGTCGACGTGCTTGCCCTGCAGCGCACCCAGCGCGTCGCCGCCACCCTCGAAGGACACGAAGCGCATCGCCTTCGGTGCGCCGCCGGCCGCGCGCACCAGCAGCGCGGCCTTCACCCAGTCCTGGCTGCCGACCGTGCCGCCCGCGCCGAAGACCACGCGCGACGGGTCCTGGCGCAGCACGGCGATCAGGTCCTGCAAGCGTCGGTAGGGCGAGTCGCGGTGCACGGCGACCACGCCGTAGTCGGTGCCGAGCGTGGCGATCCAGCGCACGGCCGAGGGTGGGTGCGGCCCGAAGCGGCCCTGTGCAAGGTTGAGCAGTGAGCCGCTCGAGAACGCGACCAGCGTGCCCGGCCCGCCGAGCTGGCCGCTGGCGATGCGATCGAAGGCGACGGCGCCGATGCCGCCCGGCAGGTAGCGCTGCGCGAGCGGCGTGCGCGCGGGGCGCACGGCCTGCAGCGCGTCGCGTGCGAGCGCGCAGGTCAATGCGAAGCCGCCGCCGGCCTTGGCGGGAATCACGCACTCCGCCGGGCCTTCGGACGCATCGCCGGGCGCCGCTGTCGCATGCAGTGCAGCAGGCGCGAACCACGCGGACAGCGCGCGCAGCGCATGGCGACGGGTGAAGGCGAAAGGGCGTGGCATCGAAGAAGAAGGGCGGGGGTTCACCCCGCAGGCCGGGGCCACCAGATGATGGCATGCAGGCCCGGCCCCGCGCCGCGCGCTTCGAGCCGCAGATCGCCGCGGTGCCGCTGCGCGATGGCGCGCACGATCGCCAGGCCGAGCCCGAAGCCGCCGGCGCCTGCGCGCGTGCCGCGCCGGAAGCGCTGGCCCAAGGTGGCGCGTTCTTCGTCGCTCAGGCCCGGACCGTCGTCCTCCACGTTGAGGCTCCAGCCCGCCGCATCGCCGGCTGCGAAGAGCGTGATGGTGCCGGCCACCGGCGTGTAGGTGATCGCGTTCGCCACGAGGTTGCTCAGCGCCTCGCGCAGCAGGCCCCGGTCGCCCACCGCGTGCAGATCGGGTGAGGGCGCGTGGATGCCCAGGTCGATGCCCAGATCGATGCGCTTGGCGCGCGCCAGCGGCAGCAGGTCGACCGCCACCTCGCGCAGCAATTCGGCGGTGTCGAATTCAGCGGGCTCGACCGCGACGGTGTCGCTGCGGCCCAGCGCCAGCAGCTGCTGCGCGCTGCGCGTGGCGCGGCCGATCTCGGCGCCCAGCGCATCGAGCGCGGCGCGCACCTGCGCGGGGTCGTCTTCGCGCCGCGCGTAGTCGGCCTGCATCTGCAGCGTGGTCAGGTGCGTGCGCAGCTGGTGCGAGGCGTCGTCGAGAAACTGCCGTTGTTGTGCCACCAGTTCCTGCGTGCGCGCCATCTGCTGGTTCACGGCGGCCACCAGCGGGCGCACCTCGGCGGGCAGGTCGGTCTCGGCGATGCGTGTCAGGTCGTCGGGCGAGCGCGCCTGCACCTCGCGTGCGAGCCGCGACAGCGGGCGCAGCGCCGCCGCCAGCGCCAGCGCGGTGCCGCACAGCAGCATCGCAAGAATCAGCCCGTCGCGCAGCGCCGCGCTGCGCACGAAGCGGCTGGTGAACTCCTGGCGCGAGCGCGTGCTCTCGCCGACCTGGATCAGCACGCTGCGCCCGGTGCTGCCGGCCGGCGCGCGGTCGAGGTCGCGCCGGTAGGCCGCGAGCCGCACGGCCTCGCCGAAGTAGGTGGCGTCGTAGAAGGCCGGCACGCCCATCGCGGGCTCGACGGCCGGCGCGGGCAGGTCGGCGCTGCCCAGTTCCACCAGCCCGTCGGAGGTCGCGACACGAAAGAACACCTGCCCGCTGGCCGTGAGCTCGAAGAACTCGAACATCGTGTACGGCAGCTCCACCGACAGCCCGCCCGAGGCCGTGGAGATGTTCGCGTCGATCGACTTGAGCGCGCCGAGCAGCGAGCGGTCGTAGGCGGCGTTGGCCGCGGCCAGTGCGTCGTGCCGCGTCATCCACAGCTCGATGCCTGTCACCAGCAGCAGGGCAGGGAACAGCAGCAGCGCGAGCCGCTGCCATAGGCTGGTGCGGCGCAGGCGATCGGTGAAGCGGCGCAGCGCGCTCACTCAGTCCGCTTCCAAGACGTAGCCGAGACCGCGCAGCGTGACGATGCGCACACCGCTGCCATCCAGCCGCTTGCGCAACCGGTAGACCAACACCTCGACCGCTTCGAGGTGCACTTCGTCATCGTCGGAGAACACGCGGTCGAGGATCTGCTGCTTCGACAGTGGCTCGCCGCTGCGCTGCACCAGCGCGCGCAGCACCGCCTGTTCGCGCGGTGACAGGGCGAGCGCCTCACTGTTCAGCGTGAACTGCCGGCGCGCGCCGTCGTACACCAGCGGGCCGCAAGCCAGGCGCGGATGCTCCACGCCGCGCGCGCGGCGCACCAGCGCATGCAGCCGGGCCTCGAGCTCGGCCAATGCGAAGGGCTTGGCCAGGAAATCGTCGGCGCCCGCGTTGAGCGACGCGACACGTTCGTTCAGCGAATCGCGCGCCGTGAGGATCAGCGCCGGCAGCCGCTGGTCGCGTTCGCGCAGCCGCTGCAGCACCGTGTGGCCGTCCATGCCGGGCAGGCCCAGATCGAGCACCAGCGCGTCGTGGTCGCGCTGCTGCAGCGCCCGATCAGCCAAGCGCCCATCGTCCACCCATTCGACCTGGATGCCCGCATGCTCCAGCGCCTTGCAGAGCCAGGTGCCCAGGGTGTGTTCGTCTTCGGCCAGCAGGATGCGCATGGCGCCGATGCTAGGGCCTGCCTGCCTCAATCAGGCTTGATGTTTGCCCTTGCGATCACCTTCTGCCAGCGGTTCTGCTCGGCGGTAATGAACTGCGCGAACTGCTCCGGCGTGCCGCCCACGGCCTCGGCCGCATCGGCCGTGAGTCGCTGCATCGAATCGGGCGACTTCACGGCCTTCATGGTCTCGGCCGACAGCTTGGCCATCTGCGCGGGCGTGATGCTGGCCGGCGCGAGCATGCCGTACCACTGCGTCATCTCGAAGCCGGGGAAGCCTTGCTCGGCCACGGTCGGCACGTCGGGCAGCTGCGCCAGGCGCTTGGCCGAGCCGGTCGCAATGCAGCGCACCTTGCCCGCCTTGATGAACGGAATGATCGCCGCCGCGCCGATGGCCGAGGCGTCGAGCCGGCCCGAGAGCAGGTCGGTCACCATCGGTCCGGTGCCGCGGTAGGGCACGTGCAGCATGAACACGTCGGCGGTCATCTTCAGGTACTCGAAGGCCAGGTGGCCGGCGCTGCCGTTGCCGGCCGAGCCGTAGCTCAGCTTGCCGGGCTTGCTCTTGGCGTACGCGATGAATTCCTTGAGGTTCTTGGCCGGCACGTCGGGGTGCACCACGTACAGGCTGGGCACCTTGGCCAGCAGGCTCACGGGCTTGAAGTCCTTGTTCGCGTCGTAGGGCAGCTTGGCGAAGATGTAGGGGTTCACGGCCAGCGTGCCGATGTGGCCGAGGATCAGCGTGTGCTGGTCGGTGGCGCGCGCGACTTCGCTCATGGCGATGTTGCCGGCCGCGCCGGGCTTGTTGTCGACGAACACGCTCTGGCCCAGCGTGCGCGACAGCTCGGCGGCGGTGGAGCGGGCGACGATTTCCGAGCTGCCGCCCGGTGCGAAGGGCACGACGAAGCGCACGGACTTGCTGGGCCAGGTGTCCTGCGCCGAGGCCATCGAAGGCAGCAGGCCGCCGAGGGTGAGGGCGCCGCCGGCTTGCAGCCAGTGGCGGCGGCTCAGGGGGGCGGCGTCGTTCAGGAAGAGGTCGGACATGGTGCTTGTCTCCATCGATCTTGTAAGAAAGCCTGCATCGTGCCGGGTGGATGCTGTCGGAATGCTGTCAGTTGGTGAAGTGGGGCCGTTCGCGCCGTGTACCTGTCGTTTCGCGCCAGCCGGCCCGCGTTCCGTCGCAACGCCGTAGTCGGCCGGCGAGGGCGCCGCCACCATCCGCACTCACTGCTCCATCACCGAGCAAGGAGTCCCCAGATGCGCCCCTTTTTCCGCCTGAGCCTGTGGCTCACCGCCGGCCTGCTGCTCTGCAGCCGTGCTGCGGCCTTCGAGGTCGGCTGGCAGCCGTTCAACGTCGCGGGCGCCTCGCCCGTGATCGCCGCGTTGTACTACCCGACGCAGTCCGCGCCTCGCGAGACGGCCATGGGGCCGTTCACGGTCCGCGCGGCGATCCGTGCCGCGCCCGAGGAACGGTTCAAGGGCCTGATCGTGCTGAGCCATGGCCTGGCCGGCACCGAGCTGGGCCATGGCCGCCTCGCCGAAGCGCTGGCGCGGGACGGTTACCTCGTCGCCGCCATTCGCCATGCGGGTGACAACTGGCAGGACTCGTCGCTGCTGCAACGCGGCGCGGCGGCCTATTTCACCGAGCGGCCGCGGCAGGTCTCGCAACTGATCGACGCGCTGCTCACGGACCCGCGCTGGAAGGATCGCATCGCCAGCGACGCCAAGGGCCCGCGCATCGGCGCGCTCGGCCATTCGGCGGGCGGCTACACCGTGCTGGCCCTGGCAGGCGGGCAGGTCGACCTGTCGCAGTCCGCCCGGCATTGCGAGCGTGAGCGCAGCGCCGACCCGGTGTTCTGCGGGGTCGGCAAGGACGTCGCGCCTTCGGCTTCCGCTCCGGCATCGCCGCTGCTGCCTTCGTTGCGCGACCCCCGGGTGCGTGCTGCCGTGCTGATGGCCCCGGTCGGCGTGCCCTTCACTGCCTCGTCGCTGGCGGCCATCCGGGTGCCCGTGCAGATCCATGTGGCGATGCAGGACCGCTTTCTCGTGCCGCGCTTCCACGGCGAATGGATCGCACAGAAGATGCCCCAGGCCGTGCTGCGCCGCGTGCCCAACGCCTCGCACTTCGCGTTCATGGACAAGCCCAGCATGCCGATCGCCACGCCGGGCGGGGACATCCAGGAAGACCCGCCGGGCTTCGACCGCGCGGCTTCCCTGGCGCAACTCGGCCCCGAGCTGGCGGCCTTTTTCAACAAGGCGTGGCCCGCTCCGTAAGCGCGTGGCTCAGATCAGGTTGCGCATCGCCTGCGCCGTCTCGCGCAGCACCGGCAGCACGCGGGCCACCGCGTCTTCCGAGCTCTCGTGCCCCATCGGCATCGTGATGTTGAGCGCGCCCACCAGCGTGCCGTGCCGGTCGCGCAGCGGCACGGCGATGCCGCGCGAGTTCAGGTCGAGCTGTTGTTCCGACAGCGCCCAGCCCTGCGCGCGGATGCGCGCCAGCTCGAGCTTCATGCGCTCCATGCTCGCGATGGTGTGCGAGGTGAACACCGTGAGTTGCCGCATGGCGAGCCACTCGTTCAGCTCGGCGTCGCTGCGCAGCGCCAGCATCAGCATGCCCGAGGCCGTCACCTGCGCCGGCACGCGCGCGCCGAGCACGTAGCCGGTGCTCATGCTGCGGTTGGGGCCGTTGCGGGCGATGTAGACGACCTCGTCGCCGTCCATCACGCTGAGGTACGCGATCTCGTTGGTGCCCGCCGCCACGCGCTGCAGAAAAGGCTGCACCACGCGGGGCAGCCGGGCCGATTCGAGGTACGACTGCCCCAGCCGCAGCACGCGCGGCGTGAGCCAGAACAGCTTGCCGTCGCTCGCCACGTAGCCCATGTGCTGCAGGGTGAGCAGGTAGCGCCGCGCGGCGGTGCGGGTCATGTTCGTGCGCTGGCCGGCCTGGCTGGCCGTGAGGCGCGGGTTGGCGTCGTCGAAGGCTTCGATGATGCTCACGCCGCGCTCCAGCCCGGCGATCCAGTCGCGCTTGTCCAGGCCGGCGGGCGGGGTCGAGTCGTCGGGGCTGGTGCTGTTCATGGGCGGAAGTGTGCCCGCGTCCGGCGTGGCGGCGCGGCCCGAATGGCTAAGTAAAAACCCGCAATTTGATCGATTGACGAACTTAAAAGATCGATCATCGAACGTTTCGCGTCTCGTATGCCAGCAGGCTGCGCGCGAAGGGACTATAAAGCCCGCTGTTCCGCCCCGAAACGAGCGATTGACGAACGGAAGCACGCCCATGAGCCCATTCATCACCGGCAGCACCCAGGCCTACCTCATCCCCGGCGACCCGGTCCGCAATGTGCGGCTGCCGCGCATGTTCAACGCCGCCTTTGCGCGCTACGGCATCGATGCCGTGCTGGTGCCCATGCAGGTGCCGGTGCGCGACTTCGCGGTGTTCATGAAGTCGGCCTTCCTGGCGCGCAACGTGCGCGGCATGGTGATCGCGCCGCCGCACAAGCCGCGCGTGGTCGACCTGCTCGACGGCTGCGGCCTGTTCGGCCGCGTGGCGGGTTCGGTCAACGTGGTGCGTCGCACCGAGGGCGACCAGCTCGAGGGCGACCTGTTCGACGGCGAAGGCCTGATCGGCGCGCTCGACCGCTGCAACGTGCCGTTCCGCGGCAAGCGCGTGCTGATCCTCGGCGCGGGCGTGAGCGCCGCCGCCATCGGCGTGGCGCTGGCCGAAGGCGGCACGGTGAACGGCGCGGAGCACATCGCCTTCTTCGACACCGCCTCCGGCAAGGCCGCGGGCGTGGCCGCCAAGCTCGACGCCTTCTTCGAGGCGACCGTGGTCGCGGTCGACAGCAACGCGCCCGAGGGTTACGACCTCGTCATCAACGCCACGCCGCTCGGCCTGGCCGAAGACGACGCGCTGCCGTTCGACGTGGCGCGCATGGAACCGCACGCGGCGCTGTTCGACATCCTGCTGCGCAACCAGCCCACGCCGCTGGTGCGTGCGGCACGTGCGCGCGGGCTCAATGCGCAGGCCGGCTTCGAGATGCTGGTGCAGCAGATGCCGCATTACTTTCGCTACTTCGGCCACCTCGACGCGGCGGATGCGATGCAGGCCGACGCCGACTTTCTGCGCGAGCTCATCTACCCGCCGGCGATGCACGCCGAGATCGCAACGCCGTTGCGCTACCAGTCTCCGAGCGTGGCCTGAGCCCGCACCTTCTTCCTGAACGCAACGACGCCCATGATCTCCGGCAAGACCACGCTCATCGCCCACATCGGCTATCCCACCGAGGCCTTCAAGGCGCCGATGATCTACAACCCCTGGTTCGACAAGCAGGGCATCGACGCGGTGGTGGTGCCCATGGGCGTGAAGCCCGAGGACTACGCGGCCACGCTGCGGCAGGTGTTCAGGTTCTCGAACCTGCGCGGTGCATTGGTCACGATGCCGCACAAGGTCACGACGATGTCGCTGGTCGACGAGGTCACGCCCACCGCGCGCGTCGCGGGTGCGTGCAACGCCGTGCTCAAGCGGCCCGACTGTTCCTTGCTGGGCGACCAGTTCGACGGCGCTGGCTTCGTGCGCGGCGTGGAGCGCAAGGGGCGCCTGTTCAAGGGCACGCGGGTGCTGGTGTCGGGCACGGGCGGTGTCGGGTCGGCCATTGCGGCGTCGATCGCCGCGGCCGGCGCGGCCGAGCTGATGCTGTTCGACATGAGCGACGCCTCCGCGCAGGCACTGGCCGCGCGGCTGCGCGAGCACTACCCGCAGATGACGGTCACCACAGGATCGAAAGACCCGGCGGGCTTCGACATCGTCGTCAACGCCACGCCGCTGGGCATGAAGGACACCGACCCGCTGCCCTTCGACGTGGACCGCATCGCCCCCGACACCTTCGTCGGCGAGGTCGTCATGAAGACCGAGTACACGCCGCTGCTGCAGGCCGCCAAGGCCAAGGGCTGCCAGGTGCAGGTGGGCACCGACATGCTGTTCGAAATGATCCCGGCCTACCTCGAGTTCTTCGGCTTCGGCACCGCCTCGCCCGAAGAACTGCGCGCCGTCGCGCAACTGAAATACTGACAAACCGGAACACGCATGAGCATTTTTGAAGGCTTCCTTTCCACCTCCGAAACGCTGGGCGCCTTCAGCGACCGCGCCTTCGTCGACGCCATGCTGCGCTTCGAGGCGGCGCTTGCGCGCGCGCAGGCGGCCGAAGGGCTGATTCCCGAGAGCGCCGCGCATTCGATCGTCAGCAGCTGCAAGGTCGAGCTGTTCGACGTGGCCAAGATCGTGCGCGAGAGCGGACGCGCGGGCAGCGTCGCCATCCCGCTGGTGAAGGCACTGCGCGAGGCCGTCGGCTTGTTCAATGCCGAGGCTGTGCCCTTCGTGCACTTCGGCAGCACCAGCCAGGACGTGATCGACAGCGCGATGGCGCTGGTCACGCGCGAAGCCGTTGCGCTCGTCGAGACCGACCTGGCCAAGGCCGCCGATGCACTGCTGCGCCTGGCTGTGCAGCACGCCGAGACGCCGATGCTCGCGCGCACGCTGATGCAGCCGGCCTCGGTCACCAGCTTCGGCTTCAAGTGCGCCGGCTGGGCCGCGCCGCTGGTGCGCAGTCGCACCCGCCTGCGTGCCGCCGCGAAGCACGCGCTGCAGCTGCAGCTCGGCGGCGCCGTCGGCACGCTGGCGCAGATGAAGGGGCAGGGCGCCGCGGTGCGCCAGCGCATGGCCAAGGAACTCGGTCTGGGCGACCCCGGCGCCACGTGGCACACGCAGCGTGACGAATGGGTCGCGCTCGGCTGCGAACTCGGCCTGCTCACGGGCAGCCTGGGCAAGGTCGCGGTCGACATCTCGCTGCTCGGCCAGTACGAAGTGGCCGAGGTCGCCGAGCCCAGCGAGCCCGGGCGCGGCGGCTCGTCGGCGATGCCGCACAAGCGCAACCCCGTGGCCTCGATGGTCGCCATCGCCGCCGCGCACCGCGCGCCGCAGCGCGTGGCCGCCTTGCTCGGCGCGATGCCGCAACAGCACGAGCGCGCGCTCGGCGCCTGGCAGGCAGAACTGGCCGAGTGGCCGCAGCTGCTCATGTCGGCGCACGGCAGCGTGCGCGCCATGGCCGGCGCCTTGCCCGGCCTGCAGGTCGATGCCGCGCGCATGCGCGCCAACATCGACCGGCTGCGTGCCGAACTGCCGCGCGACGCGGCCGACGAATGGTTCGACCCCGCGCTCGCCGTGAACGCGGGGCAAACCGCTGTGGCAGAGGTGAAAGCCCTGCAAGCCCAACTTTCATCCGACAAGGAACTCTCGCAATGACCGCCCCCGACGCCACCCCGAGCAACCCCTACGAAGACGGGCTCGTCAACCGCCGCCGCGTGCTCGGCGACGCCTGGGTCGACAAGTCGCTCGCCAACCGCAACGGCTTCAACGCCGAGTTCCAGGAACTCATCACGCGCCACGCGTGGAACGACATCTGGGGCCGGCCTGCGCTGGGCGACAAGACACGCCGCTTCATGGTGCTGTCGATGATGCTGGGCATCCATGCCTACGAAGAATTCGCCATGCATGTGCGCGCCGCGCTCGACGGCCCGCCCGAGTCGCGCCTGACGCCCGACGAGATCAAGGAAGTGATCATGATGGCCGCCATCTACTGCGGCGTGCCGGTGGCCAACCACGCGTTCGGCATCGCCACGAACATCCTGCGCGAGAAGGGCCTGCTGCCCGCAACGCCCGCAACGCCCGCAACGCCCGCTTCGTCCGCTCCGCCCGCGGCGCAGTGAACGCGCCGGTCGCCCCGAAGAAGGGCCGGTTCGACGTCAGTTTCACCTTGCTGCTGCCGCTGCTGCTGGCCGCGCAACCGGTGGCCACCGACAGCTATCTGCCCGCGCTCCCCGCCATCGCGAAGGAGCTGGGCTCGGCCAGCACCAGCCTCACGCTGTTCGTGCTGGCCTTCGGCTTTGCGCAGCTGCTGTGCGGCCCGCTGGCCGACCGCTTCGGCAGGCGGCCCGTGTTGCTGGCGGGGCTGGCCTGTTATGTGGTCGCGGCTTTCGGCGGTGCCTTCGCGGGCAGCGTGGCGGTGCTTGCGGGCTGGCGCACGCTGCAGGGCTTTTCGATGGCGGCGATTCTTGTCTGTTCGCGCGCCGCGGTGCGCGACCTGTATCCGGCGCACGAAGGCCCGCACGTCATGGCGCGTGGCCTCACGGGCCTGGGCATGGTCGGGCTGGTGGCGCCGCTGTTGGGCGCCTGGCTGGTGCAAGGTGCAGGCTGGCGCTGGGTGATGGTCGTGATGGCGGTCTACGCAGCGGTGCTGTTCGCGCTGTGCTGGCGCTCGTTCGATGAAACGCGCAAGCCCATGACGGGCGAGTCGTCCGCGCCGCGCGGCAGCACGCGCGCCGTGTTCGCGAGCCGCTCGTTCCGCGCCTGGGCCTCGGTGGCGGCGACCACCTATGGCGGGCTGTTCTGCTTCCTGCTGCTCTCGCCGATGGTCTACATCGGCTACCTCGGCTGGTCGCCCGCGAGGTACGGCTGGATTCCGGCCGGCGGCTCGCTGGTCTACATCTTCAGCACCACGATGTGCCGCAGCCTGCTGCGCCGTTTCGGGCCGATGCGCACCGTGCGGCTGGGCGCAGTGCTGAGCATCACGGGCGCCGTGATCCAGGCGCTGGGCTGCTGGCTGATGCCGCACAGCGCGGTGCCGCTGCTGGCGGGCCACGCCGTGTACTGCCTCGGCCACGGCATCCACCAGCCCTGCGGGCAGGCCGGCGCCGTGGGCGACCTGCCGCACCTGGCGGGGCGGGCCGTGTCGTGGTCCGGTTTCGGCATGATGATGGTCGCGTTCTGCGTGGGGCAGGTCGCCGCGCTGTTTGTCGACACCAGTTTCTCGCATGGCGCCTGGCCGATGGTCGTGCCGATGCTGATGGCCGGCGTCGTGCTGCTGGCCATCGCGTTCCTGTGGCTGCCGCGTCTTGCGCAACCTGCTTCTCCATCCTCCCCCTCCTCATCGACGAAGGACTCCACCCCATGACCACTTCCACCCCCCGCCTGAATGTCGTGCGCGAAGGCGAAGGCCCCTTCGTCGTGCTCAGCCATGCGCTCGGCTGCGACCTGCACATGTGGGACGGCGTGGCCGCGCAGCTTGCGCGCGCCCACACGGTGATCCGCTACGACCACCGCAACCACGGCGGCTCCGAGGTGGTGCCCGGCGTGCTGCGCGTGGAAACGCTGGCGCAGGACGCAGCCGACCTCATCGCGCGCGAAACGGGCGGCGAGCCCGTGCATTTCGTCGGCCTGTCGATGGGCGGCATGACCGCGCAGGCACTGGCGGTGCGGCACCCCAAACAGCTGAAGACCGTGGTCATCGCCAATTCGGCTGCGCATTACCCCGACCAGGCGCCGTGGCGCCTGCGCGCGGAAACCGTGGCCGCCAAGGGCGTGGCCGCGATCGCTCCTGGCGCTGTGGCGCGCTGGCTCACGCCGGCCTATGCCGCCACGCCCGAAGGCGCGGTGGCCGCGCGCACCTTGCACGACGCGCTGGTGCGCACCGATGCCCAGGGCTACATCGAGAGCTGCAACGCCGTGGCCGCCATCGACTTCCGCGAGAGCAACCGCCGCATCGCCACGCCCACGCTGGTGATCGGCGGGCTGCAGGACGAGGCCACGCCGATGGCCATGTCCGAAGCCATGGTGGCGCAGATCCCGGGCGCGCGGCTGGCGACCATCGACGCCGCGCACCTGAGCGCGGTGGAGCGGCCGGTCGAGTTCGCGCAGATGCTGATCGATTACTGGCGCAGCCTCTGAAAAAACACCCAGCTCGGACCTCCGGGTTGGCTAGGTGTAACCCCTATTTCGTGCGAATGATGATCGGCAGCGTGCGATCATCGATCAGAAGGGGCTGATTTGCGTTGTGGCGCGCCCGGGCTCTTTCTACAGTCCATCCCATGCACCGCGCCATTGCCACCGTCTCGCTCAGCGGCACCCTCCGTCAGAAGCTCGAAGCCATTGCGGCGGCGGGCTTCGACGGCATCGAGCTGTTCGAAGCCGATTTCGTCAACTTCCGCGGCACCGCCGCCGAGCTGCGCCGCATCGCGTCCGACTTGGGCCTGGCGATCGACCTGTACCAGCCGTTCCGCGATTTCGAAGGCATGCCCGAACCGCAGTTCCAGCGCAGCCTGGAGCGCGCCGAACGCAAGTTCGACCTCATGGAAGCCATGGGCGCACCGATGGTGCTGTGCTGCTCCAACACCTCGCCGCTGTCGGTGAACGACCCGGCGCGTGCCGCGGCCCAGCTGCACGAACTGGCCGAGCGCGCCGCGCGCCGCAACCTGCGCGTGGGTTTCGAGGCGCTGGCCTGGGGCCGCCACACCTCGCGCTACGCGCAGGCCTGGGACATCGTGCAGCGCGCCGACCACCCGCACCTCGGGCTGATCCTGGACAGCTTCCACACGCTGTCGCTGAAGGACGATCCGGCGGGCATCGCCGCCATTCCGGGCGAAAAGATCTTCTTCGTGCAGATGGCCGATGCGCCGTTGTTGTCGATGGACGTGCTGCAGTGGGCGCGCCACCACCGCTCGTTCCCGGGGCAGGGCGACTTCGACGTGACCGGCTTCTTCGAACAGGTGCTGCGCGCGGGCTACACCGGGCCGCTGTCGCTCGAGATCTTCAACGACATCTTTCGCGAGACACCGAACCGCCGCACCGCGGTCGATGCGATGCGCTCGCTGCTGTACCTCGAAAGCGAAACGCGCGAGCGGTTGGCCGCCGGCAACGCGCCTGTGCAACCGCAGCGCGTGGAGCTGTTCAACCCGCCGCCTGCGCCGGTGCTCTCGGGGCTGTCGTTCATCGAGTTCGCGGCCGACGAGGCCTCGGCCGTCACGCTCGGTGCGCTGCTCGGGCAGCTGGGGTGCCGCCGTGTCGGCCGCCACCGCTCCAAGGCCGTCACGCTGTACCGCCAGGGCGGCATCCACTTCATCGTCAACGCGCAGCCCGATTCGTTTGCGCGCCGCCGTTTCGAGGCGCACGGCACCTCGGTGTGCGCACTGGGCGTGCGCTGCGCCGACCCGCTCGCCGCCGTGGGCCGCGCGACCGCCATGCGCTCGCTGCGCCACGACAGCCCGGTCGGGCCCAACGAGCTGCGCGTGCCGGCCATCGTGGCGCCGGGCGGCAACCTGATCCATTTCGTGCCCGAGGCGCTGGGTGCCAACGGGCTGTACGAGACCGACTTCATCCTCGAGGACGCAGGGCCCGGCGACCGCGATGCCGGCCTTACGCGCATCGACCACGTGGCACTGGGCCTGGCGCTCGACCAGCTCGACACCTGGGTGCTGTTCACGCGCGCCGTGCTCGGCCTGGAGCCCGGCGAGAGCCTGGAGCTGGCCGACCCCTTCGGTCTGATTCGCAGCCGCGGCGTGGCCAATGCCGACCGCAGCCTGCGCCTGGTGCTGAACGTGTCGCTGAGCCAGCGCACGCGCACCGCGCGCACGCTGAGCGTGACCGGCGGCGGGGCCGTGCATCACATCGCGCTCGACTGCAACGACATCTTCGACACCGTGGCCCGGCTGCGCGCCAACGGCACGCGCTTCGTGCCGATCTCGGACAACTACTACGACGACCTGGCCACGCGCATCGACGTGGCGCCCGAGCTGCTGGCGCGCATGCGCGAAGCCGGCGTGCTGTTCGACCGCTCGGCGGGCGGCGACTACCTGCACATCTACACCGAGAGCTTCGAAGGCGGCCTCTTCTTCGAGGTCGCGCAGCGCATGGGCGGCTACGACGCCTACGGCGCGCTCAATGCACCTGCGCGCATGGCGTCGCAGGCGCAACAGCAGCAGCCACAGCAGCAACAAGACTGATTTTTTCCCGCACCCGTCACCTCAAGTCATCACCGGAGACAACACATGGCCAACTCATCAGCCAAAGAGCCGCAAGGCAGGCACCAGTCGAAGAAAGCCGCCGCCAGCGGCTGGATCGGCTCGGCGCTGGAGTACTACGACTTCTTCATCTACGCGACCGCCGCGGCGCTGATCTTTCCGCAGATCTTCTTCCCCAAGGGCGACCCGACCACGGCCATCATTGCGTCGCTCGCGACCTACGGCGTGGGCTATGTGGCGCGCCCCATCGGCGCCTTCGTGCTCGGCCACTGGGGCGACACGCACGGGCGCAAGCAGGTGCTGGTGCTGTGCATGTTCCTGATGGGTTTTTCGACCGTGGCCGTGGGCCTGCTGCCGACCTACGACCAGGTCGGCCTGCTGGCCCCCGCGCTGCTGGTGCTGCTGCGCCTGGTGCAGGGCTTTGCGGTGGCCGGCGAAATCTCGGGCGCCAGCTCGATGATTCTGGAGCACGCACCGTTCGGGCGTCGCGGCTTCTTCGCGAGCTTTACCTTGCAGGGCGTGCAGGCCGGCCAGATCCTGGCGGCCGCCGTGTTCCTGCCGCTCGCGCACTACATGCCTGAAGAGGCGTTCAACTCGTGGGGCTGGCGCATTCCGTTCCTGCTGAGCTTCCTCGTGATCGTGGCCGGCTACATCATCCGCCGCGAGGTCGACGAAACGCCGGCCTTTGCCGAAGTCGACAAGAAGGGCGAAGTGGCGAAGTCGCCCATCGTCCAGGCTTTTACCGACAGCTGGGCCGACATGCTGCGCGTGGTCTGCATGGCGCTGATGAACGTGATTCCGGTGGTCGCCACCGTGTTCGGCGCGGCCTACGCGGTGCAGTCCGCCTACGGCATCGGCTTCCAGAAAGACGTGTACCTGTGGATTCCGGTGCTGGGCAACATCCTGGCCGTGCTGGTGATCCCGTTCGTGGGCAACCTGTCGGACCGCATCGGCCGCAAGCCGCCGATCATCGTGGGCGCACTGGCTTCGGGCCTGCTGTCCTTCGTGTACCTGTACGCCATCAGCATCAAGAACGTGCCGCTGGCCATCTGCATGTCGCTCTTGATGTGGGGCATCGTGTACCAGGGCTACAACGCGACCTTCCCGAGCTTCTACCCGGAGCTGTTCCGCACCCGCAACCGCGTGTCGGCCATGGCCATCTCGCAGAACATCGGCACCACCTTCACCGCGCTGCTGCCCGCGCTGTTCGCCGCCGTGGCGCCTCCGGGCTCGACCAACGTGTGGTTCACGGTCGGCGCCATCACCTTCGCGGTGACCGTGCTGGCCGCGCTGGCCGCCATGAGCGCCCGCGAGACCTACCGCGTCCACATGCGCGACCTGGGCGACCCCAATGCCGTGCCCGTCGACAAGGCCGAGTACGACCGCCTGCGCGAAGAGACGATGGCCAGCGCCCGCACGGACCGCGAACGCCGCAAGGCCATCGCCTGAGCCAAGGCAGCGAAGACCCCGCGCGCACCAAGGGTTGTGGCGCCATGAAGAATGGCGCCATGACCGCCCATCTCAAGATCGATTTCGTTTCCGATGTCTCCTGCCCCTGGTGCGCCGTGGGCCTTGGCGCACTCGAGGCTGCCCTGAAACGGGTGGCGCCGGAGGTGTCGGCCGAGCTGCACTTCCAGCCTTTCGAGCTGAACCCGCAGATGCCGCCCGAAGGCCAGGACACCTTCGAGCACCTGAACCAGAAGTACGGCTCGTCGCAGGAGCAGCAGGCGCAGGCCCGCGAGGCGATCCGCCAGCGCGGCGCGGCCGTCGGCTTCGAGTTCAGCCCCGGCGGCCGGCCCCGCGTGTACAACACCTTCAACGCCCACCGGCTGCTGCACTGGGCCGAGCTGGAAGACCCGGCCAAGCAGGTGACGCTGAAGAAGCTGCTGCTGAAGGCCTACTTCACCGACAGCCAGAACCCTTCGGACCCCGAGGTGCTGGTGCGTGCGGCGACCGAGGCGGGGCTCGACGCGGCGCGGGCCCGCGAGATCCTGGCCGGCGACGAGTTCGCGCAGGAAACCCGCGAACGCGAGCGCATGTACACCGACGCCGGCATCCATTCGGTGCCCGCGATCATCATCAACGACCAGCACCTGATCTCCGGCGGCCAGCCGGTCGAGGTGTTCGAGCGCGCGCTGCGGCAGATCGCGGGCGCGGAGCCGAGCAGCGTCGCCACGGCCTGAAAGGGCAGGGCTTCGTTTCGCCTTGCAACGAAGCTGACCTTCAGCTTTACCTGACCGCGGCCTGAGGTCGGTCAACCGCCTACATCGCGCGGCGGTTGATCGGTTCATGATCAGCCGCATGCCGTTGTTCCCGAATCAGCACCGTTCACGCACCCTCGCCGTGGCGCTGGCCGCCGTGCTGTCGCTCACCGCCTGTTCCACCGGCCTGCTGCGCCCCGAAGGCCCGCCGCTCACTGCGCTCGGCCATGCCGCCGACACGCCCGCCGCGCAGCTGCGTTGGCTCGATCGCGTGAGCTGGGGCGCCAACGCCAGCAGCCAGGCCGAGCTGGCGCGCGACGGCCTGCCGCGCTGGATGGGCCGCCAGCTGCGCCCCGCGCCCCGTGCGCTGCCCGCGGCGGCGCAGGCGCAGATCGACGCCATGGCCATTTCGCGCACGCCGCTCGATCAGTTGGTCTTCGCTCTCGATGCCCGGCGCAAGGCCGCGACTGCGCTGCCCGACGACGAAGCGAAGAAGGCTGCGCTCGCGGCCTACCAGCAGGAACTCAACAGCCTTGCACGCGAGGCGCAGCAGCGCTTCCTGCTGCGCGCGCTGTATTCGCCGAACCAACTGCAGGAGCAGATGACCTGGTTCTGGATGAACCACTTCAACGTCAGCATCCGCAAGGACCTGGTGCGCGCGATGGTCGGCGACTACGAAGAAAGCGCCATCCGCCCGCACGCGCTCGGCAAGTTCCGCGACCTGCTGGGCGCCACCGTGCGGCACCCGGCCATGCTGCGCTACCTCGACAACGCGCAGAACGCCGCCAACCGGATCAACGAGAACTACGCGCGCGAACTCATGGAGCTGCACACGCTCGGCGTGGGCGGCGGCTACACGCAGGCCGACGTGCAGGAGCTGGCGCGCGTGCTGACCGGCGTGGGCGTCAGCGTGCAGCCGCCCGACGCGACGCCGCCCGCGGTGCGCCCGGCCGTGCGCGCCGACTATGTGCGCCAGGGCCTGTTCGAGTTCCACCCGAACCGGCATGACTACGGCCCGAAGACCCTGCTGGGCCAGCCCATCCAGGCGCGCGGCCTGGCCGAGACCGACGAGGCGCTCGACCGCCTGGCGCGCGCACCGGCCACCGCGCGCTTCATCTCGCGCAAGCTTGCCGTGTACTTCGTGGCCGACGAGCCGCCGCCCGCGCTGGTCGAGCGCATGGCCGCCACCTTCACGCGCAGCGACGGCGACATCGCCGCCACGTTGCAGACGCTGTTCGAATCGCGCGAGTTCGCGGCCTCGCTGGGCCGCAAGTTCCGCGACCCCGTGCACTACGTGGTGGCGGGCGTGCGCCTGGCCTACGACGAGCGCGTGGTGCTCAACACCACGCCGATGATCGGCTGGATCAACCGCATGGGCGAAACCCTGTACGCCCACGAGACGCCCGACGGCTACCCGCTCAACGAGGCCGCCTGGGCCAGCGCGGGGCAAATGAACACCCGCTTCGAAGTTGCACGCGCCATCGGCACCGGCGGCGCCGTGCTGTTCCGCACCGACGACAAGGCACCGCTCGAAAAGCCGCCGTTTCCGCCGCTGGCCGAATCGCTCGCCGTGCGCGCGCTGCAGCCCGGGCTGAGCGCCGACACGCAGCAGGCGCTCGCGCAGGCGAAGAACCCGCCGGAGTGGAATACCTTCCTGCTCGCATCCCCGGAGCTGATGCGACGGTGATTTGATTTGATTTTTCTCCCTCCCCCGCTGGGGGAGGGCAGGGGTGGGGGCAAGCGGCGTTCGATGAAGCACAGCGATGAATGCCAGCGCCGTCGGGCCCCCATCCCAACCTTCCCCCGGAAGGGGAAGGGGCAAGGCAAGAAGAAAGGATTCCTGTGATGCAACGCCGACACCTGCTGCAACTCTTGGCCGCCGCACCCTTCGCCGGCGCCGCCGCACGCGTGGCCGCCGCGCCCGGTGCCCAGGGCACCAAGCTGCTCGTCGTGTTCCTGCGCGGCGCCTACGACTGCACCAGCCTGCTGGTGCCCACCGGCAACGCCGACTTCTACTACGCCTCGCGCCCCAACATCGCCATTCCCCGGCCCGGCACACCCGACGGCGCGCTGCCGCTCGACGCCGACTGGGGCCTGCACCCCGCGCTCGCGCAGAGCGTGCTGCCGCTGTTCCAGCAGAAGCAGGCCGCCTTCATCGCCTTCGCGGGCACCGACGACCTCACGCGCAGCCACTTCGAGACGCAGGACGCGATCGAGCTCGGCGTGGCGCCCGACACCGCGCGGCGCGACTACCGCTCGGGTTTTCTCAACCGGCTGGCCGGCGTGCTCGGCGCCGGGCCGCTGACCGACGTGTCGCCCATCGCCTTCACCGACCAGCTGCCCATCGTGCTGCGCGGCGACGACGCCAAGGCCGCCAACATGGCGCTCGGGGGCGTGGCGCGGCAGGCCATCGATGCGCGGCAGAGCCAGATCATTGCGTCGATGTACCGCAACACCGCGCTCGCGCAGCCCGTGGCCGAGGGCTTCCAGGTGCGCGACGAGGTGGTGCGCGCCATGCAGGCCGAGATGGACGCCGCCAGCCGCAACGCCATGAGCCCCAAGGGCTTCGAGCAGGTCGCGCGCCGCATGGCGCTGTTGATGCGCGATCGCTTCGACATCGGCTTTGTCGACGTCGGCGGCTGGGACACCCACGTGGGGCAGGGCGCGGCCAAGGGCTACCTCGCGAACCGCTTCGAGGAACTGGGCCGCGGCGTGGCCGGCTTCGCACAGGAGATGGGCGACACCGCCTGGCGCGAAACCGTGGTGGTCGTCGTCAGCGAGTTCGGCCGCACCTTCCGCGAGAACGGCAACCGCGGCACCGACCACGGGCACGGCACCGTGTACTGGGTGCTCGGCGGCGGCCTGGCCGCGCAGGCGGGCGGGCGCATCGTGGGCGAACAGCAGCCGCTGACGCAGGCCACGCTGTTCCAGAACCGCGACTACCCGGTGCTCAACGAGTACCGGGCGGTGCTGGGCGGGTTGTTCCAGCGCATGTACGGGTTGTCGCCGGCGCAGGTGGCGAAGGTGTTTGGCGGTGCGGCGGCGAAGGACTTGCGCCTGGTCTGACGGCCCCGAAGGGGGCGAGCCGCACCGTCTCTTTCACGACCTGTTTTCGAACGTTTCGTCCGCCCCTGCCTCGCACGGCCGCACGGACAAGCGTCGCCGTATTTACTTGTTTTCGGGGATGGTCTCGGCGTACACCACTTACAAAAATAGACATTCAGAAACAGATGGCACTCCAGCCGGAGAGCGGGTTTCCCCAAGGGGCAGTGATGCTTTCCAAGCGAGCGAGTTCTTACGGGCGCTGCGGCGCCATGGCCGGTGTGATCGTGCTGCTGGCGGCCTGCGGCGGCGGTGGTGGAGGCGGCGGTGGCGCAGGCTTCCTGCCGATCGTCGCGCCGGCACAGCAGCAGCCTGAACCAGCCCCTTCACCCGAGCCCGAAGTCCCCGTCGTCGTGACTCACACAGTCGGCGGCAACGTCACCGGCCTCACCGGCAGCCTCGTGCTCCAGAACAATGCGGGCGACGACCTGAAGCTCACGGCCGACGGCAAGTTCCGCTTTGCCACTGCGCTCACCGAAGGCTCGGCCTACGAGGTCAGCGTGCGCACCCAGCCCCTGTGGCAGTTCTGCACCGTGACCAAGGGCAGCGGCAAGGCCTCGGCCGACATCGGCGACGCGGCGGTCGCCTGCTCGGCGGCGGTGGCGCAGGTGTCCACGTTTGCCGGGTCGGGTGCTACCGGCTCGGTCAATGGCAACGGGACCGCCGCATCGTTCTACCTCCCGTACAGCGTGGCCGTCGACAAGAGCGGCGGCCTGCTCGTGTCGGACGTGGGAACCAATCTCGTGCGAAAGATCTCGCCTGCCGGCGATGTCGCGACCTTTGCAGGCAACGCCACAGGTGCCTCGGTGGACGGCAACGGCACAGCTGCATCGTTCCAGAGCCTGGCCGGTCTTGCGCTGGACTCTACGGGCAATGCCTATGTTGCGGAATTCGGCGGCAACCGTATCCGCAAGATCACGCCAGCGGCCGATGTGACCACGCTCGCGGGCAACGGTGCAGCCGGCTCACTCGATGGCAACGGCACCTCCGCCACCTTCTTCTCCCCCGCATCGACGGCCGTGGACGCCGCCGACAACATCTATGTGATCGAACTCGCCGGCGCCGTTGTCCGCAAGGTCACGCCTGCCGGCGACGTCACCACGCTGGCCGGCTCGGGCACTGCAGGCTTCGCCGACGGCACGGGGACTGCGGCGCAGTTTTCGCAGGCATACGGCATTGCGACTGACGCGGCCGGCAACGTCTACGTGGCCGACAGCGGCAACAACCGGATCCGCAAGATCACGCCCGGTGGCGTGGTCACGACGCTGGCCGGTTCAGGCCAGGCCGGCGCGACCGATGGGGCCGGCAACTCGGCGTCTTTCTATGAACCGGGCGGCCTGGCGGTGGGCAGCGACGGCAACGTCTACGTGGCCGACACGGGCAACAGCCTGCTGCGCAGGATCACTCCGGCGGGTGTGGTTTCCACGCTTGCAGGTCGGCCCGGTGTATTGGGTGCGCAAGACGGCATCGGTGCCGCGGCCACGTTCAAGCGGCCTTATGGGGTGACGGTGGACGCCGCCGGCAATCTGTACGTGGCCGACACCTTCGGCAATCTGATCCGCAAGGTCACGCCGGTTCGCGCGCCCTGATCCCGAGGCATCGCGGCAGCGCCGGTGAAGGCCGGGGCCGCCATGCGGCCACAACGCCGCCGAGAATCGCCGCATGCCTCATGCCGTCTCTCTCCTTCGCGCCGCACGCCTGGCGCGCAGCGCCAAGCCCTTTCTTGCCCGTGGCGGTTTCAAGCGCGAGCGCTGTGCGGGTTGCCGCCTGGTGCCCAGCCATTGCATGTGCGCCGTGCGCCCGCCGGTGGCCACGCGCGCGGGGGTGTGCCTGCTCATGGCTGACATCGAACCGCTCAAGCCCACCAACACGGGGTGGCTGGTGGCCGATGTGGTGCCCGACACCTTCGCCTTCGGCTGGGCCCGCACCGAGACCGATCCCGCGCTGCTGGCGCTGTTGAACGACCCGCAATGGCAGCCTTATGTGGTGTTCCCGGGGCAGTACGCGGCGCCCGAGCGCGTGGTGCTCAGCGTCGTTCCTTCGTCGCCTGACCCGGCCGATGGCGGTGCCGCGAAACGCCCGCTTTTCATCCTGTTCGACGCCACCTGGGGCGAGGCACGCAAGATGTTTCGCCGCAGCCCGTACCTTGACCAGTTGCCGGTGCTGAGCCTGCAGCCGGAGCAGATCACGCAGTACAAGCTGCGCAACTCCGGCCGCGACGATCACTTCTGCACCAGCGAGGTGGCCGCGATGTGCATGGACCTGGCCGGCGAGCATGCCGCGCAGCAGACGCTGGATGCGTACCTCGGCGTGTTCACGCACCACTACCTGTGCGCGAAGAACCAGCAGCCTGTGGTGTGGGACGGTGCCGCGCATCAGCGGCTGCGCGAGGTGGCCGCGCTGCGCAATCAGGCAGCCTGAGAAATCCTGCGCCGGCCCGCCTCAGCGCATGTCGAACAGCGCCGCCGCATTGCCCCAGGCGATGCGCTGGGCCACAGCCGGCGGCAGGTCGCCGAGCCAGGTGCGGTAGCCGCGCATGATCTCGTCGTAGGTGCTCCAGCGCTGGTTGACCCAGGTGTCGGAACCGACCATGAAGCGCTCCGGGTACTTGAGGATCAGCGCGCGCCATTCGGGGCACAGGCGCCCGCCTTCGCAGGTCAGGCCCGGGCGGTACGAGAGTTCGCCCATCAGCAGCGGGTAGCGCTCCAGCATCGCCTGCACGCGCTCGACCGGCGTGCCGCCGATACCGGTGTGGGCCCAGATGAGGCGCAGCGATCGGCCCTTCGACGGCGCGTTCGCCATCAGCAGGTCGACGGCCACGTCGTCCACGTGCGCGAGCACCGCGAGCTTTTTCTCTTCGGCGAGTGCGATCAGCTTCTTCGCCACCGGGCCGTTGGCGTTGGCGCTCTCGTACAGATGGAATTCGCCGAGCCCGCGGTAGGGGCCGCTGGCGGTGCCGCGTGCCAGTTCGGTCTGCACCATCTCGTAGATGGTCTCGTCGCGGAACCAGTTGTTGTAGTCCTCGCGGTTGCGGTACAGGCGCACGAAGGGCACGACCGTGACGCCGGTGGCGCGTGTCTCGCGCGCGGCGGCCAGGGTCTGCGTGCCGGCGTTGGGACGCGAGTTCGCGATGATCGCCTTCACCTGGTTGCGCTGCATGCGCGCGAGCGCCTCGGTGGGCGGGAAGGGGCCGGCGGTGCCGTCCCAGGCTTCCTGGTTGTAGTGCAGGTGGGTGTCGAACAGCGGGCCGTCGTAAGGCGCAGCGGCTTGCCCGTGGGCATGGGAGAAGACCAGGGCCGCGCAGGCGGCGAGCAGCGGGGCAGCAATGAGGCGCATGGGGTTCTCGCGGTGATGGCCGGGGAGCCGGATTACATCACCGCTGTGCCGGCACAGCCGCGCCCTTGTCGCCGGGCGCGACGTCGAAGCGATCGCGCAGACCGGCGTCAGCTGCCGGCCGGATGCGTCGTCGTCTTGCGGCTGCCATCCAGCGAATACAGCTGCGGGCGGTCTTCCACCGCGACCGCGACCGTCTCGGGGCCGTGCTCCGCGGCGCGCGGTTGCCGGTACAGCTCGTTCTCGAGCCGCCGGGCACGTTCCGCGTACATGCGGGCGAGGGCGCTGTGATGCTCTGCGGCAGCCTGGTGTTCGATGCGCGCCATCTGGGCCTCTTCGAGCAGTGCCGAGGCACGTTTCAAGTAGGCCGTGTGGGTGGGCCGAAACAAGAAGTCGAACATGATTTCACACTCCTTTCCGCTGCAACAACGGTGCAATCATTGTGAACGAATGGCCTCAAAACGCCATCGCTTCCTGTGGCTGCGACGCATCGAAGAAGCGTTCTGTTTCACTTGAGTCAGACAGAATCGGTGGCAAAGAGAGAGGGTTCGATCACCGATGAGCAATGAGGTTCGTTTTTGTCTGGAATACCGGCTGGCCGCCGACGGTCCCGCGCATGCCGTGCAGACCGCCTGGATGGTCGATTCGCCGGCCACGCGCGCGCAGATCGAGGAGATGATCGCCAACGCGCGCGCGATGAATGCCGTGGAATCGAAGTGGTGGGTGGAGGAGCGCGAAAGCCGCCGTCCACCTCAACCGTGATAGTCCCCCCACGACATCCGCACCATGCCCGGCGGCGTAGGCGCATCGGCTGAGGCCAGCGTCACCGGCGGGTCGTCGTCCACGCGGCTTCTGGCGCGCGAGTCCCAGTCGTCGAGAAAGACCTGCTGGTAGTACTGCGCCACTTCCTCGTTGTGGATGATCAGGCCGGCGTCGCGGTTGCGCAGCACGCCATCGCCCGACCAGTTGGTGCTGCTCACGAGCACGGTCTGGCCGTCCACGATGATTCCCTTGTTGTGGATGCTGCCCTGGACGCGGAACACCTCCTGGTTGCAGCCCGCCTCGACCAGCTTGCGGATGTTCTCGGCCGCGCTGGTGCTGCCCAGGATGATGCGCAGGTCGAGGTCCGGCTCGGTGCTGCGCTGAGCGATCTTGTGCAGCAGCGCGCGAAAGTCGGCATCCTTGTCCGCATCGCTCCAGGTCATGTAGGCGAACTGCAGGTACAGCGAGGTCTGCGCGCTGTCGATGAGCGCATTGATGTGCGGCAGGTAGTTGTCCGGCGTGAGCACGGGTTGGACCTTGACCGTGGTCTTCACCGACGGCAGCCGCGCGGGTTCGACCGGCACGACGGGGCCCGCGAAGGCCACGGCCTGTTCCAGCAGGTGGTCGAGTGGGACGAACACATCGGGCAGCTTGAGTTTTTGCGCTACGTCCAGCGCCGCGTCGGCCGCGCCGTCGGCGTCCTCCTTCGCGGAGGCCGCGAGGTCGTGCTGGATGTATTTCTCGAAGACCTTCGAGAGCACGGCGTCGTTGCAGATCACATGCCACTCGCGGTTGCCCTTGCTGAACATGCCCTTGGCCTGCGCGGGCGTGCCCACGGGGTCGATGTCGGGCTGGCTGCGTTGGCTCCAGTTGCCGCTCGAGAGCCAGAAGGCCTTGTGGTCGCGCACCGCCACTTTCTCGTGGTACGCGCTGGCGAAGCGGCGGCCCTTGCCGCACTGCACGAGCCAGGCCGTCAGGTCGGCCTCCTGCTGCAGCGTGCGCAGCTTCTTGCGGATGACCTGCTCTTCCTTCGTCATGCCGTCGTCCCAGCTCAGCGAGGCCTGGATGCCGCCTTCGCGCACGAGGTCGATGAAGACCTGGGCGATGTGGTCGGCATTGAAGTCGTACATCGCCACCGAGAGCGATCGCGTGGTGCCTTCGAGAAAAGGCCGCAGCACCGGCCACCCGGCGTCGGGGCCGACGTGGCACAGGAAGGGCTGCTTCACGTTGTACGGCTTGTCGATGGGTTGGCCTGCAGGCGGTTTGTAGACGAGGTTGACAGCGGCTTCGGCGAGCGCGTTCACCGTGTCCTCGAAGTCCGCACTGGCGGCCAGTTGCCGCTCCGGGTCGGCCTGCATTACGCAGACACGGTACGGGCCGAGTTGCCGGGGCGCGCGCTCGGCCACGGGCACTTCAGAGAGGGGCCGCTTGCGGTCGACCAGCACGATCACGGCGGGCTCGCGCAGGAACCGGCCGTCGACCAGCGGAAAGCCCGGCTCCGCTGCCACGTAGCCGGGCAGGGCGGTCAGTTGCGCCTGGTGGGCTGCGATCACCGATCGGACCGCCGCGCGCGTGGCATCGTCGAGCACTCTCATGGCGACTCCTTGAGGCAGGGACGTGAGGGCGCTTGCCGGCACGGCATGCGCGAAGGGCGCGATCCCGAGGGGCCGCGTGTCAGGAGATGTTGGGCAGGCGGCGCGACAGCTCGACCGATTCGACGGCCGGGTCGGCTTCGAGCTGCTGGAGCTTGTCGAGCGGAATCTCCGCCGAGAACAGGCCCGGCGCAATGTCGGCGCGCGCGGCGATGTAGTCCGGGCGCTCGGCGCCCTCGCACAGCTTGACCAGCACGACGACGCGCTCGCCCGACACCGGCGCGGGGGCGGCCGAAAAGTCGAGCTTCTTGAGCGAGCGCAGGTCGATGGTCATGAGAGGGCAGATGGGGGCTGGAACACAGATTACACCCCCCGTTCAGGTTCGGCACAACCGCACCGGGAGTGGGGGCCATGGGTGAATCGTCAGATCGCGCCGCTGCCGGCGCGGCCATCGCCGCGCTGCGGGTCCCAGCCGGCGGGCCCCGTGCCGGGTTTGACGCCCGCCTTGAGCCTGGCGCGGATGTCGGCGATGGTCAGCTTCTTTCCCGCTTTGTGGGCCTTGGCCAGCATCAGCGCGACCAGCCCGGTCACTGCCGGCGCCGCCATGCTGGTGCCCGACTTCTTCACCATGCCGTCCTTCGTGCGCGACTGCGCGGCCTTCACCTGCACGCCGGGTGCGCTGACCTCCGGCTTGGGCCGGCCGTCGCGCGTCGGGCCCGCGCTCGAGAAGCTGGCGGCGGGCTCGCCCGTCTTGCGGGCGTCGTAGGCGCCGACCACGATCGACAGCTTGCCCGTCGACAGCGAGCCCAGCAGGTGCGACTTCACGGGGTTGCCGAAGTACGACTGGCCGATGTCCAGGCGCTCGAGCCACGCATGGAACGGCACGTCGTCGGCGGCCAGGGCGTGCAGCCGCACCTTGAACTCGCCGTCGGGCCAGTTGGGCGCCAGCCAGATGCCGATCACGTTGTCCTTGTTGTTCGGGTCGGTGATGCGGCTGCTGAGGAACGCGGCGATCTCGCCGTTGCCCGCGCCGAGTGGAAAGTTTTCTCCCGGTGCCACGCTCGCCAGCACCTCGTTGTCGGGGCCCAGCAGTTCGGCGCGCAGGCGCTGGCTGCCGCCGTACCAGAGCTCGAACTCGCCACCCTTGCCGTTGACCAGGGTCCACGACACATCGAGGTGCCCGTTGCCGGGCACGGTGCCCGCCGTGTGCGTGTTGTCTTCCTGCGAATTGCCGGCCGCCAGGACGATCGCGCGGTTGGGCTTTTGCGACACGAGCGCGTCGAAGCCCTGCTCGACCAGTGAAGTGCCGTCGTGCGGGCCGCCGTTCGTGCCCAGGCTCAGGTTGACGACGCAGGGCCTGTCGCCGGCGCGGTCGAAGATGAACTTCACTGCCTCGAGCATCTGCACCGAATCGCCGAAGGAGCTGAACACCGCGTTGTGCCCGGTCCAGGCGATGTCGCGGGCCGACATCTCGACGAAGATCAGGTCGGCCTTCGGCGCCACGCCGGGTTGCAGTGACCCCCGGCCGTTGCCGCCGGCAATGTCCATCACATGCGTGCCGTGCGAACCAGGGCTGCCCGGGCTGCCCGCGCCGGGGTCGTAGCCGAGCGCCTTGTACGGGTCGGCCTTCTTCAGCGCCTTGTCGATGTCGGCCGCCTCGAAGAGCCGGCCGTAGCCGTAGGGGCTGTTGGCCTTGGCCGGCGCGCCTTGCTGCCACAGCGCCAGCAGGCGCGTCTTGCCGTTGGCCTTGACGAAGTTCTGGTGCGCGAAGTCGCCGCCCGAATCGACCACGCCGATCACCACGCCGCTGCCACCGGCTGTGCTGGCGAGCGCGGGGTTGTCGGCCTGCACGCCCATCGATGCGATCGTGTTGTTCAAGGCCGGCAGCACGGGCTGCGAGGCCTTCATGCTGAGCACGGCCGGATGCTGGCGGATGGCTTCTGCCTTGCCGAGCGGAATGCGGCCCGTGACGAGCACCGTGCCGTCGTCCGCGCTGCCGATGTCGGAGCCCGCATCGACGTCGGGAATGTCCGCCCACTCCGCATGGCTGGTCACGCGCGCCACCACCGGCACCGAGTCGCCGTCGGCGGACGAGATGGGCATGCTCTGCTTGCCCGCGCGGCGGTTCATCACCGCCAGCTGCAGCCGCGGGTCCATCGAGGTTTCCACGTCCATCGGCAGGCGCTGGAGTTGCGCGAGCCCGAAGCTGGACACCGGCGAGAGCCGCGTGCACAGCGCATCGGCCGTGCCGGCGAGCGCGGCGGTCAGGGCAGGGGAGGCTTCGATCGGCAGATGGCTTGCGGCGGGAGTGTCGGCCTGCGCCGATTGCGCCACCATGGCCGCGGCCATCTCGGGCGGAAGGTCGACCCAGCTGTTGAGCAGCTTGATCTGCCCGGTCACATGAAGCCGCACGCTGCCCGACGACAGCGCCGGCGTCAGCACCCCGTGCGGCATCTTGGGGACTTTCGTATCAACGGGCGATTGCTTCTTCGCGGCGACGCGCTTCTTGGCTGGGGCCATCGGTCGAATCTCCTTGCGCACAGGGTGTGGACGAGTACCGCGAGGTGTAGCAGATTGCCATGTCATCTGTCACCCCGACCGGCGAAGCGGGGCGGTCAGAATGGCCGAATGAAAGTGATGTTCAAGCTTCTGCTCGCGTACCTGGTGGCGAGCTTCCTGGCGACGGGCCTTGCGCTGGTTCTTTTTCCGTCGCACGCGCATGTGCCTTCGGTGGTGGTGCTGCTTGCGTTTCCGGTGGTGCCGTGGAGCTTGCTGGCCAACCTCGTGAGCGAGGGCTTCAGGGCCAGGGAGGTGGGGCCGCTGCTGGTGTTCGTGCTGGCGTTTGGCGGGGTGGCCTGGCTGGCGTTTCGTGCGTCATCGAAGGCGACGACGCAGCGATAGCAACGCCGGGCTCACTTCGCGACGATCTCGAAGACATCGCCATTCGTCGGCGTCGCGTTCTCGTGATAGATGTCGTAGAGGTACTGCGCGAGGTCGGTCGGCGTCACGTCGGGCGGAATCGCGAGCTGGGCGAGGCCCAGTTTTCCATCGGCGCCGATCCAGTGGCTGCGCCAGCGGGCATCGACCATCTCGATGCGCAGGGTGCGGCCGAACACGTTGAACAGGTAGCGCATCGTCTGGGCTCCGGGCATGCACGAAAAGGGAGGAGGGGACAGCCACTGTAGCGCCCTCGTCGTATGCACAATGGGCCGAATCGCCCGTCACATCCATCCCAGAGTCCGCATGGCAGACCCCAACGTACGCAAGACCTACGAAGCAGCCGTGGCCGCGCTCGGCCCCGCTGCCGAGCGGATGTTGGCCGATGGCGTAAGTGAAGAGCACGTGGCGCGCTGGATCTTCGCGCAGCGCGACGATCTCAAGCTGCACTACCGCGCGCTGACGCCCTCGGACGAGTTGCAGGCCCTCGAAGCGAGATCGCACAGCCGCTACGGCAACACGCTGGGCCCGTCGATCGAGCAACTGCGAAGCGCGGGAAAGTCGTGGCGGGACATCATCGATTCGGCGGCGCGGCCGGGGAATCACTACCGCCAAGGCGATTGACTGCTACGGGGCGCTGCGCCAGCGGCCGGAGCTCGCGCAGACCTCGGCCGGTTCGCCATTCACCCGGACCTGTTCTTCATCGAGCCGTGACGCGGTGACCGGATCGACATCGAAGCCGACGCCGAGCAGTCGCGCCACCTGCGCGTCTTCGATCGACAGCTCCCAGGTCAGGAACAACTGCGTGAGGTCCTGGCTGTCCGGAAAATCGGCCGCATCGAAGCCATGGTCGCTCCCGCGCGGCACGACGGCGTGGGGCTGGCCCGTGTCGAACAGCAGCGCAGTGCCCCGCGTGAGCGCAATGCGCTGGCCCGTGACGGGGAAATGCACGTCCAGGCCCCTGTCCTCGCTGAGGAAGAGGTTGCAGAAGGCCGCGCCGCCGTACTGCGCGCCGTCGTGGTGGTAGCGGGCGCCGCGGCAGGCCATCAGGGCGACGTCGCTGGCGGGCAGCAGCGTGGCGGGCAGGCCCAGCGTGCCCAGCCAGTCGGACATCGCCTGCACGCACTGTGCGTAGTCGGGCCAGCGCGTGCGCGCGCGGGCCAGGGGCATCGGCTCGACATCGCCGGGTTCGAGCAGCACGTTCGTGGCGATCTCCCGCTGCCAGTCGGTCACGAGGCGCGCCGGGGGCTCGGGCACGTCGAGCAGGGCCGCGTGCACGACGCCGCTCACGCTGCGGCTGCGCAGCGTGTCGCCGTGCCAGAAATAGGAGGTCAGCAGGTCGTGCATGCGGGGGCTTTCAGGGCATGGAGGGTACACGCGCCGGGGCCCGCCGCACCTGGGGGGCAGGCCCGATGCGGCATACTTCCACCCCCTCACAACTCGCCAGAATTCCGCTGAATGGACAAGGAAGTCGACCCCTCCGTGCTCGCCGCCATCGATGAGATGCGGCTCTCCGGACCGCGCCTCACGCCGGTCGAAATCGTCGCCAAGATGGGGGTGTTCGACGCACGCGACAAGCCGTTCGAGCACGCCTGGCTTGCCACGGGCGACAACGTCATCGCCACCATCTGGGGCGAGTACGTGAGCGTGGCGGCCGGTGGCCGCTGGTTCTACCTGGAATCGCTCGACGCCCAGCGCCGCCCCGGTGGCGGCGTGCGCAGCGCCCAGCAGGCGCAGCGCGCCAAGGACCGCCTGGCGCTGCTCAAGCGCACCTTCGACGCCGGCCAGGGCTTTCGGGCCGTGCTGCAGACCAACCGCGTCGCCATCGCCGAGCTCGAGAGCAACAAGAGCGCCAAGGTCTCGACCCGCGTGCGCGACGACGCCGACTGGCACGTTGCGAGCTGGGAACCCGAGCAGCAGCTCGCGGTGCTGGTGCGCGGTCCGCGCGGCTGGGAGCCCACCGAGGCCGACATCACGGCCGCGAAGGCCCGTGGCGGCGTGGCACCCGACGAGGACGCAGCCCCGGCCGGTCCGACCACGACGGACGCCGTCCAGGCCGCGGCCATGGCTTACGTCATGGGCCACTTCAAGGGCTACGGCTACAACGCGGAAGACGTGACGAGCAAGGCGCTGGGCTTCGACATCGAGGTGTCGAACGCCAAGGGCGCGATGCTGCTCAAGGTGGTCGTGAAGGGCACCGCCCCGGCGCTGCCGACCTTTGCGCTCACGCCCGACGAAAGCATGTGCGCCGTGCGCGAGCCGCTGTGGCGCCTGCTGGTGGTGGCCGACGCGGGCACCGCGGCCGCGGCGCACAAGATCTACAAGCCGACCGAAGTGGACCAGGCGCCGGGCTTCCAGCGCAAGGCCTGACCGGCCTCCCGGGGCCTCCCAGGCCACGCCGCGGCCGCACCTGTGCGCCGCGGGCGTTTCCAAATTCTTACAACTGAGCCCCCGGAAACCCGTCGTTTCCAACGGTAAAGTTCCGCCGTCCGGCGCGAACAGTTCGTGCCTTCGCCCCCTCTGTTCGCCCCCTTCATGTCCAACCTCATCGTGCACGGCGGTACGCCCCTTCGCGGCCGCATCATTCCCTCCGCCAACAAGAACGCGGTGCTGCCGGTGCTCTGCGCCACCTTGCTCACCGGCGAACCGCTGCGGCTGCTCGGGGTGCCCGACATCACCGACGTGCGCAAGATCCTCGACATCTTCCGCACGCTGGGCAGCGAGGTCCGCATGGACCACGAGAGCGGCACGCTCGAGCTGCACCACCGCGAAACCGCGTTCGACGCGGCCCGCCACCGGCTGCCCGAGGAAATGCGCTCGTCGATCATGCTGGTGCCGCCGCTGCTGGCGCGTTTCGGCGTGGCGCGGCTGGAAGACAACGTCAAGGGCTGCACGCTGGGCGTGCGCGAGATCGATCCGCACGTCGAGGTGTTCCAGCGCTTCGGCGGCGAGGTCGAGCGTACCGAGGGCTCGCTGCTGGTGTATGCGCCCGGGCGCCTCACGCCCACCGACCACTGGCTCGACTACGCCTCGGTGACGACCACCGAGAACTTCGTGCTGTGCGCGGCTGCCGCGGGCGGCACCTCGACGCTCACCAACGCAGCCTCGGAACCGCACGTGCAGGAGTTCTGCCGCTTCATGGCCATGATCGGCGTGCGCATCGAGGGCATGGGCACCTCGCGGCTCACGGTGCATGGCGGCGGCACGCTGGGCGGCGGCGAGTTTCGCTTCGACGAAGACTTCCACGAGATCACCACCTTCCTGGCGCTGGGCGCGATCACGGGCGGCGACGTCGTGGTGCGCAACACGGCGCCCGGCAACTTTCCGCTGATCGACCGCACCTTCGCCAAGTTCGGCGTGCAGATCGAGCATGCCGACGGCTGGTCGCGCGCCATCCGCACCGGTCCGCTGAAGGTGCAGACACCGTTCACGAGCAACGTGCTCACCAAGGTGGAGGCCGCGCCGTGGCCGTACTTTCCGGTCGACCTGCTGCCGATCTTCATTGCGCTGGGTGTGCGCGCGCAGGGCAACGCGATGTTCTGGAACAAGGTGTACGACGGCGCGCTGGGCTGGACCGGCGAGCTGTCGAAGTTCGGTGCGCACGTGTTCTCGTCCGACCCGCACCGGCTCATCACCTTCGGCGGCCACGCGCTCACGCCGGCGGTGGTCGAGAGCCCCTACATCATCCGCGTGGCGATCGCGCTCTTCATGGTGGCCGCGAGCATCGAGGGCAAGTCCGAGATCCGCAACGCGACACCGATCCGGCGCGCGCACCCGCGCTTCGTGGAGAACCTGCGCAGCCTGGGCGTGCAGGTGGAGTGGACCAGCGAGGAGTAAAGCGGCCGTGATCGTTTCCGTCTCGAACAAGGCCAAGTGGCTGCTGATGCAGCTCGGGCAGCTGGTGCTGATGGTCGGCCTGACCTCGCTGGTGTTCAACTACGCCTACCGCTTCCTGGTCGACCGCACGATCAACACGCCACTGTTCTATGCGGTGACGCTGCTGCTGGCGCTCGTGGTCATCGTCGCGGTGCGGCGCGACTACCTGTTCGTGTCGCGCTACGAGTTCACGCCCGAGGCCATCGTCGTGCGCACGGCGCTTGGTGCCGCCAAGCGCTTCGAGACGCAAGACTTCAAGTTCGTGCCCAGCCTGCACAAGACGATCAGCCTGCCCGAGCCGACGGCCTCGCTGTCCTTCGACGTGCAGAACCGCAAGACGGGCCGCCGCGCCCGCAACTACGCCTGGACCGGCTTCCCGGTGGAAGACTTCCGCGCGGTGTGCCGCCTGTACGGCTACCAGGACGACACCGATTTCAAGCTGATGGACTTCGGCAAGAAGCGCTGAGCCGACGGGCGGCGCGCGTCTCCGTCCACACCACGATCACCAGGCCCGAGAGCACCATCGCCAGCCCGGCAAAGGCAGCCGGCGCTGGGCGCTCGTGCACCACGAGCAGGGCCAGCGCGAATGCCGTGACCGGCTCCGCCAGCGCCAGCGTGACGCCCGACGCCCCAGAGATGTGCCGCAGCGCGTGGCTGAACAGCAGGTACGCCACGCCGGTCGAGACCAGCCCCAGGTAGGCGACGATCGCCCAGTCCGCGGGCGTGGCCGTGAAGGGGCCCGAGAGGCCGAGCGCGGCCGGTATCGCCACGGCCGAGGCCACGCCGAAGACCCAGAGCGTGACCGTCGCTGGCGGTGAGTGGTGCACGAGGCGCTGGCTCACCAGCGTGTAGACCGCATAGCAAAGCCCTGAGGCGAGGCACAGCACGAGCCCGACCGGATCGGCGCGCAGGCCGGTGGCGCTGTCCGGCATCACCATCAGGCTCCCACCACCGATGGCCAGCAGCGTGCCGAGCCACCAGGAGGGTGCGGGCGGCCGGCGCGACACCAGCGACTGCAGCAGGCCCGCCCATGCAGGCCCGCTGCCCACGGCCACCGCAGTGCCGATGGCGATGCCCGTGGCCTTCACGCCCGCGAAGAAGCTCAGGTTGTAGCCGGCCATGCACAGGCCTGCGAGCAGCACCCAGGGCCAAGCGGACGATGGCACGGCCAGCGTCGAATGGTCGCCACCCTGCCGGCGCCACGCGATGAAGGCCGCGAAGAACAGCGTCGCGACCGCCATGCGCAGCGTGCCGATCCAGTAGGGCGAGCTGTGGGCGGACATGAAACTCTGCGCGGTTCCGGTGGTGCCCCACAGGGCGGCGGCGGCCAGCACCATGCAGGCGCCGGCGAGGGATGCGTTCTTCATGCACGCATGCTCGGGCGAAGTGGCGCTCGCAAATGTCGAGAGACTCTCGACCTGCGAAAAGATGCGGCGCGAAGTCAGCGCGTCGCGCGCAGCGCGCGTGCGCCCAGCTGGCGTTCGCGCCGCAATGCAAAGCCCAGGGCGCTCGCCGAGCGGTAGCCCACGCGCAGCGCGGTGGCCTCCAGCGGTGTGCCGCCGCGCAGCAGGCGCTCGGCCGTGTCGAGCCGTTGCGCGCGCAGGTAGGCCTGCGGCGACAAGCCCGTCAGCTCGAGCAGCCGCGCATGAAAGCGCTGCGGGCTCAGGAAGTAGAGCGCCGCCATGCGCGCGGTGTCCCAGGGCTCGTGCAGCGCGCGGGCCAACGCGGTGTCGAGGCGGGCCAGGTCGATGCTGCGGCGCGCGAGGATGGCGGGCGCTTCCAGCACCTTGGCCAGCTGCAGCGCGGCGTTTGACGCGTCGATGCCGTTGCGGCAGGCGGCCGTGACGGCGAAGCGGCGCAGGCGATTGACGCCGGTGCCGTCCGGCGTGTCGATGACCACCATGCGCACGCCGCGCGGCGACATGAAGGTGTGCGCCATGCCGGCCGGAATGACCATGCCGCACGAGCTGTCGGTGAAGGCGGCGCGCCCGCCGATCTCCAGCTCCATGCGGCCATCCAGCGCGTACATGATCTGCGCGTGGTCATGGTCGTGGCCCAGGTACTCGCCGCTGTAGTGGCGGATGCTGCAGCGGGGGGCGAGAGCGAGCGGGCGGCGCATGCGCGCGATTGTGCCGAAGCAGCGGGTCGCGTGGCGATGACCCCGCAGCCACAGCGCCCACCAGCTTCGCCGGAGAATGCCGTCATTCGACACACGGACACAGGAGCGCACCCCGAATGACGACGTTGCAACAGATCCTCGGCACCGACCTTCCATTGATCCAGGCGCCGATGGCCGGTGCGCAAGGCAGTGCGATGGCGATCGCGGTGTGCAACGAAGGCGCGCTGGGGTCGCTGCCGGGCGCGATGCTCAGCCCTGATGCGATGCGCAGCGAACTCGCGGCGATCCGCGCGGGAACCGACAAGCCCTACAACGTCAACTTCTTTTGCCACACGCCACCGGTGCCGAGCGACGAGCGCGAGGCCACGTGGCGCGGCGCGCTCGCGCCGTACTACGCGGAGTTCGGCATCGACCCGGCGGCCATTCCGACCGGGCCGGGGCGCAACCCGTTCAGCGCCGAGGTGGCCGACCTGCTGGCCGAGTTCAAGCCGCCGGTGGTGAGCTTTCATTTCGGACTGCCTTCCGACGCGCTGCTGGCGCAGGTGCGCGGCTGGGGCGCGAAGGTGCTGGCCTCGGCCACCACGGTCGAAGAGGCGCTGTGGCTCGAGGCGAAGGGCGTCGACGCGGTCATTGCGCAGGGGCTCGAGGCCGGCGGGCACCGCGGCCACTTCCTGTCGCACGACCTCACGAAGCAGCTCGGCACTTTCGCGCTGCTGCCGCAGCTGGTGCGCGCACTGAAGGTGCCGGTGATCGCGGCCGGTGGCATCGCGGATGCCGACGGCGTGGCCGCGGCCATGGCGCTGGGCGCGGCCGGCGTGCAGGTCGGCACGGCCTACCTGCTGACGCCCGAGGCCACGACGAGCGCGCTGCACCGCGCGGCGCTGAAGAGCGACGCGGCCCGCCACACGGCGCTCACCAACCTGTTCACCGGCCGGCCGGCGCGCGGCATCGTCAACCGCGTGATGCGCGAGCTGGGGCCCATCGGGCCGGCGCCGGAATTTCCGCTCGCCACTTCGGGTGTCGCGCCGCTGCGCGCGAAGGCCGAGGCGCAGGGCAGCGGCGACTTTTCTCCGCTGTGGTCGGGGCAGAACGCCACCGGCTGCCGCGAGGTGTCGTCCGCAGAGGTCACGCGGACGCTGGCCAAGGGCTTTCGCTGACCCCTGCGGTCAGTGGACGTAGGCGCCGTTCTTCTTCACCAGCACCGGCGCGCCGCGCTTGAGTTCGAACACGTCCTCGACCGAGAAGCGCGCCGTGCCGCCGAAGCAGTCGCGGCTCTGGCCCTGGAGCGCGAAGCGGGTGCCGCTGCGATTCACGGCGAGCGTCTTGATCACGCAGGCATCGCTGGGGTCGCCCAGCGAGGAGGTCCGCGGCGCCGGAAAAACGCGCGTGTGCGTCCGGCCGTTCGCTCGGGTCAGCACGCGCAGCGTGGGGCATCGGGTGTCGGCGGTTGCGGCCTTGGTGGCATCGCAGGTCAGCTCACCGGCTTCCGTATAGCTGTGTTGCGACGCGTAGGCACCCGCATCGAAGCCCACGCAGAGGTTGGGCCGCAGCTGCACCGCGCGCGCGTCGAAAGGGCACACCGGACCTTTTCTGAACTCGGCAGGCTGCGCGGCCATGACCATGGCGCCCGGCAGGATCGTGGCAAGAAGTAAGCTCAAGGCCCGGAGGTGTCGCATGAACAAGAGATGCTTTCGTTTGGTTTCGCTCCAGTCTATCCAGCCGCCCGCACCATGACCGCACTTCACCTGCCGCTTCACTTCCTGCATCACCCCGCGCAGCCCGCTGCGGGCGACCCCTGGCTGCTCGTGCTGATGCACGGCGTGGGCAGCAACGAGCAAGACCTGTTCGGCCTGGCGCGCATGATGCCGCCGCAGTTCCATGTGCTGAGCCTGCGCGCGCCGTACGTGCTGTCGCCCGGTTCCTACGCGTGGTTCGAGTTCCAGGTGCTGGCCGATGGCGGGCGCCGCATCGACGAAGCGCAGGAGCGCGAGAGCCGCTTCCTCATCGGCGAGATGGTCGCGTCGGCGTCGCAGCAGCTGGGCATTCCGCCCGAGCGCGTGGTGGTCGGCGGCTTCAGCCAGGGCGGGATCATGTCGCTGTCGCTGCTGCTCACGCAGCCCGAGAAGCTGCGTGCTGCGCTGGTGTGGCACAGCCGGCTGCTGCCCGAGGTGGTGCCGCACATCGCGCCGCCCGAGGCCTTCGCGGGCAAGGCACTGTGGGTGAGCCATGGCAGCGCCGACAACGTGATTCCGCCGAGCGCCGCGCAGGCCACGCGCGAACTGGCGCGCGGGTTGCCGCTGGCGCTGTCAGGCTCGGACTTTCCGGGCGCGCACGAAATCCGACCGGCCGAGCTGCAGGGCACGCTGGCGTGGCTGCAGGCGCTCAGCGCGCAGCCAACAACCGCGCCATGACCATCGCTTCCATCTCGGCGACCCACGCATCACTCGCGGCGTCGTCGGGCTGCACCAGCAACCGGTAGCGTCGGCCGCCCCAGGCGGCGGTGAGCAGCGCCTGCACGGTGTCGGGCGAGGGCGGCGGCTGCAGGTCGCGGCAGGCGGCGAAGGCCTGCGTCCAGCGCGCGAGCAGCTCGTCGTACACGCGCCGGTGGTGCTTCGGCTCGGCCACGCGGTGTTCGAGCATCAGCATCTCGTGGTCGAACGCGGGCAGCCCGTCGATGCGTGTGTCGCAGGTGAGGCGCACGAGGCGCTGCGTGCGCTCGCGCCAGTCGATGTCTGAAGGCGCGATCACGTCCGCGTCGAGCCGCGCGAGCAGCGCCTCGACGCAGTGGCGCACATAGCCCGAGAGCAGGGCTTCCTTGTCGGGAAAGTAGTCGTAGAAGGTGCCGACCGCGATGCCGGTTTCGAGCGCCACGGCGCGCGTGGTCACGCCCTCCCAGCCCTGCGCGCGCCAAATCCGAACAAAGGCGTCGTAGATCGCCTGCACGGTGAACTTGCTGCGCGCCTGCGTGGGGCGTTTCAGGGGCTTGGAGCGGGGTGCGGCGGGCATGGACCGGGTTTCCGAACCCGCGGCGAAGCGGGCCGTCCTACAGTTTGCGAATGAACAACGCATTCACTTTAACCCGCCTCGAAACGCGCAAGAACGCGCTCGGGACCACCCGCATCGTCACCTCGGAAGACGTCGGCAGCCTGGCCCCGGGCGAGGTGCTGATGCAGATCGAGCGCTTCTCGCTCACCACCAACAACATCACCTACGCGGCCTTCGGCGATGCGGTGATGAAGTACTGGCAGTTCTTCCCCACCGGCGACGCCGACTGGGGCCACATGCCGGCCTGGGGTTTTGCCGACGTGGTGGCGTCGAACGTCGAGGGCGTGGCGGTGGGCGAGCGCTTCTACGGCTACTTTCCGATTGCGAGCCACCTGCGCATGCAGCCGGTGCGCGTGACGCCGCGCGGCTTCTACGACGGCGCGGCGCACCGCAGCGAGCTGGTGTCGGCCTACAACCAGTACATGCGCTGCAGCCACGACGCGGGCTACGTCGCCGCGCTGGAGGACTACCAGATGCTGGTGCGCCCGCTGTTCATCACCTCGTTCATGCTGGCCGACTTCCTGGAAGACAACGCCTTCTTCGGCGCGACGCAGGTGGTGGTGTCGAGCGCGTCGAGCAAGACGGCGTTCGGCACGGCCTTCTGCCTCGGCCGCCGCGAGGGCGTGCAGCTCATTGCGGCCACGTCGCAGGGCAACCGTGCCTTCGTCGAAGCGCTGGGCTGCTACGACCGCACGGTGGCCTACGAGGAGATCGCCACGCTGGCGACCGATGTGCCCACGCTGTACGTCGACTTCGCGGGCCACGACGACCTGCGCGCCACCGTGCACCACCACTTCGGCGACGCGCTGGTGTACGACTGCTACGCGGGCTCGGCGCAGAAGACCGAATTTTTGGGCGACACCAGCGCGTTGCCCGGCCCCACGCCGTTGCTGTACTTCGCGCCCGTGCAGATCCGCAAGCGCAATGCCGACTGGGGCCCGCAGGAGGTCAACCGCCGCTTCAATGAAGCGCAGGGCCGCTTCATCGCCGAACTGAGCCGGCCGGACAACCGCTGGATGACGCTGGCGCAGGGCCGCGGCTTCGCGCATGCGCAGGCCGTGATCGCCGACCTGCACGCGGGCCGCGTCGATCCGCGCGAGGCGCATGTGGTGCGCATCGGTGCGAATGACGCGCTGACCGACTGAACTTCGGCGCGGGTGGGGCGTCACAGGGGGTTACGAGAACGTGGCGATGGTGCGGGCCTTGCGGGGCCATCCTGGTGCACCATTGCCTTTCGTCTCCCCACTGCCATCCCGCAAAAGGAAACCGCCCATGTCCGACGCCGACTCCTCCCGCGACACCCCCGAATTCCGACCCCGCAAGGAAGCGCCGATGGGCACCATCGTCGGCCTCGCGCTGGTCGTGCTGGTGGCGGCGTATTTCGGCTGGCGCTGGTACCAGCAGCAGCAACTGGCGCCGCTGCCGACCGCGCCCGTGGCCGTCGCTCCGAACGACGCGCCCCCCGAGCCGCCCAAGGCCGAGGAACCCAAGGGCCCGCAGAACCCGGTCGAGGCACTGGCTCCGCCCGATGGCGCGCTGCCCGCGCTGGCCAATTCCGATGCGCGCGTGATGAAGGCGCTCACCGAACTGCTGGGCGGCAAGGCCGTGGCGGCCTACCTGCATTCCGAGGGCATGGTGCGGCGCTTCGTTGCCACGGTCGACAACCTGCCGCGCGAGCAGGCACCCGCAAGCAAGTGGCCGGTGCAGCCTGCGCCGCAGCGCTTCATCACCGATGGGCCGCAGCAGGGCGGCGTGCAGACCATCGCGGCGAACAACGCGGCGCGCTACAACGGCATCGTGATGCTGGCCGGGTCGGTCGATCCGGCCAAGGCGGCGGCGGTGTATGCGCGGCTGTACCCGCTGTTCCAGCAGGCGTACGAAGAGCTGGGCTATCCGGGCCGCTACTTCAACGACCGCTTCATCGCCGTGATCGACCATTTGCTGCAGGCGCCCGAGCCGACCGGGCCGGTGCAAGTGAAGCTGGTCGAGGTGAAGGGCGAGATTCCGTCGCAGCGGCCCTGGGTGCGCTACGAGTACGTCGACCCGAAGCTCGAGTCGCTCTCGGCCGGCCAGAAGATCCTGGTGCGCATGGGGCCCGAGAACGAGCGCAAGATGAAGGCCAGCCTGCGCGGGCTGCGCGCGCAGATCGCGACCGGCGAGGTGGCGAAGCAGGCCGGCAAGAAGGCGCCGTAACAGGCGAAAGAAAAAAGAAAAGGGGCGCCGCAAGCCATGCGGCGCCCCTTTTCATTGGTGGCGACCGTGCGCGCTCAGGCCTCTTCGGTTTCCTGGTAGTCGCCCACTGGCACGCAGCTGCAGAACAGGTTGCGGTCGCCGTAGACGTTGTCGACGCGGCCGATCGGCGGCCAGTACTTGGCCTGCTTGAGTTCGGCCAGCGGGAACGCGCCGAGTTCGCGCGAGTAGGGGTGGCTCCACTCGCTGCCGAGCAGGCTCGCGGCGGTGTGCGGCGCGTGCTTGAGCGGGTTGTCGTCCTTCGACCAGACGCCTTCTTCCACGCGGCGGATTTCGCCGCGGATGGCGATCATCGCGTCGACAAAACGGTCGAGCTCGGCCAGCGGTTCGCTTTCGGTCGGCTCGACCATCAGCGTGCCGGGCACGGGGAAGCTCAGCGTGGGCGCGTGGAAGCCGTAGTCGATGAGGCGCTTGGCCACGTCTTCGGCGGTGACGCCGCTGGTGTCCTTGAGCGGGCGCAGGTCGAGGATGCACTCGTGCGCGACGTGGCCGTTGGGGCTCGCGTACAGCGTGGGGTAGTGGTCCTTCAGGCGCGCGCTGATGTAGTTGGCGCTGAGGATGGCCGTTTCGGTCGCGGCCTGCAGGCCCTTGGCGCCCATCATGCGGCAGTACATCCAGCTGATCGGCAGCACGGCCGCATTGCCCAGCGGCGCGGCCGACACGGCGCCCACGCCGTTCGAAGGCACGCCGGCCGTGGCATGGCCCGGCAGGTAGGGCACGAGGTCTTCGACCACGCAGACCGGGCCGACGCCCGGGCCGCCGCCGCCGTGCGGAATGCAGAAGGTCTTGTGCAGGTTCAGGTGGCTCACGTCGCCGCCGAACTCGCCCGGCGCGGCCACGCCGACCAGTGCGTTCATGTTGGCGCCGTCCACGTACACGCGGCCGCCATGCTCGTGCACGAGCTCGCACAGTTCCTTCACGCGGGTCTCGAACACGCCGTGCGTGCTCGGGTAGGTGATCATCACGGCGGCCAGGTGGGCGCTGTGCTTTTCGCAGGCGCGCTTGAGGTCGTCCATGTCGACGTTGCCTTGCGCGTCGCAGGCCGTCACCACCACCTGCAGGCCCACCATCTGGGCGCTGGCCGGGTTGGTGCCGTGCGCCGACGAGGGAATCAGGCAGATGTTGCGGTGGCCCTGGCCCTTGGCTTCATGGAAGGACTTGATGGCCAGCAGGCCCGCGTACTCGCCCTGCGAGCCCGCGTTGGGCTGCAGGCTGATGCCCGCATAGCCGGTGGCCTCGCACAGCCAGGCGCGCAGCTGCGCGTCGAGTTGGGCGTAGCCCTGCAGCTGGTCGGCGGGCGCGAAGGGGTGGATGTTCGCGAACTCGGGCCAGGTGATGGGGATCATCTCGCTGGTCGCGTTGAGCTTCATGGTGCAGCTGCCCAGCGGGATCATGCTGCGGTCGAGTGCGAGGTCCTTGTCCGAGAGGCTGCGGATGTAGCGCAGCATCGCGGTTTCGCTCTTGTGGGTGTTGAACACCGGGTGCGTGAGGAAGGCGCTGGTGCGGCGCAGGTCGTCGGGAATCAGCGGCGTGGTGCTTTCGACCAGTTCGTCGAAGCGCGGCATCGCGGTGCCGGCGGGCACGAACAGCGCCCACAGGGTTTCGATGTCGGCGCGCGTCGTGGTTTCGTCCAGCGAGATGCCCAGGTGCTGTTGCAGGCGCTGGCGCAGGTTGACGCCGCCGGCCTGCGCGCGCTCGATGATCGCGGCGGTGTCGTCGCCGGTGCGGATCGTGAGCGAGTCGAAGGCGGTGGTGTTCACCGGCTCGCGGCCCATCTGCGACAGGCCCTTGGCGAGGATGGCGGTGAGCACGGCCACGCGCTGTGCGATGCGCGTGAGGCCGTCGGGGCCGTGGTACACGGCGTACATGCTGGCGACCACGGCCGGCAGCACCTGCGCGGTGCAGATGTTCGACGTCGCCTTCTCGCGGCGGATGTGCTGCTCGCGCGTCTGCAGCGCGAGGCGGTAGGCGGGCTGGCCGTGCGTGTCGACGCTCACGCCGACGAGGCGGCCGGGCAGCGAGCGCTTGAACGAATCACGGCAGGCCAGGTAGGCGGCGTGCGGGCCGCCGTTGCACAGCGGCATGCCGAAGCGCTGCGTGGTGCCGCAGACGATGTCGGCGTCGAATTCGCCGGGGGCGACCAGCAGCGTCAGCGCCAGCAGGTCGGCCGCGACGATGAAGGCGGCGTCGCACTGGTGCGCGTGGCCCGCGAGCGGGCGCAGGTCGTGCACGTGGCCGGTGGTGGCCGGGTACTGCGCGAGCACGCCGAAGAACTCGCCGCTCACCATCAGGTGCGGCAGCGTTTCCGACACGGTGCTCACCTTGACTTCGATGCCCAGCGGCGCGGCGCGGGTCTTGATGACCTCGATGGTCTGCGGGTGGCAGTCACCCGACACCAGGAACACGTTGCTCTTGCTTTTCACGCTGCGCTTGGCGAGCGTCATGGCCTCGGCGGCGGCCGTGGCCTCGTCGAGCATCGACGCGTTGGCGATGGCCATGCCCGTGAGGTCGCACACCATCGTCTGGAAGTTGAGCAGGGCTTCCATGCGGCCCTGCGAGATCTCGGCCTGGTAGGGCGTGTAGGCGGTGTACCAGGCGGGGTTCTCGAGGATGTTGCGCAGGATCACGCCCGGCGTGTGCGTGCCGTAATAGCCTTGGCCGATGAAGCTCTTGAACACCTTGTTCTTCGACGCCAGCGTCTTCAGCTCGGCCAGCGCGTCGGCCTCGGTGACGGGCGCGGGCAGGCGCATCGGCCGGGCGCGGCGGATGGCCGCCGGCACGATGCCGTCGATGAGCTCCGCGCGCGTTTCAGAGCCGATCACCGGCAGCATGCGCGCCTCGTCCGCTGCATCGATGCCGATGTGGCGGGCGAGGAATTCTTCGGCGTTCTCCAGGGCTTGCAAAGAGGGAAGGGCGGGAATCGGCATGGCGGTGAGGGCTCGGGGGGAAGAAGGAACGAAGGTGGCTGAAGACTCAGCGGATCAGGACTCGGCGGCGAACTTGTCGTAGCTGGCGGCGTCGAGCAGGGCGTCGAGCTGCGCGGGCTCGCTCAGCTTGACCTTGAAGAACCAGCCGGAGGCCAGCGGGTCGCTGTTGGCCAGCGAGGGGTCGGCGCGCAGCGCTTCGTTCACTTCGGTGATCTCGCCCGACACGGGCATGAACACATCGGCGGCGGCCTTCACCGACTCGACCACACCGGCGACTTCGCCCTGTGCGAAGGTCTTGCCGACCTCAGGCAGGTCGACGAACACCACGTCGCCCAGCGCGTCCTGCGCATGCACGGTGATGCCCACGGTGGCGGCGCCGCCTTCGGCCGCCACCCATTCGTGGTCCTTGGTGTATTTGATGCTCATGAAAAAACTCCTCGTGGAAAAAATTGAATCGGGGTGCAGAGCCTAGCCGGGTCTGCGGTGTTCAGTGGCGCTCAGCCGCGGTAGTAGCGCGTCGGCACGAAAGGCATCGTCGACACCTCCATCGGCACCGGCTTGCCGCGCACGATGGCCTGCACGCGCGTGCCGGGCTCGGCAAAGGCGGCGGCCACGTAGCCCATGGCCACGCAGCGGTCGGCCGTGGGGCCGAGCAGGCCGCTGGTGACGGTGCCGATGTCATGGCCTTCGAGCGACTGCAGCAGCGTGCCGTCGCGCACCGGAATGCGTTCCAGCGCCACCAGGCCGACGCGCTTGCGCGTGAGCGTCTCGTGGTCGGTGTGGCCGGCCGCGCCCGAGGCAACGGCCGCCAGCTGGGCCAGCACCTTGGCCGCGCCCGGAAAGCCGCCTTCGCGCGCGCCACCCGCGCGGCGCACCTTCTGGATCGCCCAGTTGAGCGAAGCTTCGACCGGCGTGGTGGTGGTGTCGATGTCGTTGCCGTACAGGCACAGGCCGGCTTCGAGCCGCAGCGAGTTGCGCGCGCCCAGGCCGACAGGCTTCACTTCGGGCTGCGCGAGCAGCAGGCGGGCGAGGGCGTCGGCGTCCTGGCCGGCCACCGAGATCTCGAAGCCGTCTTCGCCGGTGTAGCCGCTGCGGGTGACGAAGGCGGCAATGCCGCCGATCTGCACCGCGCCGCCCGTCATGAACACGAAGCGCTCGATGCCGGGCGACAGCCGCGCCAACGTGGCCGCGGCCTGCGGGCCCTGCAGCGCGAGCAGGGCGTGGTCGGGCAGGGGCTGCACTTCGCAGCGCGCGCCGATCTTGTCCTGGATGTGGGCGATGTCGGCCACCTTGCAGGCGCCGTTCACGATCACGAAGATCGAGCCATGGCCTTCGTTGAAGAACATCAGGTCGTCGAGGATGCCGCCTTCGTCGTTCAGCAGCAGGCCGTAGCGCTGCTTGCCGGCGGGCAGGTCGACCACGTCGACGGGCATCAGGGTTTCGAAGGCGGCGGCGGCGTCGGGGCCGACGAGACGCAGCTGGCCCATGTGCGAGATGTCGAACAGGCCGGCCGCATCGCGCGTGTGCTTGTGCTCGGCCATGAGGCCCGCGGGGTACTGGACCGGCATGGAGTAGCCGGCGAAAGGCACCATGCGCGCGCCGAGCTCCACGTGGAGGTCGTACAGCGGTGTCTTGAGAAGTTGGGCGTCGGAGGAAGCGGAAGAAGCGGCCACGGGGCACTCCAAAGGGGCAGTCGAAATCCATGGCTGCAACGCCATGGGCCACCCCTGCTGTCCGCTTTACCTGAGAGATTCGCCCCACGATCGGGGTTTGCTCCTTCGGTGGGCCGCATGCAATGCCACGGCCTCTCTCCAGCAAGGAAACGCCGGTGGTTGCCGGCGTTTTGTCAGTCCTTTTGCCTGAGCGTTCGGGGAACCCCTGCGCCTTCGGCGGCCCCGTCGCGCGGGGCTCTCTCCTGACCCGGCGAGTGTAGTGGATCGCGGGGCCGGGGCTGGCAGCTCAGTGCACGGTTTCGGCGGGCGGCAGCAGCTTGTCGATCCGCTCGCGCAGCGAGTCGGCGCGCTCGGGGCCGGCGGCCTTCTCGATCTCGGAGAGCATGAGCGCGGCGATGGTCAGCATGGCCTCGCGGTCGCGCGCTTCGCGCAGGGCGTCGCGCATCTGGTTGGCGAAGCGCGGGTCGCGGCGCACGAACATGCGCTCGCAGATGTCGAACAGGAACATGCGCGTGGTGGCCAGCGAGCGCTTGCCGTCGAAGCTGTCGGCCGACGTGGCGACCTGGATCGGCTCGGCGGCGGGGACGGGCGTGGGGGCTGGCGCGGGTTGCACGGCGGCCGGCCGCGCATCCTGCAGGTAGCCCCGCTGCATCAGCCCCTGGATCGCCTGCTCGGCCTCGACGCGGCTCGGGAACAGCGGGCTGAAGTCGGTCAGCGAACGCCGGCCGTCGGCCATGAGCAGCAGCGCGCGCTCACGCTGGCTGAGCGTGCGCTGCCCGGCCTGGAGTTCGTCGCGTGCCTTCTCGGTCTTGGTGGGGAACATGGCGGCCACAGCTTTCGGAGGTCGAAGGCTGCAGCATCGTTGCAAGTGGTGACACCTTCGTGAACCATTTGCCTTACAGGGGAATGGCGTTGCGGATCAGTTGCCCGCGCTGCTTTCCTTGCGGATCAGCCAGCGCGTGCCCACGCGCTGCAGTTCGAGCGTCTTGCGGTCGGTTTCGGTCAGCGCATCGGCACGGTAGACCTGCCGGAACTGCGCGCTGGCCGACGTGCCCTGGATGCTGATCACCAGCCCCTCGATGCCCACGCTGATGCGCGACTTGCCCGTGATGCGGGTGCGCCGGTCGGCCTCCCAGCGCTCGCGGGTCTGGCCGCGCGCGGGGGTGAAGTCGGGCGCGTAGGCGGCGAGGTAGCGCTCCACATCGCGGGCGGACCAGGCGGCGGCCCAGGCGCGCACGGCAGATTCCACTTCGGCAAGGCTGGTGGCGGGGTTGGTGGAGATAACGGGTGCTGCCGCAGACGAGGGCACAGGCGCAGCGGCCGGCGTGGCCGCGAAACCGGCGGTGGCCAGCAAGCCGGCGGCGGCGAGGCTGCAACCTTGGGCGGCGATTCGATGCATGGCGTCCTTTTCCTTCTTCGGGTCTGTCAGGCTCGACGTCGAAGCTTGCGTCGATTCTGGCAGTGAAAGAGGGGGCGCGTGGCGTTGAATCGCCCACGGATTTCAGTGGGCTGTTGTTCAGGGCGCGAGGTCGAACTCAGGCCGCCGCAGCCTCACCCGCCATCACCTGCACCGTCCGGTTGCGCAGCCGCAAGGCCAGCACGGTCGCGACGCACAGCACGCACAACACCACCGTGAGCGTCACGCCGAGCCCGCGTGCATCCGACAGCAGGCCGAACAGCGGCGACACCAACCCGCCGACCGAGAGCGCGAGGCCGAGCGTGATGCCGCTGGCGGTGGCCGGGTTGCGCGGCAGGTAGTCCTGCGCGAGCGTCACCTGCGCGGCGAAGGGCAGGAACATGCTCATGCCGAGCCACGCGGTGCAGGCCAGCGCCGCGCCGGGCGTGGCGGCGAGCACGAGGCCCGCCATCGCCGGCAGCGCGAGCAGGTAGCCGCAGCGGATCGTGCCCATGCGCCCGATGCGGTCGCCGAGCCAGCCGCCGGCCAGCGTGCCGACTGCCCCTGCCGCGGTGAAGGCGGTGAGCGCCGCGGCGCCCTGGAAGGTGGTGCCGTGCAGGTCGCGCGTGATGCGCAGCGAGAGCATCGACAGCACCGTGACGTACGGGATCGACCAGCCCACGATGGTTGCAACCAGCAGGCTGAACGCGCGCCAGTCGTTGTGCGGTTTCAGCACCTGGGCGCGGGCTTGCGCGGCGCGCGCCGCCGCGGCTGCCGCGTTGCTGGCGACGGCACCGCGCCGCGCGTTCACCGTGATCCACACCACGCCCATCGCCACCGCGGGAATGCCGAGCAGGTAGCTGCGCGACAGGCTGCCACCGCCCACCACCGTGGCCGCCAGCACGGGCGCGAACGAGGCGCCGATGGTGCCGCCCACCGAAAACACGCTCATCGCCTTCTGCGAGGCGCCGCCGGCCGCGCGCGCGGCCACGGTGGCGGGCGGGTGGTAGGCCGCGATGCCCAGCCCGCACAGCGCGACCGCGATCCAGGTCAGCAGGTAGCTCTGGCTCAGGCCCGCCAGCACCACGCCCAGCGCCGCCACCAGGAAGCCCACGGGCACCAGCCAGGCGCGCGGGTGGCGGTCGGCGTACAGGCCGAACAGCGGCTGCACCACGCTCGACAGCCCGGTGGCCGCCAGCATCAGGCCGCTCACGGCCGTGTAGCTGTAGCCGCGCTCCAGCACCATGAAGGGCAGCAGCGCGGGCACGAGGCCCTGGTAGAGGTCGTTGACGGCATGGGTGCCGGTGAGCAGCCCGAGTCGGCGCGTGTTCATGCGATGGCTTCTTTCTTCGATGTCCGGTTTAAGAAAAAGGGAGGAAAAGCCATCGTAGGAAGACACGGAAAGATGTTCTCGCTACGAATGTGCAAACATCGTCGTGAAATGGACAAACTGAATCTGCGCCCCGACGAAGGCGAATCGACCCCGCGCGCCGTGGCCGTGCTCGCCACCGATCCGGCGGGCGATGCCTTCATTCCGCCGCATGCGCACCGCCGCGGCCAGCTCATCCATGCGATTTCGGGCGTGATGATGGTCAGCGCGGCGGCTGGCAGCTGGGTGGTGCCACCGGGGCGCGGCGTCTGGGGGCCGCCCGGCATGACGCACCAGATCCGCATGGCGGGCGAGGTGCAGATGCGCACGGTTTTCGTCGAGCCCGGCACGCGCGCCGACCTGGGCACCGACTGCCGCGTGATCCATGTGGGGGCGCTGTTGCGCGAGTTGATTGTGGCGGCCGTGTCGCTGCCGCTGGACTACGCGCCGGGCGGGCGCGACGAGCGCGTGATGGAGCTGATCCTCGACGAGATCGAGGCCGCGCCCGCACTGTCGCTGCACGTGCCGATGCCGCGCCACGCGCGGCTGGCCGCGCTGTGCGAGGCGCTGATCCGCGACCCCGCGCAGCCCGCCACGCTCGACGGCTGGGCCGCGCGGCTGCACATGAACGCGCGCACGCTGGCGCGGCTGTTCGAGCGCGAGACCGGCATGACCTTCGGCGCGTGGTGCCGGCAGGCGCGGCTGCTGCTGAGCCTGCCGCAGCTGGCCGCGGGCGCGTCGATCCTGGAGGTGGCGCTGGCGCACGGCTACGAGAGCCCGAGCGCCTTCACCGCGATGTTCCGCCGCACGCTCGGCATGCCGCCGAGCCAGTACCTGCAGCAGGAACCGAAGCGCTGAAACGACACGGCGGGCGGCCCGCGAAGGCCGCCCGCTGTGTGCGGGTTGGCGTGGTGCGCGGCGCTACTTGCTGTAGACCAGGTCGCGCAGCGACAGCGAGACCCAGGGCACGTAGGTGATGATCATCAGGCAGGCCAGGATCACCAGCACGAACGGGATCAGGTGCCTCACGATCCGGTCGAGCGAGATGCGCGCCACCGTACAGGCCGCGAACAGGTTCACGCCGAAGGGCGGAGTGATCATGCCCAGCGCCAGGTTCACCACCATGATCAGGCCGAAGTGCACCGGGTCGATGCCGAAGTGCACCGCCACCGGCGCCAGGATCGGCGCCAGCACGATGATGGCCGCGCTGGTCTCGATGAACATGCCGATCACGAACAGCGCCGCGTTCACGCCCAGCAGGAACATCGCGGGCGACTTCAGCACTTCCTGCAGCCAGTGGCCGATGGCGTCGGGCACGCCGGCGCGCGTGATCAGGAACGCGAACAGGCCCGCGTTGGCGATGATGAACATGATCACCGCCGACGACAGCACCGACTTGCGCAGGATCGCGAACAGGTCGGTGATCTTGATCTCGCGGTAGATCACCATGCCCACGACGAGCGCGTAGAACACCGCCACCGCCGAGGCTTCGGTCGGCGTGAAGATGCCGCCGTAGATGCCGCCCAGAATGATCACCGGCATCAGCAGTGCCCAGCCGGCCTGCCACAGCGCACGCCCGAAGGGCATGCGGCCTTCACCGTCGGTCTTGCCCCAGCCCTTCCACTTGCAGTAGACCCACACGAACAGCATGAGCGCCAGGCTGATCAGGATGCCGGGGCCGAAGCCCGCGATGAACAGCTCGCCGATCGACACCTCGGCGCTCACGCCGTACAGGATCATCGGGATCGACGGCGGAATGATCACGCCCAGCTCGGCGCTCGTGGCCTGCAGCGCCGCCGCGTACGACGTGGGGTAGCCGTGCTTGATGAGCGCCGGGATCAGGATGGCGCCGATCGCGAAGGTGGTGGCCACCGACGAGCCCGACACCGCCGCGAAGATCATGCAGGTGAGCACGCAGGTCATCGGCAGGCCGCCCTGCACGCCGCCCACGATGCTCTTGGCGAACTCGACCAGCCGGCGCGAGATGCCGCCGGTTTCCATCAGGTTGCCGGCCAGGATGAAGAACGGAATGGCCGCCAGCGGAAACTTGTTGATCGAATTGAACATCTCCTTCACGGAGATCAGCATGTTGGCGTTGGTGACCTGGATGCCCAGGATCGACGCCAGACCGATGGACACGGCCACCGAAACCGACAGTGCAAAACACAGCACCATCGTTGCAACCATCACGACGCTCATTGCGCGGTCTCCAGTTCGAGCCGCTTGGGATCGAGAAAATTGCCGGCAATGCCGAACAGACAGAACACGGAACCGACGGGCATGGCCAGGTAGGCCCAGACCATCGACAGGCTTTCGAGGCCGGCCATCGACTGCACGCGCCCGCGCATGGCGTAGTCCCAGCCCCACCACAGGATGACCAGCATCAGCGACAGCGCGGCCAGTGCCACCACGGCGTCGAGCACGCGGCGCACGCGCGGCGAACTCCAGCGGTAGAGCACGTCGACGCTGACCATCGCACCCTGGCGGAAGGCCATCGGGATGCCCAGGAACACCATCCAGATCAGGCTCACGCGGATCAGGATCTCGCTCCACTCGGCGGGTTGTTCCAGCACGAAGCGGGTGACGATCTGGAACACGCCCAGCGCCGAGGCGATCACCAGCATCAGGCAGGCGGCGACCATCGACACGCCGGTGGTCCAGCGCTCGATGGCGAGGAATTTAGCTTTCATACACAACAGCTCGCATGGTTCGGTTTCTTCGGTTTCTTCGGGTTCTCAACGAAAAAAGCCCGCCAGACCAGGCTGGGCGGGCATCGACGCTGTCAGCAGGACAGCCGCCGGGTCATCACTTGTAGTTGCGGATCTTGTCGAGGTTGGCCTTGCCGAAGTCCTTTTCGAACTGGGCGTTCACCGGTGCCAGCGCCGCCACGAACTTGGCCTTGTCGACGTTGTCGATCACGGTCATGCCCTTGGCGCGCAGGTCGGCCACGCCCTTGGCGTCGTCTTCGTCCACGCGCGCGCGGTTGGCCTTGGCGCCTTCCTTGGCCGCGTCGAGGAAGGCCTGCTTGTCGGCCGCGCTCAGCTTGTCGAAGGTGCCCTTGTTCATCACGAAGATGCAGGGCGAGTAGACGTGGCCGGTCAGCGAGAGGTGCTTTTGCACCTGGTCGAACTTGGCCGAGATGATCACCGGCAGCGGGTTCTCCTGGCCGTCGACCGTGCCTTGCTGCAGCGCCGTGAACACTTCGGGGAAGGCCATCGGCGTGGTCACGATGCCGAAACCCTTGTAGGCGGCGATGTGCACCGGGTTTTCCATCGTGCGCATCTTCAGGCCCTTGAGGTCTTCAGGGACCTTCACGTCGCGCTTGCTGTTGGTCATGTGGCGGAAGCCGTTCTCGGCCCACGCCAGCGCCTTGAAGCCCTTGGCATCGAACTTGGTCAGCATTTCCTGGCCGATGGGGCCGTCCAGCACGGCGCGTGCATGGGCCTTGTCGCGGAACAGGAAGGGCACGTCGAGGATCTTGGTCTCGGGCACGAAGTTGGGGATCGGGCCGGTCGACGAGAAGGCCAGTTCCTGGGTGCCCAGCTGCACCGCCTCGATCGACTCGCGTTCGCCGCCGAGTGCGCCGTTGTAGAAGGTCTGGACCTTGTAGCGGCCGCCCGTGCGCTTTTCGACTTCCTTGGCGAAGGTGTCGATGGCCACGCCCTGGTGCGAGTTCTGCGCCACGGAAATGCTGATCTTCATGGTCGTCTGCGCAAAAGCGGCGCAGGCCATGCCCATGCCCAGCACCAAGCCTGCGGCCAGTCGGGTCAACTTCATTTGTCTGTCTCCTCGGTTGGAAAAAAGGATGCGTGAAACGGGCCTGAGACCGGTTTCATGCAAAAGAAATGACTATGCCCGAATAACCAGTTTCACCGCGTCGGGACTTTCACGGACGTAGGCACGAATCACCGCGTCGAAGTTCTCGTCGGCCGCCAGGCCCAGGCCCCGCGCGCGGGGCGTGTCGAAGCGGCCCGGCCAGGTCTTCACGATGCGGCCGATGGTGGCGTCGGGCGTGCGGTCGAGCAGGTCGGTGGCGGCCCGGCCGGCCACGCGTTCGAGTGCGGCGGCCATCTCGCCCACGGTGGTGGCCAGCGACGGCAGGTTGAGCGCGGTGCGCGGGCCCCATTCGGCATCGCTGGCTTCGGCGGCGCGCACGATGCCTTCGATGGTGCGGGCCGGCGAGGCGATGGCCACGGGTGTCTCGTCGGGCACCGGGCAGGCCGCGCGCAGCCCGGCCAGCGGCTCGCGGATCATGCCGCTGAAGAAGCCCGAGGCCGCACCGTTCGGTTGGCCGGGGCGCACGCTCACCGTCATGAGGCGCACGCTGCGCCCCTGCACGAAGCCCTTGCGCGTGTAGTCGGCCACCAGCTGCTCGCCGATGAATTTCTGGATGCCGTAGCTGGTCTGCGGCGTGGGCAGCGTGTGGTCGTCGATGAGTGCGGGCAGCGGCTGCTCGGGCGAATCGCCGAACACGGCGAGCGAGCTGGAGAACACCAGCACCGGCCGCGTGCCCAGCGCGCGCAGCTTCTCGAGCAGGCCGTGCGTGGCGGCGAAGTTGCTGCGCATGCCGAGGTCGAAGTCGGCCTCGCATTCGCCGCTGACGGCGGCCGCCAGATGGAACACCGCATCGGCCTCGCGCCAGAAGGTGGCGCCGTCGTCGGCCAGCTGGGCGTTGAGGTCGCCGGTGGCGGCTGCGATGCGCGCGTTGGCTGCGAGGTCGGGCGGCGGCGGTGCGCGGTCGACCAGCGTGATGCGTGCGATGTCGCGGGCGGGGGCGCCGGCGAGCGACAGTGGGCCGAGGGCCAGCAGGGTGCGCGCCAGGCGCGCGCCGAGGAAGCCGGCGCCGCCGGTGATGACGATGTGCATGGGGGATGTCTCCTGTGAACGGCGAGGATACGTGCGACCGCGGATCGTGGCTCTTCGGCGCCGGCGCGACCGCTCCGCATCGAATAACCGGTTCTGGGGATAGACGCCATTTGCCACTGAGCGACACTGCGGCCGCTCCACGCCGGCACTGGCCATGCGCCTGCGTGCCCTCGAAGAGCGGACGCGGAACGCTGGCGTTGCAGGACGCCGAAGACGCCGGGCCTCGGACCGCAGTCCCGCTCACCCCCTCCGCGATACAACCATAAGGACATCAGTACCCGTGCTCGGCCCACCCAGGAGCGATGAAATGCCGAGCCCGCCCGCCGCGGCGGCCCTGTCGGTCGATCTCCAGGGCGGCTGGTCATGCGCGTTCCACTTCAGGCAAACGGCCAGCGGCGACTACGCGGGTGTCGCGGAGATCCTGCACCGTGGCGGCCGGCAGGGCGTGCTCGTGATCATGCAGCAGCCCTCGCTGGACGCGGCGGTTGCGCGCACGAGGCTGCGCGCCCGGCAGTTCGTCGGCATGCGCTCACCGGTGGATTCGCAGGCCCCGTAGTTCGGGCAGGTGCTGAAGACGCATCAGGTCACTGCCGTCCGCTGCGGTGTCAGCTCTTCTTGCCGCCGTTGGCCTTGAAGCGCTCAACCGAGGCCTTCAGGTCGCCGTACTCCGGGCAGTTCATGGCACAGGCCTGGCCGAGTGCGGCCAGTCGTTGTTCGGCGCGCGGCAGGTCGCCCAGCGACAGGTACAGCTCGCCCGAGTATTCGAGCGCGCCGCGGTGCTTGGGATCGATGCGCAGCGCGGCGTCGTAGTACTTCTCGGAGGCCGACCACTTGCCCGCGCCCGACTTGCGCAGGCTGTAGCCCATGAGGTTGTTCCAGTCGGCATTGCCGGTGTCGTTGACGCGCTCCAGCTCACTGATGGCGGCGGTCCACTTGCTGTCGGCGATCAGGGCGCGGGCGGCGGCCAGGCTGTTGGCGGGTGCAGCGGTGGCCTTGGGGGCCGGCGCGGGCGCCGGGTCGGCGGCCAGCGCGTGGCCTGCGGTCAAAGCCAGAAGGGCGGCGATCGCGACACGGTGAAGCAGGGTGTTCATGGTGCAAGGTCCTCTGTGAAAAAGGTCGAAAGGGTGGACGGAAGGCGACGCACATCACCATCCTGTTCGCACTTACGCTGCGGCTCCCCGATCGGACGCATCGTCGCAAAAAAAAGGCCCTCCGCGAAGGGAGGGCCTGGTGTCGACACGGGACCGGTGGCTTACATGCCCACGTAGTTCGGACCGCCGCCGCCTTCGGGCGTCACCCAGACGATGTTCTGCGTCGGGTCCTTGATGTCGCAGGTCTTGCAATGCACGCAGTTCTGCGCGTTGATCTGCAGGCGCTCCTTGCCGGCGCTGGCTTCGTCGGGCACGAACTCGTACACGCCGGCCGGGCAGTAGCGGCTTTCGGGGCCGGCGAACTTGGTGAGGTTCACGTTGACCGGCACCGACGCGTCTTTCAGCGTCAGGTGGGCGGGTTGCTGCTCTTCATGGTTCGTGTTGCTGATGAACACGCTCGACAGGCGGTCGAAGGTGAGCTTGCCGTCCGGCTTCGGATAGACGATGGGCTTGCACTCGGCAGCCGGCTTCAGGTACTGGTGGTCGGGCTTGTTGCGGCGCAGGGTCCATGGGATGTGGCCCTTGAGCAGCCACTGCTCGACGCCGTTCATGACGGTCGCGATGCCCAGGCCCTTCTTGAACCAGGCCTTGAAGTTGCGCGCCTTGTTCAGCTCGGTGTAGAGCCAGCTCTTCTCGAACGCGGCCGGGTAGGCCGTGAGTTCGTCGTGCTGGCGGCCGGCCATGACCGCGTCGAATGCGGCCTCGGCGCACAGCATGCCGGTCTTGATGGCGGCGTGGCTGCCCTTGATGCGGCTCACGTTGAGGTAGCCGGCTTCGCAGCCGACCAGCGCGCCGCCAGGGAACACCGTCTTGGGCAGCGACATCAGGCCGCCGGCCGTGATGGCGCGCGCGCCGTAGCCGATGCGCTTGGCGGGCTTGATGCCCTTGGCTTCGTCGCCTTCGAGGTACCAGCGGATGTTGGGGTGCAGCTTCCAGCGCTGCATTTCCTCGAACGGGCTCAGGTACGGGTTGCTGTAGTCCAGACCCGTGATGAAGCCCATCGTGACCTTGTTGTCCTCCATGTGATAGAGGAACGCGCCGCCGTAGGTGTTGTTGTCCATCGGCCAGCCGGCCGTGTGCAACACGAAGCCGGGCTGGTGGCGCTTGGGGTCGATTTCCCAGACTTCCTTGACGCCCAGGCCGTAGGTCTGCGGGTCGCGGCCTTCGTCGAGCTTGAACTTCGCGATGAGCTGGCGGCCCAGGTGGCCGCGTGCGCCTTCGGCGAACACCGTGTACTTGCCCAGCAGCTCCATGCCGAGCTGGAAGTTCTCGGTGGGTTCGCCGTCCTTGCCGACGCCCATGTTGCCGGTGGCGACGCCGCGCACCGAGCCGTTCTCGTTGTAGAGCACTTCGGCGGCCGGGAAGCCCGGGAAGATTTCCACGCCGAGGTTCTCGGCCTGCTGCGCCAGCCACTTGGTGAAGGCACCCAGGCTGATGATGTAGTTGCCGTGGTTCTGGAAGCACGCCGGCAGGAACGCGTTGGGCGTGCGCAGGCCCGACTTTTCGCCGAGGAACACCATGGCGTCGTCGGTCACGGGCTGGTTCAGCGGCGCGCCGAGTTCCTGCCAGTCGGGCAGCAGTTCGTTGAGCGCGCGCGGGTCCATGATGGCGCCCGACAGGATGTGCGCGCCGGGCTCGGAACCCTTCTCGAGCACCACGACGGAGATTTCCTTCTCCTGCTGGGCGGCGAGCTGCTTGAGGCGGATCGCGGTCGAGAGGCCGGCGGGGCCGCCGCCGACCACGACCACGTCGTATTCCATGGCTTCGCGAGGGCCGAACTGGGCGAGGATTTCGTCGTGCGTCATGTGGGTTGGGTCGATAATGATTTTTAGAGGCGCGGGGGCGTCCCGGTTCGCCGGGCATTTTATGCGGCGTCCGGCGGTGGTCCTTGTCACTCGCGGGCGAGGCGCCCTGCGTCACCTGCGCGACTCCACAGGATTCCGTTCATGGCTTACAGCATCGATCTCTCCGGCCGCGTGGCTTTCGTCACCGGCGCCTCCAGCGGACTGGGCGCCCAGTTCGCGAAAACACTGGCCCGTGCCGGCGCCGCCGTGGTGCTGGCCAGCCGCCGCGTCGACAAGCTCAAGGAACTGCGCGCGCGCATCGAAGGCGAGGGCGGCGACGCCCACGTGGTCGAACTCGACGTGACCAATTTCGGCAGCATCAAGGCCGCCGTGGCGCGCGCCGAAACCGAAGTGGGCCCCATCGACGTCCTGGTCAACAACTCGGGCGTGAGCACCACGCAGCGCCTGCAGGACGTCACGCCCGACGACTACGACTACATCTTCGACACCAACGTGAAGGGCTCTTTCTTCGTGGCGCAAGAGGTCGGCAAGCGCATGCTGGCGCGCGCCCAGGGCAAGGCGCCGGGCACCTACATCGGCGGACGCATCATCAACATCGCGTCGTCAGCGGCGCTGAAGGTCATGCCGCAGATCGGCACCTACTGCATGAGCAAGGCCGCGGTGGTGCAGATGACCAAGGCCATGGCGCTCGAGTGGGGCCGCTTCGGCATCAACGTGAATGCGCTGTGCCCGGGCTACATCACGACCGAGCTCAACGAGGAACACTGGAGCACCGAGGGCGGCGCCAAGCTGGTCAGCATGCTGCCACGCAAGCGCGTGGGCAAGCCCGAAGACCTCGACGGCCTGATCGTGCTGCTGGCCAGCGGCGAGAGCCATTTCGTGAACGGCGCGGTCATCGCGGCCGACGACGGGTTCGCGATCTGAGTCCGCGGGCGTGGATCGGCATCGCAGCCGGGCTGGCTGCGGGTGCGCTCTGGGGCCTGGTGTTCGTGGCGCCGCGCATGGTGGGCCACTTCGGCATGGTCGACATCACGGCGGCGCGCTTCGCGGTGTTCGGCGCGGTGTCGGCGCTGGCGGTGTTCGCGCGGCCCGCAGCGGTGCGTTGGCCCACGGGCCGGCAGGCGCTGGCGGCACTCGGGCTCAGCGTGCTCGGCTTCAGCGGCTACTACCTGCTGCTGGCCTTCGGCATTGAAGCGGCTGGTACCGAGGTGCCCAGCCTCATCATCGGCACCATTCCCGTCTGGATGATGCTGCTGGGCCGGCCCGCGGGCCTGCACATGCGGGCCTTGCTGCCCGGCCTGCTGCTCACGGGCGCGGGCATCGCACTCATGATCTGGGGCGCGTGGTCGGCGCACCACGGCGCGGGCGGCGGCGGCGCCCGCTTCGGCTGGGGCATTGCGCTGGCGCTGTGTTCGATGGTGAGCTGGACGGTCTACGGCCTGCTCAATGCCGCCTGGCTGCAACGGCACCGCGAGGTGCACGCGGCCGACTGGGCCAACTGGCTCGGCATTGCCACCGGCCTGGGCGCCTTGCTGCTGTGGGCGGTGGCGGGCAGCGATGCCGCCACGCTGCAGTCGCAGCCCGACGGCATGCTCTTCATCTGGATTGCGCTGGCGAGCGGCTTCGGCTCGTCGTGGCTCGCAACCATTCTCTGGAACATCGCAAGCCAGCGCCTTTCGGCCAGCCTCTGCGGCCAACTGATCGTGAGCGAGACGCTGTTCGCCTTGCTCTATTCCTTCCTCTGGGACGGCCGCTGGCCGCAGGCCACCGAATGGCTGGCGGCGGCGCTGTTCGTCCTGGGCATCCTCGCATCCATCAAGGCCCACCGATGAGAATCGAAATCCCCGAAAAGAAGAAGCTCGTGTATGAAATGTCGATCCCCATCCGCTGGGGCGACATGGACGCCATGGGCCACCTGAACAACGGCACCTACTTTCGCTACCTCGAGACCGCGCGCATCGACTGGATCCGCTCGCTCGGCGTCGAGCCCACGCCGGGCGGCGAGGGCATGGTGATCGTCAACGCCTTTTGCAACTTCTACCGCCAGATCGAGTACCCGGGCAACGTGCGGATCAAGATGTACGTGAGCGACCCGGGGCGCACCACCTTCGAAAGCTGGGCCACCATGGTCCGCGAAGACGCGCCCGACGTGCTCTGCGCGGCCGGCGGCGCCACCACCATCTGGGTCGACTTTCCGAAGCAGAAGGCGCTGGCGCTGCCCGACTGGCTGCGCGAGATCGTCAGCGACTGAAGATGCGCTGACCTCACGGAAAAGCTCAGGCCGGCCGCAGCACGATCCGCGCCTCGAAGCCGCGCGCCGCACCGGGCGGCGGCGAGGCGAGCTCCAGCGTTGCGTTGTGCTTCTCGACGATGGTGCCCACGATCGACATGCCCAGGCCGTAGCCGGCGCGGTCCGAGCTGTGGCGCACATGGCGCTGGCGCAGTGATTGCAACTGCTCGGGGCTGACACCCGGGCCGGCATCGCGCACCACCAGCACGCACGGCGCCGCCACCTCGATGGTCACGCGGCCGTCAACGCTGTAACGCAGCGCGTTTTCGACGAGGTTGCGCAGCGCGATCGCCAGCGCATCGACGTCGCCGAAAGCCACGGGCGCCGCGCTGTCGGGCACCTTGAGCTTCAGGCGCCCGCTGATCTTCGGGTCTTCCCAGAACTCCTGCGCCACCGCGCCCGCCAGCTGCACCAGGTCGACCCGCGCCCGCGTGAGCGAGGCACCCGATTCGGCGCGCGACAGCTGCAGCAGCTTTTCGGCGCGGTGGCTGAGCATCTGCAGCGCCTGCAGCGCGCCTTCGACGTCGGCGCGCTTCAGGTCGTGGTCGAGCGCGGTCTGCAGCCGCAGGCGCGCGGCGGCCAGCGGCGTGCGCAGCTCGTGCGCGGCGTTGGCGGCCAGCGCGCGCTCCACGTCGAGCGATTGCGACAGCCGCTCGAGCAGGCGGTTGACGTGGTCGCCCACCGCGCGCAGTTCCTGCGGCAGGCCGGGCAGGGCGATCGGGCGCAGGTCGGCGCCGTTGCGCTTCTCGATCTCGGCGGCGAGCCGCTGCAGCAGCTGCAGTTCGGTGCGGGCCACGTTGCGCAACACCAGCGCCAGCAGCGGCAGCACCGCGCCCAGCGGAATGATCAGCCCGAACAGGGTCCGGTTCAGTGCCTCGCGGCGTTCGTCGAGCGGGTCGGCCACCTGGATGTACAGCCCGAGCGACGGATGGCGCACGGTGTAGATGCGCCAGTTCTGGTTGCTGGCGAAGCCGGCGGCCAGCGGCACATCGAAGGCATCGATGGGCGCTTCGGCCGAGCGCAGCAGCACGTGCTCGTGGATGTCCACGATCTGGTACATCACCGCGTCTTCCGAGAACAGCTGCTTGGGGGCGATCAGCGGCGCGCTGCTGGCCGACACGCTGCTGACACCGCTGCCGTCGTTGCCGCTGTTGCCCACGCCCGGATGCTGCAGCCTGTCGAGCTCATGCAGCGCCAGCTCGAACATGCGGTGCGACACCTCCACGAGTTCGTTGTCGAAGTTGTGGTTGATCTCGCGGTCCACATACCAGACCACGGCGAACACGCACACCAGCCACACGCCGCCGACCCACAGGATCAGCGTGCGGGTGAGGCGCCCGGCCAGCGAATCGCGGCGGTCGCGCCGCAACGGGCCGCTCATCATTCCTCGTCGTCCGCCGAGAACGACAGCCGGTAGCCCAGGCCGCGCAGCGTCTGGATGTGGCTGCGCCCGAGCTTGCGCCGCAGCCGGCTGATGAACACCTCGAGCGTGTTGCTGTCGGCTTCGTCGCCGAAGCCGTAGAGCGCATCGGCCAGGTTGTCGCGCGTGTGGATGCGCTCGGGCCGCGTGGCCATCACGCGCAGCAGCGCCCATTCCTTCTGCGTGAGCACGACGGGCACGCCGTCCTTGCGCACGCGGTCGTGGGCCAGGTCGATCTCCAGCGTGCCCAGCTGCAGCACCGGCGAGGTGTTGGCGCTGCGCCGGCGCTCCACGGCGCGCAGCCGCGCGAGCAGTTCGGCCGGGTCGTAGGGCTTGATGAGGTAGTCGTCGGCGCCCGCATCGAGGCCGCGGATGCGGTCGGTGACCTGGTCGCGGGCCGTGAGCACGATGACGATGGGCGGCTCGCGCAGCGCGCGCACCTGCGGCAGCAGCGAGAGGCCGTCGCCGTCGCCCAGGTGCAGGTCGAGCAGCACCGCAGCGTACTGCACCGAGAGCAGCGCGCCGCGCGCGTCGGCCAGGCTGGGGGCCACGTCGACCACGAACGCCTTGGCGACCAGGTAGCTGCAGACCGCGTCTGCCAACGAACTGTCATCTTCGACCAGCAAGATTCGCACGCGGTGGCCCTTACAAAAACTCGAAGTCTATAGCGCCGCCCCTGGCCGGAAAACCGAGTCAGGAATCGTTCAGGTCCCTTCAGACTGGGTTCATCCCGCCTGCGTAGGCTCGCGCCAGTCTGTTCAGAGGCCTGTTTCTTCTTCATGACCCGTACCCCGAACCTCCGTCTCGGAGCCTTGACCTTGCTTGCCCTGGCCCTGTTGATGACCTGGGACGCCCTTGGCGGCGACCTGCCGCTGGCGCGTCTGGCCGGCACGCCGATGGGTTTCCCCTGGCGCGAGAACCCTTTCCTGGTCCACGTGATGCACGAGGGCGCGCGAAACCTCAGCTGGTTGCTGGTGATCGGCCTGTTCGCCGCCATCCGCTGGCCCGTGGGCCTGCTGCGGCGCCTGAGCCGGGGTGCCCGGGCGCAGCTCGCGCTGAGCGTGCTGGCCTCGGTGCTGGCCGTGAGCCTGGTCAAGCATGCGAGCGACACCAGCTGCCCCTGGGACCTGAAGGAGTTCGGCGGCGTGGCGCGCTACGTGTCGCATTGGTCCTGGGGCGTGGGCGACGGCGGGCCCGGCGGCTGCTTCCCGGCCGGCCATGCCTCGGCCGCCTTCGCTTACCTCGGCGGGTATTTCGTGCTGCGGCACGTGTCGGCGCGCGCGGCGGCCCTTTGGTTCGGCGTGGCGCTGGTCGCGGGCCTCATGCTGGGCGTGGCGCAGCAGATGCGCGGCGCGCACTACATGAGCCACACGCTGTGGACCGCCTGGGTCTGCTGGACGGTCGGGTTCGTCATCGAACTGGTGGTGACGCGCCGCAAGTCTCGGTCCTCCCTTCCTGTCGAGCGCAGCGCGCCCCTGCATGCAAGCCCTTGATTTCGCACTGTTCGGCTGGATCAACGCCTCGGCCTCGGCGCCGGCGTGGAGCATCCGGTTCGCGGTGTTCGCGTCCAACGTGCTGCCGACGCTGCTGGCACTGTCCATCGCGCTGGCTGCCGCCTTCGACCGCCGCTGGCGCCACGCCTTCTTCACCGCGTTGATCAGCGTGCTCGTGGTGTGGCTGGTGGTGAACACCTTCCGTTCCCTGCTGCCGTTTCCGCGGCCCGCGTTTTATGGCCTGGGCATCCAGTGGGTGCCGCAGGGCGCGCGGCCGGGCTTTCCGAGCCTGCATGCGGCCGGCACCTTTGCCGCGGCCTTCTCGTTGCTGTGGTGCCTGCCATGGCGCGCGCCGGCATGTGCCGCGATCGCGATGGCGGCGCTGGTGGCGTGGAGCCGCCTGTACCTGGGCCTGCACTTTCCGTCCGATGTCGCCGGGGCCGCGATCCTCGGGGCGCTCGTGTCGATGGCCGTGGCACATGCCGGCGCGATCCGGCCGTTCGTGCGATCGTTGCGTGCGTCGCGCTGGGCTCGCCAGGCCCGCTGGCGTGCACGTGCACGGCGCGGCATCTAGGGCGATTTCTTCCCGGTGCGAGGGAGGCGGTTCAGACTCCCTTCAGATGCGTTTTTTACAGTAGGCGGATGCCTCTTTCGCGTATAGAGTCCGCGCCTGTGCCGGGCCACCTCCTGTCTGAAAACTCCTCGTCCGCGTCTCCCGACGCGCGCAGCACTTCCGACTCCTTGTGGGCACGCGTCGATCGCTGGATCTCGCGACCCCGCTCGACGCGGCAGGTGATCCTCTGGCTCAGTGTGTACCTCGGCCTCACGGCCAACTGGCCGCTGCTGAACGACCTGGCCCGCCTGGGCGGGGCGCCCAGCACCTACATGCCGACCGTCTTCGGCCTGGGGATGCTCACCTTCTGCGGCACCGTCGCGATGCTGTCGCTCACGGCCTGGTCGCGCTGGATGAAGCCGCTGTGGCTGGCCGTGGTCGTCATCGCCGCGGTGGCGCAGCACTACATGCTCCAGTACCGCGTGGTGATGGACCCGAGCATGATCGCCAACGCGTTCCAGACCGACCCCAACGAAGCGCGCGACCTCCTGAGTTGGCGCATGGCCTTCAACGTGCTCGTGGTGGTGCTGCCGGCAGCCTGGGCGATCTGGCGCGTGCGCATCGTGCGGATGGGGCTGCTGTCGCACTTCTGGCGCAACGCGCTGCTGCTGGCGCTGGCTGCCATCGTGGCCGTGGGCACGGCCGTGGCCATGAACCGGCAGCTCGCGCCGCTCATGCGCAACAACGTGCAGCTGCGCTACATGATGAACCCGATCGCCAGCCTGTACTCGGCCGGCGCCGTGGTGCTCAAGCCGATGTTCAAACGCAGCAGCAAGCTGATTCCGATCACCGCCGGCACCGCGTTGGGCGCGAGCTACGCGGCGCAGACGCGGCCGCCGCTGTTCATCGTGGTGGTGGGCGAGACCGCGCGCGCCGATCACTTTGGCCTGAACGGCTACGTCCGCGACACCACGCCCGACCTCGCCAAGCGCAACGTGCTGAGCTACCGCGAGGTGCGCTCGTGCGGCACCAACACGCTGGCCTCGGTGCCGTGCATGTTCTCCCCGCTGGGCAAGGACGGCTACGAGTCGCGCAAGGACGAGTACGAGAACCTCATGGACGTGCTGCAGGCCTCGGGTCTGGCGGTGTTTTGGCTCGACAACCAGGCCGGCTGCAAGGGCGTGTGCGCGCGCATCCCGAACGCCTCGGCCTTCGACGGCCTCGACGCCGCCACCAAGAAGGCGCTGTGCGACGGCGAGGAGTGCCTCGACAACGTGATGCTCAAGGGCCTGGACGAACGCATCGCCGCGCTGCCCGCTGAGCGCCGCGCCAAGGGCGTCGTGCTCGTGATGCACCAGATGGGCAGCCATGGCCCGGCCTACTACAAGCGCTCGGCGCCCGAACTGAAGCGCTTCACGCCCGAGTGCAAGACCAACGCGCTGGCCGAGTGCGCGCATGCCGAGCTGATGAACGTCTACGACAACTCGATCGCCCAGACCGACCATTTCCTCGGCCAGACCATCGACTGGCTCAAGACCCAATCGAAGCAGTACGACCCGGCGCTGCTCTACATCAGCGACCACGGCGAGTCGCTGGGCGAGTACGGCCTGTTCCTGCACGGCGTGCCGTACAGCTTCGCGCCCGATGCGCAGAAGCACGTGCCCATGGTCACGTGGTTCGGCGACGGCATGAGCGAGCGCCGCAAGCTCTCGCGCTCGTGCATGGAAGCGGGCCTGGATGCGCCACTCACGCACGACAACCTCTATCACACGGTGCTGGGCCTCATGGACGTGACCACGCCCACCTACAAGCCCGCACTCGACGCGCTGGCCTCGTGCCGCGGCAAGGGTTGAGTCCGTCTTACTTTTTCTCGCGCGGCAGCCGGCCCATCAGGAAGAACTCCGGGTTCGGCTGCATGCCGCTGAAGCTGGCCAGCCGGTTGCTCAGGCCGAAGAAGGCCGTGATGGCCGCGATGTCCCAGATGTCCTCGTCGTCGAAGCCGTGCGCATGCAGCGGCCCGAAGTCGCGGTCGTCGATCTCGTGCGAGCGTTCGCAGACCTTCATCGCAAAGTCGAGCATCGCGCGCTGGCGCTGCGTGATGTCGGCCTTGCGGTAGTTCACCGCCACCTGGTCGGCCACCAGCGGTTTCTTCTCGTAGATGCGCAGCAGCGCGCCGTGCGCCACCACGCAGTACAGGCATTGATTGACCGCGCTGGTGGCGGTGACGATCATCTCGCGGTCGCCCTTGGTGAGCGAGCCTTCTTCCTTCAGCATCAGCGCGTCGTGGTACGCGAAGAAGGCGCGCCATTCGGCAGGGCGGCGCGCAAGGCCGAGGAACACGTTGGGCACGAAGCCGGCCTTTTCCTGCACGGCGAGGATCGCGGTGCGGATGTCGTCGGGCAGGTCTTTCAGTTCGGCAAGGGGGTAGCGGGGGGCGGTCATCTCTTTGTCTCCTGGGTGGAATGACAAGATCATAGGCAAGCGTCCGCCCCTGCGCCTAGGTGCGGATGCGGTCGTGCTGCTGCGCGATGAACGTTGCGACCCGGCGCACCAGATCGCGATTGCCTCCGGCGGCCTCGACACTTGCCGCGGCTTGCACACCGACGGTTTCTTCGATGGTGCGGATGACTTCGTCCGCCTGCGCCGTTGACAGGCCGAAATGAGGCGCCGCGGCGCGCGCCAATCCGAGGCTCGAGGCGTGCTGTCCCGGGAGGATGGCGAGTTCCTGGTAGCCGGTGTGGCCGCCCAGTTGCATGACGAGATCGAAGGCCGGGGCCAGCTGCCAGAGGCCGTCTTCGCCCCGTAGTGCGCCATGGTTCTTGACGTGGTCGTCGCTGTTGCCCACCGCCAGGTTGAACACCAGGCGCCGGAACAGCTCGGCCAGGTCTTCCTGCGGCTGCCGCGAGAGGCGCCGCAGCAGTTGCGCCAGCTCGACGTAGCTGCCCCGGCTGGATTCGTAAGGAACATCGAGCAGTGCCGCGGCCGAGAGGTAGTGAAAGCGCTGCTCGTCGGTGACCGGCCCGGACCGGTCGAAGCGTTCGACCAGCAAGGCGTGCCCGGCGGCAAGAGGTTGCAGCAGGAACGGAGGCACCGCGATGCCACAGGCATCGGCCAGCCAGAGCGTGGCCGCTTCGATCACCTCCACGTCATGGTCGTCGCCGCGCGATGCGAACTTGGCGATGCAGCGCCGGCCTTCGTGCACGAAGGCAGCCTTGGGGCGCGCACCGCCCAGGCTTCCGCCGCGCAGCAGCAGGTGCATGTCGGGACCGATGTCCCTGCCGTCTTCGACCCGGCGCGAGGCCTCGGCAAGCGCCTGCAGCGACCAGAGCGTGACGGGCGGTTCGTCGCTGTGGATGGGCAGCGCTTCGGCGAACACCATCGCGCCGACACGGTCCTCGTTGGTCAGCAGCAGCGCGTCGATGTCGGACAGCGGCTTGCCTTGGCGTATTTCGAGCACCTTGCGGCCCCAGCTGTCGGGCAGGGCATCGCGCAGCGTGAGCGGCATGGCGCCACCGTCGCGGATGCGTTGCTCGGTCAGCACGAACGCCGCGTCGCGCAGCGGCAGGGTCTCGGGGTTCAGCGGCGCAGCCGCCGGGTCTTCGAGGTAGCGCCGGCCGTAGGCGAACTCGCCGGACTCCACGACCCCGCGGCGGACCACCTTCATCAGGCCGGCCGGTTGCACCGGTTCGCCCGTGCGGTGTGCGAGACCGACGTAGATGCGCCGTTCGGCATCGAGCTGATCAGAAGTCACGTTCGCCCTCCGCGATCACGCCCGCAGCGCCGTGTGCGGCCGATCGGCGCACACGGCGCTTCGCCGCCAGTTCAGCGGGAGCCGGCGCCACGCCGTCGAGCGAATCGATCTGGCCCAGCAGCCACAGCGCATGGGCGAGCAGGCCGATGCTGGTGCCTGGCTTACCGGATTCGAGGGCCCGCAGCGTGTTGGGGGAACACATCAGCCGTTCGGCCATTTCGGCGACCGTCCATGCGCGGTGCACCCGGTGCGCGCGCAGGCGCAGGCCCAGGCCCTCAAGAGGCTTGACGGTCTGCGACGGCAGGGCTGAAAGGCTTCGGCTGCTCTTTGGCATCAATAAAGTGACTCTTAAACGGCTTAAAAGTCATTTTATTGCGTATTTATGGATTTTGGAAGCCTGGCCTAACCGGTCAGTCCCGGCGGCTTTGCTTCGGGCGGCTCCAGCACGGCCAGATCGCTCTCGTCCTTGAGCCCCACACCGCTCAGCCCCCGGCGCAGCGATTCGCGCACCAGCCACGCCAGCTTGAAGGCCGCGTGTGCATACGACAGCCCCTCGGGCCGCACGTTCGAGATGCAGTTGCGTTCGGCATCGTGCCTGCCGCGCCGTGGCGCGTGGGTCAGGTAGATGCCGAGGCTGTCGGGGGAGCTCAGGCCCGGGCGTTCGCCGATCAGCATGACCGACAGCGTCGCACCGACCGCTTCGCCCAGTTCGTCGGCCAGCGCGACGCGCGCCTGCGTGGCGATGAACACGGGTGACAGGCGCGTGCCGGGCGGCAGCTGCGGGCGCAGCGCAGCGAGCAGCGGCACGGCGTGGCGCGCCACGGCGAGCGAGGAGAGGCCGTCGCCGATCACGAGGCAGACATCGCAGCCGCCTGCAGGCCGCTCGTCGCGCAGGCGCGCGGCGTCTTCGGCGTCGAGCTGGCGGCCGAGGTCGGGGCGGCGCAGGTAGGTGGTGCGGTCGGGCGCGCGGCTGTGCACGCGGTTCACGTCCCATTGGTCGGCGCGCAGTGCGGTGTCGAGTGCGTCGACGTCGAGCGCCGCATGGATCGCGTCGCGCGCCATCGCGTGGGCCCAGCCGAAGCGCAGCGTTTCGTCGGTGGGCATGCCGGCACCGGCGCGGCCGAGTGCGAGCCGCGCGGGCGTGGCGGCGCGCCATTGGGCCCAGGGGTTGGGGGTGACGGGTGAATCGCTCATGGCGCCAGCGCGGACAGCCCGCCCATGTCGCTCAGCAGCCGGTTGGCCGACGGCGGTGCAAGCCGCCCGGCGGTGTCGGTGATCTGCATGCGCTGCAGCCAGGCCTCGAATTCGGGGGCGCGCTTCAGGCCCAGCGTCTCGCGCAGGAAGAGCGCGTCGTGGAACGAGGTGCTCTGGTAGTTGAGCATCACGTCGTCGGCGCCCGGGATGCCCATGATGAAGTTGATGCCCGCCGTGCCCAGCAGCACGAGCAGCGTGTCCATGTCGTCCTGGTCGGCTTCGGCGTGGTTGGTGTAGCAGATGTCGCAGCCGATCGGCAGTCCCATCAGCTTGCCGCTGAAATGATCTTCGAGCCCGGCGCGGATGATCTGCTTGCCGTCGTACAGGTACTCGGGGCCGATGAAGCCGACCACGGTATTGATGAGCAGCGGCTGGTAGCGCCGCGCGAGCGCATAGGCACGCACCTCGCAGGTCTGCTGGTCGACCCCGAAGTTGGCGTTGGCCGAGAGCGCACTGCCCTGGCCGGTCTCGAAGTACATGAGGTTGTTGCCGACGGTGCCGCGTGCGAGCGATTGCGCAGCGGCGTGCGCCTCGTCGAGCAGCGCGGGCGTCACGCCGAACGACAGGTTCGCCTGCTCGGTGCCGGCAATCGACTGGAATACCAGGTCCACCGGCGCGCCGGCCTCGGCGAGCTTCAGCGTGTTGGTCACATGCGTGAGCACGCAGCTCTGCGTGGGAATCTCGAAGCGCTGGATCACCTCGTCGAGCATGTGCAGCAGGCGCCCGAGCACCGGCAGGCTGTCGGACACGGGGTTGATGCCGATCACCGCATCGCCCGCGCCGTAGAGCAGGCCGTCGAGCGTGGAAGCGGCCACGCCGCGCAGGTCGTCGGTCGGGTGGTTGGGTTGCAGGCGCACGGCCAGATGGCCGGGCAGGCCGATGGTGTCGCGAAAGCGCGTGACCACGTGGCACTTCTTCGCGACCGCGACCAGGTCCTGGTTACGCATGAGCTTGGACACCGCCGCGACCATCTCGGGCGTGAGGCCAGGCGCGAGCGCGGCGAGTGTGGCGGTGGTGGCCTGCTCGGACAGCAGCCAGTTGCGGAAATCGCCGACCGTGAGGTGCGCGACCGGCGCGAAGGCCTGCGCGTCGTGCGTGTCGATGATGAGCCGTGTGATGTTGTCCTGCTCGTAGGGAATCAGCGCCTCGGTGAGGAACTGCTTGAGCGGCGTGTCGGCCAGCACGTGGCGCGCGGCCATGCGTTGCTGCGCGGTGGCCGCGCCGAGGCCCGCGAGGTAGTCGCCCGAGCGCGCGGGGCTGGCGCAGGCGAGCACCTGTCGCAGATCGTCGAAGGTGAAGCCCTGGCCGGCGATGGTGGTGCGATAGCGCATCTTGTCGTTGGATTCTTTTCAGGGCGTGGACGACAGCATCTCGTCCGGCGCGGCGGCATCGCGCTGCGCCGAGGTGAGCAGGAAGTAGCCGTAGGCGGCCGCCATCAGCAGGAGGAAGAGCACCGTCAGCATGGTGTTGAACCAGACCATCGCGCCCAGGCACACCAGGCCCAGGCCGAGTGCGACGGCCGGGAACACCGGGTAGAAGGGCGCGCGGTAGGTGCGCAGCAGGTTCGGTTCGGTGCGCCGCAGCTTGAACAGCGCGGCCATCGAGATCAGGTACATCACGATCGCGCCGAGCACGGCCATGGTCACGATGTTGGCCGTGAGCGTCTGGCCGCCGAACTGCACCCACTCGTCGCTGAAGATGGCGGCGATGCCGATCACGCCGCCGGCCAGCAGCGCGCGGTGCGGCGTGTCGAAGCGCGGGCTCAGGCCGGCGAAGTAGCGCGGCAGGTAGCCGGCGCGCGCGAGCGCAAAAAATCTGGCGCGAGTAGCCCATGAGGATGCCGTGGAACGAGGCGATGAGCCCGAACAGCCCGATCCACACCAGCATGTGCAGCCAGCCGCTGTCGCCGCCCACCACCGCTTTCATGGCCTGTGGCAGCGGGTCGTTGATGTTCGCGAGCTGGCGCCAGTCGCCCACGCCGCCCGCGAAGATCATCACGCCGAAGGCCAGCAGCACCAGCGTGACGATGCCGGTGGTGTAGGCCAGCGGAATAGTGCGGTGCGGGTCGCGCGCCTCTTCGGCCGCCATGGCCGCGCCTTCGATGGCCAGGAAGAACCAGATTGCGAACGGGATCGACGCGAAGATGCCCGACAACGCCGCGCCGTTCAGCACATTGCCCCCGGCCCATCCGTTGGCCACGAAGTTCGCCATCGACCAGCCCGGTGCGACCACGCCCATGAACACCAGCAACTCGAAGATTGCGAGCACCGTGACGAACAGCTCGAACGCCGCCGCAATGCCGATACCGATCCAGTTGAGCCCGATGAAGATCACATACGCGCCCACCGCGAACCACTTCGGATTGATGCCCGGGAACTGCACGTTGAGGTAGGCGCCGATCGCCAGCGCGATGGCCGGCGGCGCGAAGACGAATTCGATCAGCGTCGCAAAGCCCGCCACGAAACCGCCGCGCGGCCCGAAGGCGCGCCGCGCATAGGCGAAGGGGCCGCCCGCGTGGGGGATGGCGGTCGAGAGCTCGGTGAAGCTGAAGATGAAGGTGGTGTACATCGTCGCCACCAGCACCGTGGCGACCAGGAAGCCGAGCGTGCCGGCCGTGTTCCAGCCGTAGCTCCAACCAAAGTACTCACCCGAGATGACGAGGCCGACGGCAATGCCCCACAACTGGATGGGACCGAGGACTTTCTTGAGATGGCCGGTGCCGGCGACGGGGGCCGGCGAAGCGTCGTTGGAGCGCATGGGGCTTCCTCTCTGGGTGGATGGTGACAGTGCGTCTGTCCCAAAGCAAGGGCCGTTCCATCGGATACATCGGCGTACAGGCGGCTTCACGGGGGCTGTCCATAATCGGCAGCTTTTCAACCACCGAGGTGTTTCGTGAAGTCATTTGTCTGTGCCGCGCTCGTGTCCGTCTTTGCCATCCCCGCAGCCTTTGCGCAATCCGCCGCGGTGACCACGCCCAGCGGCCTGATCTACCAGTCGCTCAAGGAAGGCTCCGGCGCATCGCCCGCCGCCACCGACGTGGTCAAGGTGCACTACCGCGGCACCTTCCCCGACACCGGCAAGGAGTTCGACAGCTCGTACAAGCGCGGTGAACCCACCGAGTTCCCGCTCAACGGCGTGATCCCGTGCTGGACGGAAGGCGTGCAGAAGATGAAGCCGGGCGGCAAGGCCAAGCTGACCTGCCCGCCTTCGATTGCCTATGGTGCGCGCGGTGCGGGCGGTGTGATTCCGCCGAATGCAACGCTGAATTTCGAAGTCGAGCTGGTGTCGGTCACGAAGAAATAGTGATCGTGGCCGGTTGGGGCCGGCCCGGGCAATGGGCGGTGCGTGCAGTCCATCACGCTGCTCGCTTCGCAATAGTTGCCCGATTCTTTCCTCTCGTTTTTGCGCACATGGGCCTCCCACAATCCGCCGCCTGACTCCTGATCCACAGGAGCGGGCTCTGGGAGGAACACATGTCCGCATTCAGTGCTGCGCCGACGCGCACGCTTCAAATCACTGGCACCGCCACTCTGGTGTTTCCGGGGCCGCGTGGTGCCCTCATGTGCAGTCGCATTTGTCGAGGTGCACCATGAGCACTAAACAAACCATCGAGGACCACGACAAATGGCGAAAAGGCGCAGGCGGTGCGCTAGCGGGTCTTTCCGGCCAGAGTGACGGCAATGCCTACGCTGGCCTCGACCTCAACCTGATCACCTTCTCGTCCAGCGCTTTCAGTGGCAGCAGCTTCACATCGATCACTTTTCAAGACGCCGTCTGGACCGCATGCCAGTTCAGCGGCTGCACCTTCAGCCAGTGCGACATGGCACGGATCGCGATCAGCGGATGCACCTTCATCGACTGCACTTTCAGCGCCTCACAGTTGAAAGCCAGCACGCTCAGCGATTGCACCTTCACCCGGTGCAACTGGACCGCGCTGAATTTCGACGCGAGCCAGTGGTCGCGTTTGAAGTTGCTCGAATGCCGAGGCACGCAGGTGAGTGCGACCAAGCTGCAGGGCGAGCAGGTCGACTTCACGGGCAGTCAGTTCGAAGACATGCAACTGACCAACGCGCGAATCAACTGAGGAGGCTGCAAGATGCAGCCGCTCCCGCTCACCCCGGCTGGTACTGATACAGCCAGGTCTCCGTCAACGTCTGATCCCCGTTCTTCAGGTACAGCCGCATGTCGACCGGCTCCGTGCCTTCAGGCGTGAAGTCGAACTGCGCGCGCCAGTGGCCTGGCACGCCGTTGGGCACGGCCTCGGCGAATACGTAAGAGAACTTGCCGCGCGGTGCGGTGAGCACCAGTTCGGGCTTCACGCCGAAGGGCACCGTGGTGAGCGGCTGCCCGATGAACTCCACCATGAACTTGCGCACGCCCTGCGGGCGCGGCTGGCCTGGCTGGCCACCGCGGCCGATGCGGGTGGCGACGCAGCGCGCGAGCGGTGACGGAAAGGGTTCCTGGTCGGTCCAGTGCAGCCGGTATTGCAGGCTGTAGCTCGACCCGGCCTTGGCATCGGCCTTGGGCACCCAGAAGGCGACGGTGTTGTCGTGGATCTCGTCGTCGGTCGGGATCTCGATGAGTTGCACCGAGCCTTCGCCCCAGTCGCCGAGCGGTTCGATCCACAGGCTCGGGCGCTTCTCGTAGTTGACGCCGTCCTGGTAGTGGTCGAAGTTGCGGTCGCGCTGCAGCAGGCCGAAGCCGCGCGGTCGGGTGTCGGCGAACGCGGAGGCGCGTGTCTGCGTGGGGTTGTTGAGTGGTCGCCAGATGCGCTCGCCTGCGCCGTTCCAGATCGCGAGGCCGTCGGAGTCGTGCACCTCGGGGCGCCAGTCGATGGCGGTGGGCTTGATGGTTTCCGAATACCAGTACATCGACGTGAGCGGCACCAGGCCCAGGCGCGACACGTCGCGGCGCAGGAACACGCGCGCGTCGATGTCCATTATCACGGCCTTGCCGCGCTGCATGATGAACTTGAACACGCCCGTGACGCTCGGCCCTTCGAGCAGCGCGTAGACGGTCATCGAGGTGGTGTTGCCCGCGGCGGGCGTTTCGAAATAGAAGCGCGTGAAGTTCGGAAACTCCTCGGGCTTGTCGGGCACCGCGACGTCGATCGCAATGCCGCGCGCCGACAGGCCGTACTGGTAGAGCTCGCCGATGGCGCGGAAGTACGAGGCGCCGAGAAAGGCGACCCAGTCGTTCTTCTGCCAGTCGAGCTTGCTTTGATCGCCCAGGCGGCTTTCCTGCAGGCGAAAGCCCGCGAAGCCGGCGCCCTCGGGCAGCGCGCGTGCGGGGCTGTCGGCGGGCATCGAGAAGTACGACGGGCTGTAGAGCACCTCGCGCGCAAAACTGTCGCCGCCGGCGTTCTCCAGCACGTGCATGCGCACCGGGGTCTGGAAGAAGCGGCCGAGGTGAAAGAAGGTGACCGGAAAGGCGCCGGGCCCGTCGCGGAAGAGGGCGTTGGCGGGGTCGAAGCGGATCTTGCCGTGCGCGTCGTAGTCGATGCGCTCCAGCACCTGCGGCGCCAACGGCGCGGCGGCGGTGTAGGGGCGGGCCGCGAGGCGCTTGGCCTGCGCGACGAGTGCATCGAAAGAGAAGGGCGCCGGCTGGCTCAGTTGCAGGCCGTTGGCGGCCAGCGCCTCTTCGGGCAGTCCCAGGGCAGCGAGGGCGGCGGCGGCACTGCCGGCGGCGAGGAAGGATCGGCGATCAAGCATGTGTTCTTGAGGGGCGGCGAAAGCCTTTGGAGGGGAAGGGAAAGGAAGGAGCCAGAGGGGCGACGGGGAAAAACGTCAAGCATGCCCCGAATGAGAGGGTACGGCGCGTCAGCCATTCTGCGCAAACGGGGCCGGACAAGGCCTCGCGCTGTCTTGCGGCAACGGGTGCCGACCAGGCCCTTTTCGGGGCGTCGCCGGGTATTCTCGCGCCATCGGAAGTGCCAGGAGACCACGGACATGTACACGGAACAAGGCGGCGAAGGCCCGGACCTGCTGGTGCTGCTGCACGGCATGGGCGCGACAGGCGCGGTGTGGTCGCCGCTGTGCGCGCAGGCCAGCGCGCAATGGCGCGGTCGTTGGCTGGCGCTCGACCTGCCCGGGCATGGCGCATCGGACCGGCAACCTTCGTATGCCATCGGCCAGCATGCCGCGACCGTGGCGCGTGCGGTGCTGCCGCATCTTCAGCCCGAAGGCCGGCTCGTGGTGCTCGGACATTCGCTGGGCGGTGTGATCGGTCTGGCGCTTGCAACGGGATGGTTCGGCGTCGTGCCGCATGCGGTGTTCGCGGCCGGCATCAAGGTCGCATGGAGCGATGAGGAGGTCCGCCGCATGGAGACACTGGCGACGCAGCCCGCCAAGAAATTCGCGACAGAAGAAGAGGCACGGGACCGCTACCTGAAGGTTTCCGGTCTCGCGGGGATCGTCGATGTGACGGCGCCTGTCGTGGCGCGCGGCGTTGCGCAAGATGCCGAGGGCTGGCGCCTCGCGATGGACCCACGTGCCAATGCTGTGGGCAAGCCGCCGCTGTCCGAACTCGTCGGGTTGGCGCGCTGCCCGATCCGCCTCGGCCAGGGCCGCCACGATGCGCTGGTCACCCTCGAGCAGACCCGCTCCCTCGATCCCGAAGCCCGCGACCTGGGCCCGCACGGCCACAACGTGATGGTCGAGGCGCCCGCTGCGGTCTGGGACTGGATAGCCTCGCTCAGCTGAGCCGGTCGTCGGCGCGGCGGATCGGCACGGTCACCCGCACCTCGGCGGCGCGCGCCCGCAGTTGGCCGCAGCCGCCGTCGACGTCCTGGCCGGCCGAGTAGCGCAGCTTCGTCAGGATGCCGCGCTCGTGCAGCGTGCGGGCCATCTGCTCGCAGCGTTCGCGCGACGGGCGGCCGAAGTCCACGCCCTCCACCGTGTTGAACGGGATCATGTTCAGCACGCCGTACTTGCCGGAGAGCAGCCGCACGATGCCTTCGACTTCATCGGGCCCGTCGTTCACGCCTTCGAGCAGCGTCCACTGGTACTGGATCGGGTAGCCGGTGGCGCGGGCATAGTGCTCGCCCGCGTCGATGAGGGCTTCGGGCGTCAGGTTCGGTGCGCGCGGCAGGAGCTTGCGGCGCAGCGCCGCATCGGTCGTGTGCAGCGAGAGCGCCAGTGCGGGCCGCACGCGCGCCTGCAGCAGCCGCTCGAACACGCGCGGATCGCCCACGGTGGAGAACACCAGGTTCTTGTGGCCGATGTTGCCGACCGTGCCAAGCAGCTCGATGGCTTCGATCACGTTGTCCAGGTTGTGGGCCGGTTCGCCCATTCCCATGAACACCACCTTGCGCACCGGCCGGCGCAGGCGTGCGAGCGCCACCTGGGCAATGATCTCGGCGCTTTCGACCTGGCGCAGCAGGCCGTCGCGGCCCGTCATGCAGAACTGGCACCCGACAGCGCAGCCGACCTGCGACGAGACGCACAGTCCGTCGCGCGGCAGCAGCACGCTTTCCACCGTTTGACCATCGGCCAGCGCAACGAGCAGCCGCTCGGAGCCGTCGGCGCCGGGATGAATCGCGTGGATGCGCGCCAGGCCCGCCAGTTCGGCCTCGATGGCCGGCAGGGCCTCCATCAGCGACGACGGGAAGAAGGTGGCCGGCAGGCGCCTGCCGCTGTTGCGTGGCAGCGCATGCGACCACAGCCGCAGGATGCGCTGCTCGTGGCTGGGGCCGGCCCCGGCCTCGCGGAGTCGTCGTTTCAGTTCGTGGATTCGCATGCGCGGCGTGGGGCAGAAGGGCTCGGAGCTCAGGGACTCGGGGAGCGCCGATTGTGCATGGCAGGCGTGCGAAGGCGCAGCGCGCCGGGGCCGGTGCGCTGCGCCTGCGTGTGCGCGAAAAGGAACAAGAGGGGGAAGGGGCCGTCGCCAGCCCCTCCCGTCCTGGATCAGCCCAGCAGGCCGTGCAGGATGTTCGTCACGGGCGCGAGCGTGGAGCCGCCGGTGCCGTGATCGAGCAGGCTGGTGATCGGGGCCACGACCTCGCACACGAGCGGCGTGACCGCGTGTTCGACGGTGCTCACCACCTGTGCGACCACCGGGGCGACCGCCGCGCCGGCACCGGCCAGGATGTCGGTGGCGGGCGCTGTGGCACCGGACGCGGCTTGCGTGGCCTCGGCCGCGACCGGCTCGATGGCGCCGGTCACATGGCCGAGCACCGACGACACCGGCTCCAGGATGTCCGCGGCCGGGCCCTTGCCTCCCAGCAGGCCGCCGAGCAGGCTGCCGACCAGGCCGTCTTCGCCCACGATGCCGCCGAGCAGGCCGCCTTCGCCACCGCCGAGGACACCGCCCAGCACGCCGTCTTCACCGAGCACACCGCCGAGCAGGCCGCCGTCGCCGCCGAGGACGCCGCCCAGAAGGCCATCGTCGCCCAGCACACCGCCGAGCAAACCGCCATCGCCACCGAGGACTCCACCCAGGAGGCCGTCGTCACCCAACACACCGCCGAGCAAACCGCCATCGCCACCGAGGACGCCACCGAGAAGGCCGTCATCGCCCAGTACGCCGCCGAGCAAGCCACCGTCGCCGCCGAGAACGCCACCCAGCAGGCCGTCATTGCCCAGCACACCGCCGAGCAGACCGCCGTCACCGCCGAGGACGCCACCCAGCAGACCGTCGTCGCCCAGCACACCACCGAGCAAACCGCCATCGCCGCCGAGGACGCCACCGAGGAGGCCGTCGTCACCGAGCACGCCGCCAAGCAAGCCACCGTCGCCGCCGCCAAGAAGGCTGCCCAGCAGGCCTTCATCACCCAGCAAGCCGCCCAGCAGACCGCCCTCACCGCCGAGGACGCCACCCAGCAGGCCGTCGTCACCCAACACGCCGCCCAGCAGGCCGCCTTCACCGCCAAGGACACCGCCCAGCAGGCCGTCATCACCCAGCAATCCACCCAGAAGACCACCGTCACCACCGAGCAGACCGCCTAGCAAACCGTCGTCACCCAGCACACCGCCGAGCAGGCCGCCACCGTCGCCGCCAAGGACGCCATTCAACAGACCGCCGACCGGACCCTCGGCACCGAGGATGCCGTCGTCGCCGAGAACACCGCCCAGCAGACCGTCGTCGCCGAGGAGCCCGCCCAGCAGACCGTCGTCGCCCAACACGCCGCTGAGCAGCCCGTCTTCGCCGCCGAGCAAGCCGGCCAGCGGGGTTGCGCTCAGCAGGGAGCCGACCGCGCCGTCCGGGCCGAGCAGGCTGTCCACGAGCCCATCGCCGCCGAGCAGTCCGCCGGTGAGGCCTTCGCTGCCGAGCAGGCCGGACAGTGCGCCGTCGCCGCCGAGCACGCCACCCAGGATGCCTTCGTCGCCGACGAGGCCGTTGACCAGGCCGCCATCGCCCAGCACGCCGCCGAGCAAGCCACCGTCGCCACCGAGCAAGCCGCCCAGCAGGCCGTCGTCGCCCAGCACACCGCCGAGCAGGCCACCGTCGCCACCGAGGACGCCACCCAGCAGACCGTTGTCACCCAGCACACCGCCAAGCAGGCCACCATCGCCACCGAGCAAGCCGCCCAGCAGGCCGTCGTCGCCCAGCACGCCGCCGAGCAGGCCGCCGTCGCCGCCGAGGACGCCACCCAGCAGGCCATCGTCACCCAGCACACCACCCAACAGGCCGCCGTCGCCACCGAGCAAGCCGCCCAGCAAACCGTCGTCGCCGAGCAGGCCACCGTCGCCACCGAGGACGCCACCCAGCAAGCCACCGTCGCCCAGCACGCCGCCCAGCAGGCCATCGTCTCCCAGCAGCTGTCCGATCAATCCGTCTTCGCCGAGCATGCTGCCCAGCAGGCTGCCGTCACCCAGCAGTCCGTCGAGCACCTGGCCGACGACGCCATCCGTGCCGAGCAGGTCGTCCACGAGGCCGTCCAGGCCCAGCGGAACGGTGACGCCGCCGAGCAGGCCTTCGCTGCCCAGCACGTTCTCGAGCGCATTGCCCAGTGCATCGGTCAGGTAGTCGACCTGGCCGATCAGCGAGCCGACCAGCGCATCGGTCAATCCGTTGCCGAGCAGGCCGTCGACCACCGGGGTCAGCACGCCGCCGACGTGGATGGCGATGTTCCCGACCGCGTTGTCCACGGCCTCGAACTCGTTCGGATCGTTGGGCCGGAACTCCTCGCCGGTAACCGGCGAGAGCAGGTTGTCGACCAGGTCGGTGAGGCCGTCGGCCACGGGCATCAGCGAGGCCAGCGTGCCCGACGAGTCGGACGCGCCGCGTGTGGCCGGGCCGTTCCCGCCGCCCAGGCCCAGGGCGTTGTCGAGCGCGCCGAGCAGGTGGCCGGCGAGGCCGTCGCCCGGGTCGAGCAGGTGGTCGGCGTCGGCATCGGCGTCCGCATCGGCGTCCGCATCAGCGTCTGCATCCGAGTCGGCATCGGCATCCGCATCTGCGTCGGTATCGGCGTCTGCATCCGCATCGGCATCCGCGTCTGCATCGGTGTCCGAGTCGGCGTCCGCATCGCTGTCGCCGATGCCCGAGACGAACAGCGGGAACCCGCCGCCGTCGCCACCGCCACCCCCGCTCAGTGCGGCGCCCAGGCCGATGGCGCCCAGTGCGCCGAGTGCGAATTCACCCAGGCCGATGCCGCTGCCGGCCGCGGTCTTCTTGCTCACGGCGAGTGCCGCGGCTTCCGCGTCGCTGTCGGGCGAGGTGACATCGAGGTTGCCCGAGGCCACGTCGACGTTCACCTGCTCCAGGCCGCTGGACAGCTTGGTCGAGGTGATGGTGGCGTCGGTGCCGCTGGCGAACACGCCGGCCAGTGGTGCCTTGTTGGTGGCCGAGCCGGGGAACAGCACGTTGGCCTGGCCGCCGTCGGGCACGATCACGCGGTCGCCTGCAATGAGGGTCTGGTTGCCGTCCACCGGCATGCGAAATCCGTCGCGCATGACGACCGTGCCGGGCGTGGCGTTGGACAGCGTGCCCAGGCTGGTCGGCGCGGCGGGCGCGGCCATGGGGGCGCTCGAGCCGACGGGGCCCAGGGGCGTGACGCTGGCCTGCGCGAGCACCACGGGAGCACCGCTTTCGGCGGCGGCGGGGATCGAAGCGATCGGCGATACGGTGGTGGTCATGCGGCCTCCTCGTCAAATAAATGACTACAGAGGGCAACATGCGTGCCGCCTTTGTTTTCAGCCGTCAGTGCGTGGCCGAAAACGCCGTATCTCGTTGATTCGAAAAGACTTTTGTACGAATGGCCTCATCGGCCCCGTGGTGCAAAAGAGGCAGCTGTCGCCACTCGTTACGTAACACGGCGCAATTTTTTATCGGAACGTCCGCGGCGTTCAGGGGGGCTCAGCTGCGCAGCCGAGCCTGCAGGCTTTTCAGGTTCGCGAGCCACGCGAGGTAGTCCTCGTCGTCCTCGCCCAGCTCGGCCCAGGTGTCGTGGCCGTCGGCATCAGGGTCGTCGAGGATGGCCAGCAGGGCGTCGGCGGCGGCATGGCGCAAGGCGGCGGGCGGTGCGGCCTTGCCGGCGCACCAGTCGACCGCGTCCGGGTGCGCATCGGCGCTGCCTTGGCCGGCGAGCAGTGCCAGCACTTCGCTCGCGGCGACGGTGCCTTCCGTCGAACCTGAATCCAGCGTCTCCTGGATGAATGCGAGCGCGTCATCGGCTTCCTGCAGTTCAGCCAGCCAATCGAGTGCGTCGTCGTTGCCGAAGCCTGCCGTGGACCATGTACCCATTCGTTTGACTCCCGTGTGTGGCGTGGCCACGGTTTGCAGATTCAGTGATGCTAGCGGCCCGATGGAGTGATCGCGCGCCCTCTCAGAATTCGTCAGAATGCCAAACGACGCTTCCAAGTAGCATGGCCGCGCCTCTGAACAAGGGGCGCGTGATCATCCAGTCCGTGAGCCGCCGGAGCCCTCTCTTGGGGCCGGCATTGCGGCGATGTCCTTGCAGGGCATACCGCGGTCACGACCGATCTGCCGTGCATTGCCAACGGAAGCAGAGGTCGGGCCGCATACCAATTCACATGTCCACGGTTTCAGGGAGAGATTCAGCATGTCATTCGTTTTTTCGTCCTTCAACGATCACCTGGGCGCGCTGCCGCCCGAACGCTCGCGCCACGGCGATGCGTTGCGTGCGCGCGTTCAACAACAGGTGCAGGCACCGCTCCATGCCGACCTGTCGGGCTTCGCCTTCCTGCCTGACCAGACCGACCACCCCGACCATGTCGACGCGCCGCAGGTGTTCGCGCAGGCGGTCGAGCAGATGTACCTGCCAAAGCCTTGGCTGGGCGACGAGATTCCGCTGTTCTTTCTCGGCTACCACGCCATGAACCGGCTCAGCGGCAAGCGCACGTCGCAAGGGCTGCTGCTGACCGACCAGGCCGTGTACGTGCAGGACGACTTCACCGTGCTGTCGGCCGCGCCACCGCCGGCGCAAGGCCACGCCTTGCCGGCACGCGCGGACGACGCGCCTTCGTTCGTCTCGATGCTGCTCACGCGCTACAAGGCGTGGAAAGACTGGTCCGGCGTGGCCGACGAACCCGAGCCGGTGCTGCTCAAGCGTTGCGGCGAGCTGTTGACGCCGGCGGTGGCGGCGGTGCTCGCGTACCACGCGGAGAACGGCAGCCAGCGGCAGGCGCAGCAGCGCGTGTGGACGCTGGCCGAGCTGGTGGCCGACTACGACGCGGCCGACACCTTGCTCGACCCCGCCAACCCGAAGCTGGCCAAGAAGCTCGGCAAGGTGAGCGACAAGTTCCAGATCTCTGCGGGCGAGACGCTGCAGTTTGCGCTGGCCGACTTCCCGCTGTTTGGCGGTCCCTACGGCGTGGCGCTCTCGGCGCAGGCGCTGTACGGCAAGGACCTGATGGAGTCGCCGCTGCGCATCGCGCTGGAGCGCGTGGAGGCGCGTGCGCTGCAGATCGGGGAGAAGGGCGACCAGCTGCTGACCGGCTCGACGCCGCCGATGGCACTGCCCGCGCACATGAAGGAAGCGCTGCGCGCGCCGTTCCTCGCGTTCCTGCAGCAGGAAGTCGTGCGCCTGCAATCGCGGGCCTGATCGGCCTGCATTTCAGTCCGCCACGCTCAGCGCATACACCGCATAGATCGGCACACCAAGAAAGAACAGCACCATCGGCGCAAACAGCGTGTAGGGCAGGCCCATGCCCTCCATCACGCGGTAGGTGCCGTCCAGCTGCAGGCGCGGATGCGGCCGTGTGAGGTCGTCGTAGCGGCGCAGGCCCCATTGGAACTCCGCACCCGTCGCGCGCACCGACGGGTGCTGGCGCGCGCGGCCCACGGCCAGCCAGCACATCGCATCGAAGGCCAGCACCGAACCCGGGGGCGCGCGTTCGCCGAAGGTGGCGAGCACGGCGTTCACCTGCTCGGGCGTGAGGTACATCAGCACGCCCTCGGTGAACAGGAAGACCGGCTGCGCCTGGCGCTTGCGCGGCAGGCCGAGCTGGTCCCACCAGCCGGGCGCTGTCAGGTCGAGTTCGCGAAGGTCGTGGCGCGGATGGGTTTCGGGAATCAACTCGCGGCGCAGCTCGAGCACTTCGGGCAGGTCGGCGTCGGTCATGCGCGACTTGCCGTCGTCCAGCCACTGGAAGTAGTGGCTCAGGCCGCAGCCCATGTTCACGACGCGCGCGCCCGGGTGCAGCTTGAGGAAGTCTTGCGCCAGGCTGCGAAAGCGCCGTGTGCGCGCGAGGATGCCGTAGATGGTCGTGCGGTCGTCGGGCAGGGCGTGGTCGTCGTCCCGGATCTGCTCGAGGATGCCGGCGGCGTAGGCGTCGCGCACGGCCATCTGCGGAAAAAGCGCATCGCCCGAGGCCCGCGCGGCCAGCGGAATCCGCAAGGTGGACGGTACGGCCGAGAGCTTGCGTGCGGGTTTGCCGGTGGTCATGAATGCGGGAACAGGGCCATGCGCAAAGTCTGGCCGGTCCCGCGCGTGCGGGCAAGTCAGTCTTTGGTGTTGCCCGTGGGCGGGCGCTGGCGCGCGAGGTGGCGGTACACGGTGGCGCGGTGCACGCCGAGCCGGCGGGCCGCGCGCGCCACGTCGTGGTCGCAAGCCCGCAGCGCTTCGTCGATGGCGTGACGCGTGATGGTCTGCAGGGGGGCGTTGGGTTGCGACGCGGTGGCTTCGCTGAAGTCGGCAACGGGCGCAGCGTCGTGCAGGTGCGCGGGCAGTGCGTCGGCCGTCACCGCATCGCCCGGGTCGGCCAGCGCGACGAGCGCACGCAGCACGCTGCGCAGCTCGCGCACGTTGCCGGGCCAGCGGTAGGCGGCCAGGCGTTCGAGCGCGTCGTTCTCCAGGCACAGGTGCTTGGCGGCGCCGCCCGATTCGAGAAACAGCCGCGCGATCAGCGCGCGCCGGTCGGCGCGCTCGTGCAGCGCGGGCAGGGCGACGGTGAAGCCGGCCACGCGGTACATCAGGTCGGCGCGGAAACGCCCGGCCTCGACCAGCGCGGGCAGGCCGGCGTGCGTGGCGCAGACCAGGTCGAAATCGACTGCCACGCCCTGGCCACCGCCCAGCGGTGTGACCACGCGGCCTTCGAGCACGCGCAGCAAGCGCGTCTGCAGCGCGAGTGGAATCTCGGCGATCTCGTCGAGAAACAGCACACCGCCGTGCGCCTCACGGATGCGGCCCGGCATGCCCTTGCGGCGCGCGCCGGTGAAGGCGCCTTCTTCGTAGCCGAACAGCTCGGCCTCGATCAGTGTCTCGGGCAACGAGGCGCAATCGACCGCCACGAAGGGGCCCGCGCTGCGGCGGCTGGCCGCGTGCAGGCGGCGCGAGAACACCTCCTTGCCGCTGCCGGTCTCGCCGTTCACCAGCACCGGCACGCCTTCGTTGAGCACGCGCACGGCGCGCGCCAGCAGCGGACGCACCACGTCGTCGTTGTCGACCGGGGCAGCGTTGGCGGCCATCGCCTGCCGCGCACCACCGGTGCGGCCCGTGCCGCTGTTCGTCGTGCCGGTGCGCTCCATGACGGTCGCGATCTGCCGTCCGCCCGGCAGCGTGAGCAGGCTGCGCCGGTGCTCCATGCGCGGCCATTGCGCGCCCAGGAATTCTTCGGCATCGAGGTCGAGCAGGCCCTCCCACGAGCGGCCGAACAGGTCGAGCGCCACGCGGTTGGCCGCGACGATGCGCCCGCCCTCGATCACCATCAGCCCTTCGCGCGCGGTGCCGATCAGCGCGGGCCGCGCATGGAAGCGCAGCACATGGCCCGAGGCCTCGGCCAGCAGCATGCGGTGCTCGACCTGCTGCGCCGCCATGCGCACGAGGCCGAGCGCGTGGTGGTTCACGCGCGCGGTCTCGCCCGAGATGTCGAGCGCGCCGGCCAGTTCGCCGCGTCCGCTGAAGATGGGCGCCGCCGCGCAGCCCAGCCGGCCGTTCTGCGCCAGGTAGTGCTCGCCGCCCAGCACCATCAGCGCCACACGCTCGGCCAGCGCGGTGCCGATGGCGTTGGTGCCGCGGTGACTCTCCGACCATTCCACGCCGGGCTGCAGCGCCACGCGCTGGGCCTTGGGCAGGAAGTCGGGGCTGCCGATTTCTTCGAGGATGAGGCCGCTCGCGTCCGACAGCGCCACGATGCAGCCGTTGCCAACCGCATGCTCGGCGAGCCCGTCGAGCTCGGGCTGCGCGCAGCTGAGCAGGCGCATCGCCTGCTCGCGCCGTTCGTTGAGCAGCGACGGCGCCATCGGCGTGGGGTCGATGCATTGCGGGTCGACCGGCCGGCTGCGCTGCCACGAGCGCGAGATGTGCGGCGCGATCCACGGCGCCGGGTCGCGGCCCTGTGCAAAGAACAGCTCGCGGGCCTGCGCGACGCTGGTCGATGGTGCGGAAGCTTCACTCGTCATGCGTGACTCCGTTGGCGGGATTCCCGGCGATTCGCCTTGTGCGACATGGTAGTCGCCGTATTCGCGCAAACATGTCGCAGATTGCGAATGGAAACCCTCTGCGCAGGCCGCGCCCCTCTGGCGCGGGGCTTGGGGATTGTCCCGATCCCGACGGGTATGCCGCTTGCGGTGCCTGTGCGGGCCGCCGCATGTCGCGGTGCCGCCTGTTCACACCTTACCTACCCAACGGAGACAACCCATGGACATGCTCGAACCGGGCAAATTCGGTACCGCAGTGCCTTTCAAGGCGCGCTACGGCAACTACATCGGCGGCGAATGGGTCGCGCCGGTGGAGAACCAGTATTTCGGCAACATCACGCCCGTCACCGGCAAGGTCTTCTGCGAAGTGCCGCGCTCCAGCGCCGCCGACATCGACCGCGCGCTCGACGCCGCCCACAAGGCCAAGGCCGCCTGGGGCCGCACTTCGACCACCGAGCGCGCCAACATCCTGAACCGCATCGCCGACCGCATGCAGGAAAACCTGGCCATGCTGGCTGCCGCCGAGACCTGGGACAACGGCAAACCCATTCGCGAGACCATGGCCGCCGACCTGCCGCTGGCCATTGACCACTTTCGCTACTTCGCCTCGTGCATCCGCTCGCAGGAAGGCGGCATCAGCGAGATCGACCACGAAACCTTCGCGTACCACTTTCACGAGCCTATCGGCGTGGTCGGCCAGATCATTCCGTGGAACTTTCCGATCCTCATGGCCGTGTGGAAGCTCGCGCCCGCGCTGGCGGCCGGCAACTGCGTGGTGCTCAAGCCGGCCGAGCAGACGCCGGTGTCGATCCTGGTGCTGATGGAGGTCATCGGCGACCTGCTGCCCCCGGGCGTGCTCAACGTGGTCAACGGCTTCGGTGTGGAAGCGGGCAAGCCGCTGGCGTCGAGCAATCGCATCGGCAAGATCGCCTTCACCGGCGAGACCACCACGGGCCGACTGATCTCGCAGTACGCGAGCCAGAACCTCATTCCGGTCACGCTGGAGCTTGGCGGCAAGTCGCCCAACATCTTCTTTGCTGACGTGATGGAGCGCGACGACGCCTTCTTCGACAAGGCGCTCGAAGGCTTCACGATGTTCGCGTTGAACCAGGGCGAGGTCTGCACCTGTCCGAGTCGTGCGCTCATTCAGGAATCGATCTACGACCGCTTCATGGAACGCGCACTGAAGCGCGTGGCCGCGATCAAGCAAGGCAGCCCGCTCGACGCGGCCACCATGATCGGCGCGCAGGCTTCGAGCGAGCAGCTGGAAAAAATCCTGTCGTACCTCGACATCGGCCGGCAGGAGGGCGCGCAGGTGCTGATCGGTGGCGAGCGCCAGCAACTCGAAGGCGACCTGGCCGACGGCTATTACGTGAAGCCGACCGTGTTCCGTGGCCACAACAAGATGCGCATCTTCCAGGAAGAAATCTTCGGCCCGGTCGTGTCGGTCACCACCTTCAAGGACGAGGAAGAAGCACTGTCCATTGCCAACGATACGCTCTACGGCCTGGGCGCCGGCGTGTGGAGCCGCGACATGAACCGCGCCTTCCGTATGGGCCGTGGCATCCAGGCCGGTCGCGTGTGGACCAACTGCTACCACCAGTACCCGGCGCATGCGGCCTTCGGCGGCTACAAGCAGTCGGGCATCGGGCGCGAGAACCACAAGATGATGCTCGACCACTACCAGCAGACCAAGAACCTGCTCGTGAGCTACAGCGAGAACAAGCTGGGCTTCTTCTGATGACCGGCGAGGTCCTGCGCGTGACCGCGACCGACGCGGCGCTCGCGCTCATCGACGACCTCGCCGCCAGGCACGGCCCGCTGATGTTCCATCAGTCGGGCGGCTGCTGCGATGGCAGCGCGCCCATGTGCTACGCGCAGGGCGAGTTCATCGTGGGCGACTACGACCGGCTGCTGGGCCACATCGGCGGCATGCCGTTCTACATCAGCGGGCCGCAGTTCGAGTACTGGCAGCACACGCAGCTGATCATCGACGTGGTGCCGGGGCGCGGCGGCATGTTCTCGCTGGAAGGGCCGCTGGGCGTGCGCTTCCTGACGCGCTCGCGACTGTTCACGGACGCGGAGTGGGCCGTGCTCGAGGCCGAGGCGGCGAAGTAGATCGGCGAGGGCGTTGCGTCGATAAACTGGAGCGCTCGATTCCCCACCCTCAGGAGCATTCCATGAAGATCAGCGCACGCAACGTCCTCTCCGGCAAGGTCATCGCCATCGTTCGCGGCCCCGTCACCACCGAAGTCACGCTGGAGATCGCGCCCGGCGTGCAGATCGTCTCGACCATCACCAGCAGCTCGGCCGAATCGCTGAAGCTCAGCGAAGGCGCGAATGCCTATGCGGTGATCAAGGCGTCGAGTGTGATGGTGGGGACTGATTGAACCTGGGCGTTGGCGCCTAGCGCGGCGAGAGCCTTGACAGCGCCGTGAGCAGAAGCCAGCCGATTACGCTGACGACCGGAATGGCGACTGCGTAGACATTGAGCACCTGCCGCCAGTTCAGTGGGACAGGCTGCTCGTGAAAGACCTGACCGGTGTGTGTGACGTCCCGGCTGTGGAAATGGCTGTGATCGACGGTCTGCTGCTCGGTCATCGGATACACGCGCCATGAGCTCAAGGGCACGAGAGGGATTCCAAAGAGCACGATCCATTTGGTCGTGATGTAGGTCCCGCCGATGTCATGTTCGCGTGCGCCGTAGTAGCGCGTTCCGGTGCCGTTCAATGTGTGTGGCATTTTTCTTTTCCTCCGCCCGGCAGCATACCGGCTCCGTGTGGCGCTACGGTCCGGCTTGCTGCAGCAGCTGTCGCACCAGCAGTTGCGCCGCCGGCGAGAGCGCCGCGCCCGTCTTCGTCGCCATCAACAAGCGCCGTGTGGCCCACGCGTCCTTCAGGTGCACCACCTTCAGATCGAGCGCGGCCACCTGCGCCTTACAGGCGGCCAGCGGCACCACGCCGATGCCGAGGTTGGCCGCGATCATGTGGCACATCGCATCGAAGCTGCGCACCTGCACGCGCAAGCGCATCGGAATGCCGGCTTGCTCGGCGGCACGCGAAGTCAGCTCGAGCAGCGAGCTGCTGCGGTTCAACCCCACGAACTCGTGCGCCAGGCAGGTCTTGAAGTCGACCTTCTTCACGCGCAGGCGGGCCAGCGGGTGTGGTTTGGCGCACAGCACCACGAGCTCGTCGGTCTGGAAGGGCGCGACGTCGAGGCCGTAGGCGGGTGTGTTCTCGGCGAACACGCCCACGTCGGCGAGGCCGTCGACCAGCGCGCGCACGATGTCGCCGCTCAGTTGTTCCTCGACCTCGACGCGGATATCGGGATGCTGCCCGAGGAAGGTCGCCAGCGTGGTCGGCAGGAACTCCGTCAGCGCCGACATGTTGGCCCACAACCGCACATGGCCGCGCACGCCGCTGGCGTAGTCGCCCAGCTCGTTGCTGAACTGCTCGAAGCCCTGGAACAGCCGCATCGCATGCTGCATAGCCACGTGGCCCGCTGGCGTGAGCGCGATGCCCTGGGCGCTGCGTTCGAGCAGCTTCGAGCCTGTGGCGGCTTCGAAGTCGGACAGGCGCCGGCTCGCCGCCGAGAGCGCGAGGTGACACGCCCCCGCGCCCTTGGTGATGCTGCCCGACTGGGCCACTGCGCAGAAGAGGCGCAGCGTCACGAAATCGACACGCGCGGGGTTGATGGTGGGGGGCATCGGCGGATTCTAGAGAGCGCGCCAGTGCCGAAAGTCATGCGCATGGACTAAAAGAATTTTTGACATGTTATGTCGCTGCACCTATAGTGAATCCAGCGAAGCATCGCGCGCTTCCAACGGCAGACAACCCAAAGGAGAGGTATGCAATCACTGCTCGATCAACTCAAGGGGCTCGATGTGCTGGCCGGTGCGGCGATGGGTGGGCTGCCCGTGCAGCTGCAGCCCATTCCGGGCAGCACGCCCGTGGTCCAGGTGAGCATCGAAGGGCGCGATGAGCTGCCGATCTTCGTCACCAGTTCCGACATGCAGATCATCTGCATCTGCTACCTCTGGACCGAGGAAGAGGTGAAGCCCGAGCGGCGCACCGAGCTGCTCGAATCGCTGCTCGACCTCAACCCGTCGGTGCCGCTGTCGTCCTTCGGGCGCGTCGGCGGGCGCTACGTGCTCACCGGGGCGCTCGGGCGCAATGCGAGCGTGGAAGACATCGCACGCGAAGTGGCCGTGCTCAGCGACAACGCGCTCGATGCACTCGACGCCTTGTCCGAATTCCTGAACTAAGCGGAGATCACCATGACAGTCATCAAGAAGCTGGTCACCTTGCTGCGCGGCAGCGCCCGCGAAATCGGCGAGAGCGTGATCGACAGCAACGCCACGCGCATCTACGAGCAGGAAATCATCGACGCCAAGCACAGCATCGAAAAGGCCAAGGGCGACCTCACCGGCGTGATGGCCAAGGAGATGCAGTCGGCCCGCGAAATCGAACGCCTGAAGGGCGAGGTCATGCGCTACGAAGGCCTGGCGCTCGAGGCGCTCAACAAGACGCAAGAAGGCCTGGCGCTCGACGTGGCGTCCAAGGTCGGCACGCTCGAGCAGGAACTCGACGAGCAGGCCAAGGCCCACGCTGCGTATGCGCTGCAGGTGTCGCGGCTCAAGGACCTGATCAAGTCGGCCGAGGCGCGCATCCGCGAGCACGAGCGCGAGATCGGCATCGCCAAGACCACCGAGAGCGTCTACCGCGCCACGCAGTCGATCTCCGAGAACATCGGCAGCGGCGGTTCGCGCCTGGCCAGCGCACGCGAGTCGCTGGAGCGCATCCGCTCGCGTCACGAAGACCTGTCCGACCGCATGACGGCGGGCCAGCAGCTCGAAGACGAGTTCGGTCACAGCGCGCTCGAAAAGAAGCTGGCCGCGGCGGGCATCGGCAACGACGTCGACCGCACCGGCAAGGTGATGGAGCGCATCCGCGCCCGGCAAGCCAAGCCGTCCGAACCGGCTCAGGAGTGACGATGGTGCGGGTCAAGCCGGTTCGCTGGCAGGGCTCGGACGAGGCGATCCGCGCGGTCCAGGTGGCCTTCGACGTGGAGGAGGCCGTGCTCGAGGCCGTGCGCACCGCGGCCTTCGAGCAGCATGTGTCCACGCCCGACCAGATCCGGCAGGTGCTGGGCCTGGCGACCACCTCGAAGCCGAAGCGGCCGCGCCTCACGGTGTCGCTGAACGCGGCCGACTACGAATTTCTGGCAGCGCGTTATGGTCTGGCACCCGACGACCGCCTGGCCATCAAGGAAAAGGCCACGCGCGAACTGATTGCCTTTGCGGGCAAGGCGAACAAGAAGAACACCGGCACAAAGAAGCCGGGCGGCAGGTAAGAAGAAAAGAGAACAACAACCAACCCGCACGCGGGAGGATCAATGGGCGATTTCATGGGAGCGGTGACGGGGTACCCCACCGCGATCTACACGGTGCTGCTCGGCGTCGTGGTGATCTATTGGGTGCTCGCGGTGGTCGGCATGGTCGACTTCGAGAGCAGCGGGATCGACGTCGACCTGCACACGCATGCCGACGGCGACACCAGCGACATGGGCCAGATCGCGAGCTACGTGGTCGCCTTCGGCCTGAACGGCGTGCCGTTCTCGGTGGCCGTGAGCCTGCTGGTGCTGGTGGCCTGGACGCTCTCGTGCCTGGGGGGCGAGTGGCTGCTGCCGCTGGTGCCGACGATGGTGCTCAAGCTGCTGGCCGGCACGGTGCTGCTGGTGGTCAGCGCGGCGCTTGCCATTCCGGTGACGGCGGTGGCGATTCGCCCGCTCAAGGGCCTCTTCGTGAGCCACACGGCCGTGAGCAATGCGGCGCTGGTGGGTCAGGTCTGCCGCGTCGTCACCGGCGTGGTGAACGAGAAGGACGGCCGCGCCGAAGTGGCGCGCCGCGGCGCCAGCCTCAACATCCGCGTCTGGGCGCCCACGCCCAACCCCCTCAAGCGCGGCTCGCACGCGCTCATCCTCGAATACGACGAGGTGGCCGCGCGCTACCTCATCGCGGCGCACGAAGACATCGTCTGAGAAGTTCTGACGGCGCGCATCCCTCACCCAAGTTCGTTCGCTCGCTCTTAAAGCATCTGGAGAAAAAATGGAGCCCATCATCTTTGCCGTGGTCATACTGGCCGTGGTCATCCTCGGCCTGTTCGCGATGTTCGCCAAGTTTTATCGAAAGATCGAACAGGGCCACGCACTCATCGTGAACACGCTGCGCGCCGAGCCCGAGGTCACTTTCACCGGCCGCATGGTCTACCCGATCATCCACAAGGCCGAGCTGATGGACATCTCGGTCAAGACCATCGAGATCGACCGCTCCGGCAACGAAGGCCTCATCTGCCGCGACAACATCCGTGCGGACATCAAGGTGAAGTTCTTCGTGCGCGTCAACAAGACGGCCGACGACGTGCTGAAGGTGGCGCAGGGCATCGGCTGTGCGCGGGCTTCGAACCACGAGACGCTCGAAGAGCTGTTCTCGGCCAAGTTCTCCGAAGCACTGAAGACGGTCGGCAAGTCGATGGACTTCGTCGACCTGTACCAGGCGCGCGACGGCTTCCGTGACCAGATCATCAGCCAGATCGGCAACGACCTCTCGGGCTACGTGCTCGAAGACGCCGCCATCGACTACCTCGAGCAGACCCCGCTGTCGGAGCTCGACGCCAACAACATCCTCGATGCGCAGGGCATCAAGAAGATCACCGAGCTGACGGCGGTCGAGCACGTGCGCACCAACGAGCTGCGCCGCAACGAGGAAATGCAGATCAAGAAGAAGAACGTCGAGACGCAAGAAGCGCTGCTCGAACTCGAGCGCCAGCAGGCCGACGCCACCTCGCGCCAGCATCGCGAAATTGCCAGCGTGCGCGCCCGCGAGGAAGCCGAGACCTCCAAGATCCAGTCCGAAGAACGCACCAAGTCCGAAACTGCGCGCCTGCTCTCGGAGCAGACCGTGGCCGTGCAGCAGGAAAACGTGCAGCGCGAAAAGGAAGTGGCCGAAAACAACCGCAAGCGCGCGGTGGCCGTCGAAGAAGAAAAGGTCACGCGTGCCCGCGACCTCGAAATTGTCGATCGCGAAAAGGAAGTGACCCTGCAGCGCATCGAGAAGGACAAGGCCGTCGAAGTGCAGAAGAAGGCCATTGCCGACGTGATCCGCGAGCGCATCGTGGTCGAGCGCACGGTGGCCGAGCAGGAAGAAGCCATCAAGGAACTGCGCGTCGTGGCCGAGGCCGAGCGCACCAAGAAGTCGGTCGTGATCATGGCCGAGGGCCAGGCCGACGAGAAGATGGTGATCGACGTGAAGGCCGCTGAAACGCAGGAAAAGCGCGCGCGCCACAAGGCGGCCGAAGAACTGACGCTGGCCGATGCCAAGTTGAAGGTGGCCGAGCGCGACGCCGAATCGAAGAAGCGCGAAGCCGAGGGCATGGAAGCCATCTCCGCCGCACCGGGCCTGGCGGCCGCCAAGGTCGAGATCGCCACCGCGCAGGCGCGCCTGGCCACCTTCGAGGCCGAAGCCTCGGGCAAGGAAAAGCTGGGTCTGGCCGACGTGCACGTGCGTCAGGCCGATGCCGACGCCATCCTCAAGGCCGGTCAGGCCGATGCGCAGGTCATCGAAGCCCGCTCGCAGGCCGAAGCCGCCGGCATGCGCGCCAAGTTCGACGCCGAAGCCTCGGGCAAGGAAAAGCTCGGCCTCGCCGATGTGAACGTGCGCACGGCCGATGCCGAAGCCACGCTCAAGTCGGGCCAGGCCGATGCACAGGTGATCGAAGCGCGCTTCAACGCCGAGGCGAAGGGCCTGCACGAGAAGTTCGAGGCCATGAAGTCCATGAGCCCCGAAACCCGCGACCACGAAGAGTTCCGCATGCGCCTGGAAAAGTCGCACATCGAGACCATGAAGGGCATCGACGCGCAGACCTCCATTGCCAAGGAACAGGCCGACGTGCTGGGCACCGCGCTGGCCAACGCCAAGATCGACATCGTCGGCGGCTCGGGCGACTACTTCGACAGCTTCGTGCGCTCGCTGTCGGTGGGCAAGGGCATTGACGGCGTCATCTCCAAGAGCCAGGCGGTGCAGGTCGCCTTCAAGGAACAGCTTTCGGGCGAGCGCGACGTGGTGAAAGACCTGCGCGACATCGTCGGCGCGCTGGGCAACTCGTCGGGCGAAATCCAGAACCTCAGCGTTGCCTCGCTGATGAGCAAGATCGCCAACGACGGCACCGAAAGCCAGAAGTCGGCGCTGCAGAACCTGATCTCCTCCTTCCGCAACTGAGCCGGGAGCGCGCGATGAACCCGAACCTGAAGTGCAGCTGCGTCGCCCATGCCGCGATGCAGCCCGTCGCACTCGCCGCAGCCTTGCTCGGCGTGCAGTGCGGCGACTGCCACGGCATGGTGATGGACATGGACGACTGGCGCGGCTGGAAAGCCGCCGACCCGAAGCGCGTGCCGCATGAGGTCGACGACGAGGTGATCGAGGTGTTCGACCTCGCCGCCGTGCGCCACTGCCCCGAGTGCGAGCGGCTGATGCAGCGCCTGCGCGTGAGCGCCGGGCCCGACTTCCGCATCGACCGCTGCGTGGCCTGCCAGAACCTCTGGTTCGACCAGGGCGAATGGCGCGCCCTCGTGAGCCGCGGCCTGGCCGGCCGGCTCGACGAGCTGCTGTCCGATGGCTGGCAGCGCCGGCTGCAGACCGAGGAGGTGCGCGAGGCGCGCCTTGCCGCGCTGCGCCGCCGCTACGGCGACGACTGCATCGACGAGCTGGACCGCATCCGCACCTGGCTCGACACCCAGCCTCACCGCGACGAATTGCTCGCACTGCTGCGCGCGGACTGACCGCGCCGATCCATGCAACCCACTGACGACACCGGCGCGCCGCCCGGCGCCCAGGCCCCCATCGATGCCACCGAAGCGCTGGTCTCCGGCAGCGGCAGCTACGACCTGCTGAAGAAGCGGCTCGAGACCCAGGGCGAGGGCCTGCTCAAGAAGACGCAGGCGCTCAACGAGCAGCGGCTCGCCGAGTTCGGCCGCTCCGACCAGACGCTGATTCTGCGCACCCGTGCGCGCACCGAGAACAACGCCGTGGCGCGCGACATCGTGCGCATCGGCGACCTGCTGCTGTTCGGCTACAACGTCTTCATCGGCCTGCGCAAGGAAACGGCCGTGGGCGACGTGTTCGGCCTGTACCGGCTCGCGTCGCCGGGCGAGGCGGCCACCGAGAACGACGAGCTGCAGCCCGTGCCGCTGGCCGGCACCTTCCTGGAAGACACGCGCTTCGTCTCCGACTTCCGCGAGCTCTACGCCTACTACAAGCAGGCCACGCTGCTGCAGCTGCGCGTGACGCAGGACAAGCTGCTCGCCTCGTTCCAGATCGGCCAGCAACTGAGCGACGTGCGCGTGTTTCGCTGGGCCATCGAGCGCGACGGCAGCATCCACTACGTCGACAACCGCGGCGAGCGCGACATTGCGCTGCCCGCGAGCCACGACTTCGAGTGGACCGTGGCCACCCGCGAAGACCACGTGGGCGGCAAGCACCCGCACGTGAACGTGCTCGACACCGTGTTCGTCGAGACGCTGGGCGGCGACCTCACGGTCAAGATCGAGAACAACACCGAAACTGGGCTGGGCATCTACAGCGAGCCGGTGGAAGACAAGAGCCAGTCGCTCACCGATGCGGAGATCGCCTGGGCCAAGCTCGGCATGCTGATATTGCTGCGCGTGAAGCCGTACCGCGAGCAGACCACGCGCTACCTGGTGTTCAACATCCGCACGCAGAAGGTCGAGCGCATCGACGCCATCGGCGGCTCCTGTGTGCAGCTGCCCGAAGACCACGGCATCATCTTTCCCGGTGGCTACTACCTGCAGTCGGGCGAGCACAAGCGCTTCGATTTGCCGGCCGAGGTGGTCGAAAGCCTGCGCTTCAAGCGCATGCTGCGCTCGCCCAACGGCGAAGACGTGGCCTATGTGTTCTACGACCGCAAGCCGGGGCGCTACGCGCTCTTCAACTACAACCTGATCGACAAGAAGCTCGCCACGCCGATCATCGCCAACGGCTACGCGCGCTTTGCCGACGGCCGCATCCTGGTGTTCAACGGCGACAACGGCGAGCCCACGCGCGTGCATCCGATGCAGCTGTGGCAGACGCCCTTCGCCAGCGAAGAGCACGTGAGCGCGCAACCGCCCGCCACCGGCTTCTTCGGCAAGATCGGCAATGCCGAGCTGGTGCGCGGCGTGTCCGACCTCATGGGCATTGCCCGCGCGGTGCGCGAGCAGGCGCCCACGCGCGCGGCCTACGACGACCTCATTCGCCAGTGCACCCGCGTGAGCGACGCCTACTTCTGGCTCGACGCGCCTGAGGCCGCCGGCCTCATGGGCGAGCTGCGCAGCATCGCCGAGGTGGCGCGCAGCACGTTGGCCGAGTTCGAAAAGGTCGACACCATCCGCCGCGAAACCGCGCGCGCGCTGGCCCGTGCGGAAGACGAGCAGCACGCGCTGATGGTCGACATTGCCAGCACGCTCTGGCGCGCCCCCGACGATTTCGTGAAGGCGCTGGGCCGCCTGCGCGAACGGCGCGGCGCGCTGCAGATGCTCAAGGAGCTGCGCTACGCCGACCTGCCGCGCATCGCGGCCATGGACGCCGCGCTCGAGGCCGAGCAGCAGCGCATCGGCGAGCGCGCCATGCAGTTCCTGGCGGCCGACACCGCCTTCAACGGCCAGCGCCAGGCACTCGACAAGCTCGCGCTCGAACTGCCCAACCTGGCCACGTCGCCGGCGCTCGGCCAGATGCTGGCCACGCTCGACGAGCAGGCGGCCGGCCTCGACCTGCTGACCGAGCAACTGGGCAGCCTGCCGGGCGGCGATGCGGTGATCCGCACCTCGATCCTGGACCGCATCTCGCTGATCTACGCCGACATCAACCGCATGCGTGCAGATGCACGCATGCGGCGCAAGTCGCTGGGCGCGACCGAGGCGCGTGCCGAGTTCGGCGCGCAGTTCAAGCTCTTCAGCCAGGCGGTCGAAAACGCGCTGGAGTTCGCCGACACGCCCGAGAAGTGCGACGACGCGCTGACGCGCCTGCTGGCCCAGCTCGAAGAGATCGAAGGCCGTTTCGCCGAGCAGGAAGACTTCCTGGCCGACATCGCCGAGAAGCGCGAGACCGTCTACGAAGCGCTGTCCGCGCGCCGCCAGAGCCAGGTGGAAGCACGCCAGCGCCGCGCGCAGGGCGTGGTCGATGCGGCAGGGCGCATCCTCGACGGCATTCCGCGCCGCATTGCGCAGTTCGGCGACCTGACGCAGGTCCACAGCTACTTCGCGGCCGATCCGATGATCGGCAAGCTGCACACGCTGATCGCCGACCTGCGCACGCTGGGCGCCGCGGTGCAGGCCGACGAACTCGACACGCGCCTCAAGACCGCGCGCGACCAGGCCCTGCGCTCCATCCGCGACAAGCGCGAGCTGGTGAGCGAGGGCGGCGACACGCTGCGCCTCGGTCGCCACGCCTTCACCGTGCACCGCCAGCCGGTCGACCTGACGCTCGTGGCCCGCGACGAGGGCATGGCCTACCAGGTCACCGGCACCGACTACCAGAGCCCGGTCGATGAACCGCGGCTGCTGCCGCTGCAGCGCTACTGGAACCAGTCGCTGGTGTCGGAAACGCCCGAGCTGTCGCGCGCCGAGTACCTGGCCGGCCGCCTGCTGGAGGCCTTGCTCGACGGCAAGACCGAGCGCAGCTGGGCCGAGGTGCTCACGCTGCTGGCCGAAGACCCACTGCACCCGCAGCTGCTCGACATGGTCCGCCGCTTTGCCGCGGCGCGGTACCAAGAGGGCTACCAGAAGGGCATCCACGACGACGATGCGATGCGCCTGCTGGGGGCGCTCGTCGGCATGCAGGACCAGGCCGGTCTGCTCGCCTGGGGCCCGACTGAACGTGCGCTGGCCTTGCTCTACTGGCAGCACGGCCACCTGATCGCGCACCGCGAATCGATGCTGCGCCGCGCGCGCGCGGCGATGCAGATGCTGGCGCTGTTTGGCCGGCGCGATGCGTTGGAGCAGCTCGAAGCCGACATCGCACGCGCACTGAACCACTTCGCGCGCGACGTGGTGCCCGACCTGCTGCCTGTGGCCGACACCGCGAGCGACGAAACACGCGACGCGCACGACGGCCGCGTGACCACGCTGTGCGACCAGGCCGCCGCGTACCTCGTGCGCGAACTGGCCAGCGAACATGGCGGCGACACCTGGGCCGTGTCCGGCGCGGGCGAAGACCTGGCGGCCGCGCTGCTGCGCGAGCTGGAACGCGGCGGCCGGCGCGACGCGTGGCAGCACGACCTCGACGCCGCACCGCCGGCCGAACGCTGGCGCCTGGCGCGCGACTGGGTGCGCGCCTACGCGACGCACCAGGCGCCGCAATCGATCGACTGGATCGACGACGCGGCCAGCGTGCTGGCGATGCCGTTGCAGCGCACCCGCGTCAACGCGGCGCTCGACCGCACCGTCGAAGGCCTGCGCGGCGAGCACCCGCGTGTGACTGAGGGCCGGCTCACGCTGAACCTCAACGACTTCTGGCGCCGCTTTCTGTTCCACACCCTGCACGCGGTGCCGGGCTACGAGGCGCTGCACAGCCTGCGCCACGAACTGCTCGAACGCGAGAAGGCGCGGCTCAAGCTCGGCCAGTTCCAGGCCAAGCCGCTGTCGACCTTCGTGCGGAACCAGCTGATCGACGAGCTCTATTTGCCCCTCATCGGCGACAACCTTGCCAAACAGATCGGCTCGGCGGGCGAGGGCAGCCGCACCGACCGCATGGGTTTGCTGCTGTTGATCTCACCGCCCGGCTACGGTAAGACGACGCTGATGGAGTACGTGGCCGACCGCCTCGGCCTGATCTTCGTGCGCATCAACTGTCCGGCGCTGGGCCATGGCGTCACGGCCATCGACCCGGCCAACGCGCCCAACAGTGCCGCGCGGCAGGAGCTGGAGAAGCTCAACCTCGGCCTGGCGATGGGCAGCAACGTGATGCTGTACCTGGACGACATCCAGCACACCAGCCCCGAGTTTCTGCAGAAGTTCATCGCGCTGGCCGACGGCACGCGGCGCATCGAGGGTGTGTGGAACGGCGAGCCGCGCAGCTACGACATGCGCGGCAAGCGCTTCGCGATCGTGATGGCGGGCAACCCCTACACCGAGTCGGGCGACGTGTTCAAGATCCCGGACATGCTGGCCAACCGCGCCGACATCTACAACCTGGGCGACGTGCTCTCGGGCCGCGAGGCGGCGTTCGCGCTCTCGTACATCGAGAACAGCCTGACCTCCAACCCCACGTTGATGCCGCTCGCCTCGCGCGACCCGAAGGACGTGCAGCTGCTGGTGAAGATGGCGCAGGGCCACGACGTGCCGAGCAGCGCGCTGTCACACGCCTACAGCGCGGTCGAGCTGGAAGAGATCAAGGCGCTGCTGCAGCGCCTGTTCCGTGCGCGCGACCTGCTGCTGAAGGTCAACCTGGCCTACATCGCCTCGGCTGCGCAGCAGGAGAACTACCGCACCGCGCCGCCGTTCAAGCTGCAGGGCAGTTACCGCAACATGACCAAGCTCGCGGGCAAGATCACGCCGCTGATGCGCGACGACGAGCTCGACGCGCTGCTGCGCGACCACTACCGCGGCGAGGCCCAGACGCTGACCACGGGCGCCGAAGAAAACCTGTTGCGCCTCGCGCAACTGCTCGGCAGCCCCACGCCGGAAGAAAGCGCGCGCTGGACGGCCATCTGCGACGAGTTCGTGCGCCAGCGCAAGCTCGGCGGTGCCGATGTCGACGGCAGCCAGCGCATCGCGAGCAGCATGCTCGACGTGGCGCGCGCGGTCGATGCGCTCAAGCCCGAGCCCGCGCCGCCAGTTGAAGGCCCGAGCGAAGGCCAGCGCCTGGCCGACGCCATGCTGCAGATCGCCGTGACCTACCGCGAACTGATCCTGCCGCTGGTGACGGCCACCGAGCGCCGGCTCGAACTCGACCGCTCGATCAAGCAGGACATGGAGCGCCTCGCCGCCGAGGTGCAGGCCACGCGGGCGGTGCCCAAACGCGCGCCCCCGCCGCCATCCCCGTCATCGCCGCCCAAAAAAGCAGACAAGGATCACTGATGTCCGCATTGCCCGAACTGCTGGCCCAGCTCGACGCGACGATGGCCGACGCGCGCCTGAGCGACGACGAACGCCGCGTGCTGGTCCACACCCTGCGCGAAGCCTCGCCCCCCGAAGATGGCCTGCGCCAGCTGCGCAACCGCGCTTTCGACCTCGTGCGCTCGCGCACCGCCGACCCCGAGCAGCTGTCGCTTCTCAAGTGGCTCGAGGGCGTGGTGCGCGCGATCGATACCGGCCGCTCGCCCGACAGCGTCACGGTGCGCTCGCAGGCCTACTTCAGCCCCGGCACCGCCTGCTTGCAGGCGATCAACCAACAACTGCGAACGGCCAAGCGCGCGGTCGACCTGTGCGTGTTCACGCTGTCGGACGACCGCATCACCGCCGAGGTGCTGGCGGCGCACCGGCGCGGCGTGACGGTGCGCTTCGTCACCGACAACGACAAGGAGTTCGACCGCGGCAGCGACGTCGGCCAGTTGCGCGCGGCGGGCATTCCGGTGGCGGTGGACCGCACCGAGGCCCACATGCACCACAAGTTCGCGCTCTTCGACGGCGCGCGGCTGCTCAACGGCAGCTACAACTGGACCCGCAGTGCCTGCGAGTACAACGAAGAAAACCTGGTGCTGAGCAACGACCCGCCGCTGGTGCGCCGCTTCGCGGATGAATTCGACACCTTGTGGAAAGAACTGCAGGCCTCCTGATGCCAAGAAGAATCGACTACGACTGGGAACTGCCCGCCGCCATGCAGCAGCGGCTGGGCGGCAGCACCTACGGCGCGCAGCGCATCATCCATGAGCAGGAGCACCTGATGGTGATCCTGCACGAGCCGCCCTCGGGCTCCGGCGCCGAGCGCAAGCCCGTGGTGTTCCTGCGCAAGCCCGACGGCGCGTGGCTGCACAAGGGCAACAACCCCGGCGAGCGCGCGCTCGCCAAGCTGCTCGAAAGCTACCGCGCGGCGTTCAGCACCTTCGAGATCCGCCACCAGGCCGCAGAGACCTCGGAAGACCTGTTCCAGATCCTCGGCCCGCTGATCCCGCTCACCCGCGCTGCGCGGAACATGCAGGACGCCCTGCAGGCCGCGCGCGACGCCGTGAAGGGCGACCTGATGCTCATCGACCAGCGCGACCTCGCGGTCGAAATTGCACGCGGCTTCGAGCTGCTGCTGGCCGACACGCGCATGTCGCTCGACTACCGGCTCGCACGCGCCGCCGAGGCGCAGGCGCACTCGGCCCTCGACATGAGCCGCGCGCAGCACAAGCTCAACACCATCGCTGCGCTGACCTTTCCGCTGATGGCCATCGGCGCGGCCTTCGGCATGAACTTGCACAGCGGCGTGGAGAACCTGCCGTCGTGGGTGTACTGGCTGATCTTCGCGGCCGGCATCTGCCTGGGCGTGATGCTGCGCGGCTGGGTGAAGACGCCGGCCGAGCTGCCGGTTGTTGCCAAGCCTGCGTCCACGCTGAAGAAGAAGTAGCAGCAGGGCGCAGGCATGGCCTTCGCGTTTCGCGAAGGCCTGCTGCCATCAGAGCAATTCCGTTCGTCGCCATCTGTTTCTAGAGTCGGGGCAACCCACTTGGAGACAGAGACAGACATGAACGCACTCGAAGGCCTGAAGGTGCTGGAGCTCGGCCAGCTCATCGCCGGCCCCTTCGCCGGCAAGACGCTCGCCGAGTTCGGCGCCGACGTGATCAAGGTCGAGCCCGCCGGCGTCGGCGACCCGCTGCGCAAGTGGCGGCTGCTGCGCGACGGCACCTCGGTGTGGTGGGAGGTGCAGTCGCGCAACAAGCGCTCGGTGTGCCTCGATCTGCGCAGCGCCGAAGGGCAGGAGGCCGTGCGCGCCCTGGCGCTCGAAGCCGATGTGCTCATCGAGAACTTCAAGCCCGGCACGCTCGAAGGCTGGGGCCTGGGCTGGGAGCAGCTGCATGCGCTGAACCCGCGCCTCATCATGCTGCGCATCTCGGGCTACGGGCAGACCGGCCCCTACCGCGACAAGCCGGGTTTCGGCGTGCTCGGCGAATCGATGGGCGGGCTGCGCTACCTCAGCGGCGAGCCGGGCCGGGTGCCGGTGCGCGTGGGCGTCTCGCTGGGCGACACGCTGGCCGCGCTGCATGGCGTGATCGGCGTGCTCACGGCGCTGCACCACCGCACCGCGCACGGCGGCGAGGGGCAGTTCATCGACGTCGCGCTGTACGAGTCGGTCTTCAACGTGATGGAAAGCCTGCTGCCCGAGTACGACGCCTTCGGTGCCGTGCGCGAGCGGGCCGGCAGCGCATTGCCGGGCATCGCGCCGACCAATGCCTACCGCTGCAGCGACGGCCACTACGTGCTGGTGGCGGGCAACGGCGACAGCATCTTCCGCCGGCTGATGCGCGCCATCGACCGCGCGGACCTGGAGAACGACCCCGGCCTCGCGCACAACGACGGCCGCGTGCTGCGCGTGGAAGAGATCGACGCCGCCATCGAAGCCTGGACCCTGCAGCGCAGCCGCGATGACGTGCTGGCCGTGCTCGACGCGGCGGGCGTGCCGGTCGGGCGCATCTACACGGTGGCCGACATCGCCACCGATCCGCAGTACCTGGCGCGCGAGATGATCGTCGAAGCGCGCGGCTCCGACGGTGCGCTGCTCAAGGTGCCGGGCGTGGTGCCCAAGCTCAGCGCGACACCGGGGCGCATCGCGCATGCGGCGCCGCTGCTGGGTGAACACACGGCGGACCTGAAGGGCGCGGGCTGGCCGGTGCGTGGCGCCGAAAGCGAGGCCGTATGAAAATCGGCAACGGCACGCGGCTGTTCATCAACGAAGTCGCCACGCGTGACGGCTTCCAGATGGAAAGCCGCTTCATTCCCACCGACGACAAGGTCGCGCTGATCGACCGGCTCAGCACACTCGGCTACGCCAAGATCGAGGTCACCTCGTTCACCTCGGCCAAGGCGATCCCTGCGCTGCGCGATGGCGAAGAAGTGATGCAGCGCATCGCACGCCGGCCGGGGGTGGTCTACACCGCGCTCGTGCCCAATGTGCGCGGCGCCGAGCGCGCGCTGGAAAGCCGCATCGACGAGTTCAACATCGTCATGTCGGTCAGCGAGACGCACAACCTCAGCAACCTGCGGATGACGCGCGAGCAGTCGTTTGCGCAGCTGACCGACGTGATCGCGTTGGCGAAGCAGGCGAGGGTGCCGGTGAACGTGTCGCTCTCCTGCGTGTTCGGCTGCCCGATGGAAGGCGATGTGCCGCTTGAGGCAGTGCAGGGCTGGATCGATCGCTTCGCTGCGCTGGGCGTACAGGGCATCACGCTGTGCGACACCACCGGCATGGCGCATCCGACCCAGGTGCAGGCGGTGTGCGAGGCCGTGCGCGCGCGGCATCCGGCGCTGGAATGGACGGCGCACTTTCACAACACGAGGGGCATGGGCCTGGCGAACACCATTGCCGCGGTCGAAGCGGGCATCGAGCGGCTCGACATGTCGCTCGGCGGCATCGGCGGCTGCCCCTATGCGCCGGGCGCGACAGGCAATGTCGCGACCGAGGACGTGGTCCACATGCTGCAGTGCATGGGCTACGACACCGGCATGGACCTCGACGGCCTGATCGGCGCAGCGACCGAACTCGAATCGCTCGTGCAGCACGAGCTATCGAGCCAGGTCTCGCGCGCCGGTCACCGGCTCACGCGGCATGCGCCGCCGGCCGATTTCAACGAGATCGTCGAGCGCGCGAAGGCACGTTCGGCCCAGAAGGAGAACGCATGATCGACCACCTGGATCACCTGGTGCTCACGACCGCGAACGAAGAGGCTTGCGTGCGCTTCTACGTGGAGACGATGGGCATGACGCTGGAAGTCTTCGGCGCCGGCCGCAAGGCCTTTCGCTTCGGTCACCAGAAGATCAACCTGCATGTGAAGGGCCATGAATTCGAGCCGAAGGCCGACGTGCCCACGCCCGGCTCGCTCGACCTGTGCTTCATCGCCAGCGTGCCGCTCGAAGCTGCCATCGCGCGGTTGATCGCGCAGGGCGTGCCGATCATCGAAGGCCCCGTGATGCGCACGGGCGCCACCTCGCGCATCCGCTCGGTCTACGTGCGCGACCCCGACCTGAATCTCATCGAGATTTCGGAGCTGACGCCCTGACGCGCGGCCCGAAGACAGTCCACAAAAAACCACCGGAGACAAATTCATGAACCCCGTTCACCGCCTGCTCGCGGTCGGCCTCGCGCTGGCCGCCACCGCCTCGCATGCCGCAGACACTTGGCCTGCCAGACCCCTGACCTTCGTGGTGCCGACCGCACCCGCGGGCTCGACCGACATCATGGCGCGGCTGGTCGCCGACCCGCTGCAGCGTGCGCTGGGCCAGCCGATCGTCGTCGACAACAAACCCGGCGCCAGCGGCAACATCGGCACCGAGGCCGTGGCCCGCGCCACGCCCGATGGCTACACGCTGTTGATGCAGTACTCGGGCTACCACGTCGGCAACCCGTCGCTGTACCCGAACCTGCGCTGGAGCCCGACCAAAGACTTCGTGCCGGTGGCGATGGTGATGCGCGCGCCGCACGTGGTCGCGGTGAGCGGCAAGCTGCCGGTGACGTCGATGAAGGAACTCATCGAGTACGGCAAGAAGAAGGAGGGCGGCCTGTTCTATGCCTCGTCGGGCAACGGCTCGATCCAGCACATCGCGGGCGAGCTGCTGTCGCGCCAGACGAAGCAGCCGGCCACGCACGTGCCCTACAAGGGCTCGGGGCCGGCCATCAACGACCTGGTGGCGGGCAATGTCGATATCTTCATCACCACGCCGCCCTCGGTCATCGGCCACTTCGCGGGCGGGCGCATCAAGCCGCTCGCGTACACGGGCAGCAAGCGGCACGCATCGATGCCGAACGTGCCGACCTCGGCCGAGGCGGGGTTGCCGGGCTACGAGGTCGAGTCGTGGTTCGCGGTGTTCGCGCCTGCGAAGACGCCGCCCGAGGTGGTGAACAAGCTCAGCGCCGAGATCAAGAAGATCGTCGAGAGCGAGGCCTTCCGCAAGAAGGTGGACGACCAGGGCGCCTTCGCGACCTACATGGACCCGCCGACGCTCGGCAAGTTCGTCGACCAGGAACTCGCGGCCTGGTCGAAGGTGATCAAGGGCGCCGACATCAAGCCGGACTGAGCGAGCTGCTCAGCCTCAGGGCTTGACGCCCAGCACCGACAGGATCACCGCCGCGAGGCCGAGTGCCACGGGCACCTGGTGCCCGGCCAGCGCGCGGGCCTGGGCCACGGACAGCTTGGTCTGCTGAAGGAGGTTCTTTTCCGAATGAAGGGGTGTGGACATGGTGTCTGCTCCTGTGTGGGGCGAACGGTGTGTTCGCGTGGGTTCCACGATAGGCCTCTCAACCTGCGATGACGCACAGGTTTTGTCGACACGGCGTTTCCGTTTTCGCAACGATCCGGCGGCTCTGGCAGGGAACTTCTGCTCAGAACTCAGAATAGGGTCATGCAACGGAGCGCACGCAACACACACACGACGGGTTTGAAGATGCGCAGGGCCACCCCGGCCGATGCGGTGCCCTGGACGCTCCTGTTCGACGCGGACGGCCCGCGCCCCGAAATCGAAAAGTACCTGCTGCGCGGTGAGCAATGGCTGGCCGAACAGGCCGGCGAGGTCGTCGGCCAGATGGTGCTCATGACCACGCGCGTCGACACCTGGGAGATCATGAACATCGCCGTGGCCGAGTCGCACAAGGGCCAGGGCATCGGCACCGCCATGCTGAAGAAGGCGAAGCTGCTCGCCACGCAACGCGGCGCCCACCGGCTCGAAGTCGGCACCGGCAACAGCAGCCTGCGCGAGCTGGCCTTCTACCAGCGCTTCGGCTTTCGCATCGTCGGCGTCGACGTCGACTACTTCGTGCGCCGTTGGGGCAGGGCGACGAAGCAGAACGGCATCCCGCTGCGGGACCTGGTCCGGATGGAGATGGTGCTGTCGCGCGCCTCGTAGTCGGTGCCTGGTTCTTTCAGGGAGCGATCACGCCGACGGGGCACCTTGCTCCGCGAATGTCCCCCGCCTGCGGCTCCTCCTTGATTTCGCTGCGCAAGGCACCCCATCAGCGTGATCGTTGTCAGCGGCAGTCGTTGATCGGCGAGCACCAGCAGCGTGCCCAGGTGCGCAGGGCACTGGGTGCTCCCCGCAGCGAAATCAAGGAGGAGCGAAGCGGGGGACATTTGCGGAGGGGAGTACCCGGTGTCCTGTGCACGCGCCCCGAAAAGAATCGTGCAGCTACCCCGCGATCAGCTTCTGCACCAGCTCCGCAGTCGTAGCCGCCGCGTACTTGCGCATCAACCGCGCCCGATGCAGCTCGACTGTCCGATGGCTGATGCCCAGCGCCTTCCCGATCTCCTTCGACGTCAGCCCGCGCATCACCTGCGCCGCCACCTCGCGCTCGCGCGGCGTGAGCTCGGCCTTCACCGCGCGACGCGAGCCCAGGTCCTCGAAAGTCCAGATACCGGCCTCGTGCGGCGCCGCACGGTTCATCGCGTGGCCGGTGACGTGACACCAGAAGGTCTCGCCGGCCAGCGCGCCGTGCAGGCCACCCAGGCGCTTCATCATGCGGTTGTCGGCATAGTGGCCGCTGGCGTTCAGAAAGGGCTCCATGCGCTTGCCGATGCGCTCGAACTCGGCCACGCTCGGGTACAGGATGCTGAACGAATGCCCGACCAGCGCGGAGGGCTCCGCGCCGAAGATCTCGCACACGCGCTGGTTGCAGGCGACGATGGTGCGGTTGCTCGACACCACCATGCCGACGGGTGCATGCTCAAAAGCCAGCCGGTAATCGATCTCGGGCATCAGGTGTCACCATTACGAAATACTACGTATACGAGTAGGTAGTATCGTTGAAGCCTTTCCCACCCACTCTCCACCACCCATCAAGGAGCCCGAGTGAACAAGATTTTTCCCTCCGCAGAAGCGGCACTCAAGGGGGTCGTGGCCGACGGGCAGACGCTCGCGGTCGGCGGCTTCGGCCTGTGCGGCATTCCCGAAGCGCTGATTGACGCGCTGAAGGATTCCGGCGTGCAGAACCTCACCGTCATCTCGAACAACGCGGGCGTCGACGGTTTCGGCCTCGGCAAGCTGCTCGAGACGCGCCAGATCAAGAAGATGATCGCGTCGTACGTGGGCGAGAACAAGGAGTTCGAGCGCCAGTACCTGGCCGGTGAACTGGCCCTCGAATTCACGCCCCAGGGCACGCTGGCCGAGAAGCTGCGCGCCGGTGGCGCGGGCATTCCGGCCTTCTTCACGAAGACCGGCGTGGGCACGCAAGTGGCCGAAGGCAAGGAACTGCGCGAGTTCGACGGCGAGACCTACGTCATGGAGCACTCGCTGGTGCCCGACGTGGCGCTGGTCAAGGCCGACGTGGCCGACAAGGCCGGCAACCTGCGCTTTCGCCTCACGGCGCGCAACTTCAACCCGGCCGCCGCCATGGCCGGCAAGGTCTGCATCGTTGAGGTCGAGAAGATCGTCGAAGTGGGCGAGCTGGCCCCCGACGACATCCACCTGCCGGGCATCTACGTGCACCGCCTGGTGCTCAACGCCACGCCCGAGAAGCGCATCGAGAAGCGCACCCTGAGCGCATCGGTCGATGCCGCCGCCGCCAAGGTCGAGGCCCAGACCGCCATCGCCCAGGCCGCAGCAACAGGCAGCGAATCGCCCGTGAAGGCCGTCAACAAGAAAGAAGGAGCCTGAGATGCCCTGGACCCAAGACCAGATGGCGGCCCGTGCCGCGCAAGAACTCGAAGACGGCTTCTACGTCAACCTCGGCATCGGCATTCCGACCCTGGTGGCCAACCATACCGGCACCAAGGAAGTGTGGCTGCAGAGCGAAAACGGCATGCTCGGCATCGGCCCGTTCCCGACCGAAGACAACGTCGACGCCGACCTCATCAACGCCGGCAAGCAGACCGTGACCACGCTGCCCGGCTCGGCCATCTTCGGCAGCCATGACAGCTTCGCGATGATCCGCGGCGGCAAGATCAACCTGTCGATCCTCGGTGCGATGCAGGTCAGCGCCAAGGGCGACCTCGCCAACTGGATGATCCCCGGCAAGATGGTCAAGGGCATGGGCGGCGCCATGGACCTCGTGGCCGGCGTGAAGCGCGTGATCGTGCTGATGGAACACGTGGCCAAGAAGAAGGACGGCACCGAAGACCTGAAGATCCTCGAGCAGTGCTCGCTGCCGCTGACCGGCGTGGGTGTGGTCGACCGCATCATCACCGACCTGGCCGTGATGGACGTCGTGCCCGAAGGCCTCAAGGTCGTCGAGCTGGCGCCGGGCGTGAGCTTCGATGCGTTGCAGGCCAAGACCGGTGCGAAGCTGATCCAGTAAGCCATCGGCACAAGGTCGCGAACGCAACGACACACAACACAGGCAGGGCCGCGCAAGCGGACCCTGCCTTTTTCATTGTTTCCTCTTTCCCCTGAAGGGTTGACGCATGGCAACGAGTGAAGAAGTCCTGGCCGGTCTCTGGCAACTGGCGGGGCTGCCCGCCGAAGCGCTGGCTTTCACGCGGCTCACGGGCGCCGACCCGGTGCTGCCGTCGTCCTTCGCGGTCGGCCTCGCGGCGCAGGCCAGCATCGCGGCCGCGGCGCTCGCCGCCTGCGAGCTGGGGCACCGGCGCGGCGTGGCGCGGCAGGAGGTGGCGGTCGACACGCTGCATGCCGCGCTCGACTGCACGGGCTGGTTCAGCCTCGACGGCCGCGTGCCCGAGTTGTGGGACACCTTCTCGGGCATGTACCGCTGCGTCGACGGCTGGGTGCGCATTCACGCCAACTTCAAGCACCACCGCGAAGGCGCGCTGCGCCTCATGAAGCTGGACCCTGCCATCGCCACGCGTGCCGACGCCGAGGCCGCGATGGCCGGCTGGCGCGCGATCGATTTCGAATCGGCCGCCGCCGCGCAAGGCCTGGTGGCCACCGCGCTGCGCCGCTTCGACGCGTGGGACGCCACGCCGCAGGGGCAGGCGGTCGCGGCGCAGCCGCTCTTCACCATCGAGCGCATCGGTGACGCACCGCCGCGCGCGCTGCCACCGTTGCGCGACGACCAGCGCCCGCTCGAAGGCCTGCGCGTGCTCGATCTCACGCGCATCCTCGCAGGGCCGGTCGGTGGAAGGGCGCTGGCCGCCTATGGCGCCGACGTGATGCTGGTCAATTCACCCAACCTGCCGAACATCGAATCCATCGCCGACACCAGCCGCGGCAAGCTCTCGACGCATGTCGACCTGTGCACCGACGCAGGCCGCGCCGTGCTGCACGGCCTCGTCGCCGATGCACACGTCTTCGTACAGGGCTACCGCCCCGGCGGCATCGCAGCACTGGGCTTCGGCCCCGAGGCGCTGGCGCGCGAGCGGCCGGGCATCGTCTGCGTGTCGCTCACGGCCTATGGCACGCAGGGGCCGTGGGCCGATCGGCGTGGCTTCGATTCGCTGGTGCAGACCGCCATGGGCTTCAACGAGGCCGAAGGCGAAGCGGCGGGTGATGGCAAGCCGCGCCCGATGCCGATGCAGATCCTCGATGAGGCCAGCGGCTACCTGATCGCCCTCGGCGCCGCCGCGGCGCTGTGGCGCCAGCAGCAGGAGGGCGGCAGCTGGCATGTGCAGGTGTCGCTGGCGCAGACGGGGCAGTGGTTGCGCGGGCTGGGCCGCGTGGACGGCGGGCTGTCGATCGCGCGGGCCGGTGTCGAGTCGTATGTCGAGACCTCGTCTTCGGGCTTCGGCGAACTGACGGCGGTGCGCCACAGCGCGCAGCTCTCGCGCACGCCGGCCACTTGGCCACGGCCTTCGATGCCGCCGGGCAGCCATCCGCCGGTGTGGCCCCCCGCTGCCGGGGAATGAGAAACTGGGCGCATGGCTTACCTAGACATCGACAACCTCCAGAGCATTTTTCTTGACGACGAGGCGCTGCGCGCACGGCATCTGCAGCGCCAGCCTTGCGGCGCCCTGCACCTCACGAGCGGCCGCATCGTGGCCTGCGATCCGCTGGTGCAGCCCGAGCGCGAGCCTTTTGTTCGCAGCGTGAGCGGGCGCGGCGCATTCCCCGTCGAGGTGCTGCAAGGCGGAGGCCGCCATGCGCTGGCCGTGCTGTGGCTGCGCGAGCGCGGAAGCCTGCAGGCAAGCGATCTGCACTGGGAGGCAGCACTGCTCGAAGGGCAGTCGCAGGACGAACTCGGCAGCAACGAGTTTTACGGCTACCCGGTCGATGCCGGCGTCGGCTGCTTCATGGATGCCGACGGCGCCAAGGCCATGGCCGAGCGCGAGGCGCGCGAGTCCGCCACCAACCCCGAGTACGTCAGCTACTACGACGACGTGCTCGGCGCCGACCTCGCCTCGGCCGACATCGCCGACCACTACCCGTTGGGCGCGGGCAGCGCGAACAACGTGCTGATCTTCAGCGCGGGCTGGGGCGACGGCAGCTACCCGAGCTTCTGGGCGCTCGACGCCGCAGGCGAACCTGTGGCGCTCGTGACCGACTTCATGGTCATGCAGGGCGGCGACGCGCGCGACGAGGACGACAAGCGCAGCGACGCCTACCTGGCCAGCCTTTCGCCCGAGAAACTGGCGGCGCTCGAGGCGCTGGGCGCGGCAGCGGTCGCAGGCGATGCGGCGGCGATCCAGCCCCTGCTCGACGGCGGGCTCGCGCAGCCCAACGAGATCATTCCTTCGCTCGGCGAGACCGCCATCATGAGCGCCATCCGCATGAACCAGCTCGACGCGCTGCGCGTGCTGCTGGCAGCAGTGCCAGGCCCGCTGCCGATGCCGCCGCAGTTCTATCGCATGGACACGGAAGAGAGCTACATCGACTACGCGCGCCGGCTCAAGAAGCCGCGCGTGGAGGGGCTGATCGAGCTGCTGGAAGCGGCTGCGGTGCCGGCGGCCAAGCCTGGATTTCTGAAGCGCCTTTTCTCCTGAACGCGCGAACTTGAACCGTCAATGATTCCTTGACGGTTGCTTCTTCGCTCGCGAACCGGTCATGGGGTGTTCGCCACGCTGTCAGGCAACAGCACCTGCTGTTGCGCCGCAGCCGTCGCGCGCAGAAACTCCCACACCGTCTGCATGCGCGCCAGGTGCTTCGTTTCCGCCGGCATCGACATCCAGAAGGTCCGCGTGAAGTTCGCCGCGTCCGGCAGCACCGGCTTGAGCGCGCGGTCGTCCTGCGCAATGAACGCCGGCAACACCGCAATCCCCGCACCCGCCGCCACTGCCCGGTGCTGCGCCAGCACGCTGGTGCTGCGCAGCGCAAAGCTGTCGGGGCGATGCAGTTCATCGAGGTACTGCAGTTCCTTGCTGAACAGCAGGTCGTCCACGTAGCTGATGAAGGTGTGGCCGCGCAGGTCTTCGCGGGTCTTGATGGGCTTGTGCGCGGCCAGGTATTGCTTCGACGCGTAGAGGCGCAGCGTGTAGTCGGTGAGCTTGGTCACCACCACCGGCCCGCGCGCCGGGCGCTCGAGCGAGATGACGATGTCGGCCTCGCGCCGCGACAGGTGCACCAGCCGTGGCATGGCGAGCAGATCGATCGTGAGCTTGGGGTGCTGCACCGCGAACAGCGCGAGCTGCGGCGCGAGCACCACGGTGCCGAAGCCCTCGGTGGCGCCGATGCGCACCAGCCCCGACAGGCCTTCCTGCGAGGCCGGCGCGGTGCTCTCCACGGCCTGGAAGGCGCTTTCCATCGCCTCGACCTGCGGCTGCAATCGGCGGCCCGCTTCGGTGAGCCGGTGGCCGCCGGATTCGCGCGAGAACAGGGGCGCGCCCACCTCCTTTTCGAGCGCCTGGATGCGCCGCGCGACGGTGGTGTGGTCGACCTCCAGCCGGCGCGCCGCGCTCATCAGCGTGCCCGAGCGGGCGAGTTCGAGAAAGTAGCGCAGGTTGTCCCAGTCCATGTGCGTCCGGCCTTGTGTGCGGTGGGATGCGGCGCTTTGCATTTTTGCAAAGCGATGACGCATATTTGTCTATTGTCATGGCAAATCTGCAAAGCTAGGATGCGGGCTGCACCGGCTCGCGCTGGTACCGAATTTCACAGGATCACAGGAGACAAACCCCATGGACGCCACCACCACCCCCTCGACGCAAGTCGCCACCGTCAAGCTGCTGATCGGCGGCAAGTTCGTCGAATCGAAGACCACCGAATGGCGCGACGTCGTCAACCCGGCCACGCAGCAGGTGCTGGCCCGCGTGCCCTTCGCCACCCAGGCCGAACTCGACGCCGCCGTGGCCTCCGCCAAGGAAGCCTTCAAGACCTGGCGCAAGACTCCCCTGGGCGCGCGCGCCCGCATCTTCCTGAAGCTGCAGCAGCTCATCCGCGAGAACATGGGCGAGCTGGCCGCGATCCTCACGGCCGAGCAGGGCAAGACGCTGCCGGACGCCGAAGGCGACGTGTTCCGCGGCCTCGAAGTGGTCGAGCACGCCTCGAACATCGGCAACCTGCAACTGGGCGAGCTGGCCAACAACGTGGCCAACGGCGTCGACACCTACACGCTGCTGCAGCCGCTGGGCGTGTGCGCCGGCATCACGCCGTTCAACTTCCCCGCCATGATCCCGCTGTGGATGTTCCCGATGGCCATCGTCACCGGCAACACCTTCGTGCTCAAGCCCTCCGAACAAGACCCGATGGTCACGATGCGCCTGTGCGAACTCGCGCTCGAAGCCGGCGTGCCGCCGGGCGTGCTGAACGTGATTCATGGCGGCGAAGCCATCGTCAACGGCATCTGCGACCACGCCGACATCAAGGCGATCAGCTTCGTCGGCTCGACCAAGGTCGGCACGCACGTCTACAACCGCGCCACGCTGGCCGGCAAGCGCGCGCAATGCATGATGGGCGCGAAGAACCACGCCATCGTGATGCCCGACGCCAACAAGGAGCAGACGCTCAACGCACTGGCCGGCGCGAGCTTCGGCGCAGCCGGTCAGCGCTGCATGGCGGTGTCGGTCGCGGTGCTGGTGGGCGAGGCGCGCAACTGGGTGCCCGAGCTGATCGCCAAGGCCAAGACGCTGAAGATTGGCGCCGGTACTGAAAAGGGCGTGGACGTGGGCCCGCTGGTGTCATGCGCCGCCTTCGACCGCGTGAACAGCCTCATCGAACGCGGCGAAGCCGACGGCGCCAAGCTGGCGCTCGACGGTCGCAAGCCGACTGTGCCCGGCTACGAGAAGGGCAACTTCGTCGGCCCGACGATCTTCACCGGCGTGAAGCCCGGCATGACGATTTATGACCAGGAAGTGTTCGGCCCCGTGCTGTGCATTGCCGACGCCGAGACCATCGACGAAGCCATCGAGCTGATCAACAGCAACCCGAACGGCAACGGCACGGCGATCTTCACGCAGTCGGGCGCCGCGGCGCGCCGCTTCCAGGAAGACATCGACGTGGGCCAGGTCGGCATCAACGTGCCGATCCCGGTGCCGGTCCCGATGTTCTCGTTCACCGGTTCGCGCGCCTCGAAGCTCGGCGACCTGGGCCCGTACGGCAAGCAGGTCATCATGTTCTACACGCAGACCAAGACGGTCACGGCGCGCTGGTTCGACGACAGCACTGTGAGCCAGGGCGTCAACACGACGATCAGCCTCAAGTGAGGCAGGGGCTTCGCGTCGCAGCCTGGGCCGCCATGGCGGCGCTTGCCTTGCTGGCCGGCGGGGCGCAGGCGGCCGGCTCTGATGAGCCGGTCGACTGCAACCCCAACGGTAACCAGCAGCAGATGAACGACTGCGCGCTGCGCGATTTCCGCGCGGCCGACGCCGAGCTCAACATCCGCTACGGCGAGGTGATGAAGACGCTCTCACCGCAGATGCGCGTCGCGCTGCGCACCGAACAGCGGACCTGGCTCAAGGGCCGCGACCCCGGTTGCAAGCGGGCCGCGAAGGCGAACGAAGGCGGATCGATCTGGCCGCTGGTGTTCAACGCGTGCCTGGAAAAATCGACCCGCAAACGCACCGCCGAACTGGACCTCTGGAAGGGTCGTCAACAATGAATTTCGAACTGTCCGAAGAACAGAACGCCTTTGCGCAGACCGCACGCGACTTTGCGCAGGCCGAGTTCGCGCCGCACGCCGCGCAGTGGGACGCTGAAGCCATCTTTCCGAAGGAGGCCATCGCCAAGGCGGGCGAGTTGGGCTTCTGCGGCCTGTACGCGCCCGAGCGCATCGGCGGCCTGGGCCTGCCGCGGCTCGACTCGGCGCTGGTGTTCGAGGAAATGGCCGCGGTCGATCCCTCGACCACGGCCTTCATCACGATCCACAACATGGCGACGTGGATGCTCGGCACCTGGGCCACCGACGCGGTGGCGCAGCAGTGGGGCGAAGACCTCACGAGCGGGCGCAAGCTGGCGTCGTACTGCCTGACAGAACCGGGTGCGGGCTCCGACGCCGGCTCGCTGAAGACGCGGGCTGAACTGCAGGGCGCCGAGTACGTCATCAATGGCAACAAGGCCTTCATCTCCGGCGCCGGCTCGACCGACGTGCTGGTGCTCATGGCGCGCACGGGCGGCGCAGGCGCGAGTGGCATCTCGGCCTTCGCGGTGCCGGCCGACGCGCCGGGCGTGAGCTACGGCAAGAAGGAGCACAAGATGGGCTGGAACAGCCAGCCCACGCGCACCATCAACTTCGACAACGTGCGCGTGCCCGCGCAGAACCTGCTGGGCAAGGAAGGCGAGGGCTTTCGCATCGCCATGAAGGGCCTGGACGGCGGGCGCATCAACATCGCGACCTGCTCGGTGGGCGCGGCGCAAGGTGCGCTCGACGCGGCGCGCCGCTACCTGCACGAGCGCCAGCAGTTCGGCAAGCCGATCGCGAGTTTCCAGGCGCTGCAGTTCAAGCTGGCCGACATGGCGACCGAGCTGGTCGCCGCGCGGCAGATGGTGCGGCTGGCTGCGAGCAAGCTCGACGCGGGCCATGTGGATGCGAGCACCTATTGCGCCATGGCCAAGCGCTTCGCGACCGATGCGGGCTTCAACGTCTGCAACGACGCGTTGCAACTGCACGGCGGCTACGGCTACCTGAGCGAGTTCCCGCTCGAGCGTCTGGTGCGCGACACGCGCGTGCACCAGATCCTCGAAGGCACCAACGAAATCATGCGCGTCATCGTTGCGCGAAAATTGCTGGAAGGCGACAGCGACATCCGCTGAACACGCCGTGAACCCGCTCTCCAGGACCTGAAAACAATGACCGACAACGTAGTTCTCTTCAACGAAATCAAGACCGCCGGCGGCCAGCGCTTTGCCGTCGCCACGCTCAATGCACCGGCTTCGCTCAACGCGCTGTCCGTGGACATGGTGCGCCTGCTCACGCCCAAGCTGCGCGAGTGGGCGGCCGACGCCGGCATCGTCGGTGTGCTGCTGGACGCGGCGGGCGAGAAGGCCTTCTGCGCCGGCGGCGACCTGCGCCAGCTCTACCAGACGCTGCTCGACTGCGGCCCCGAGCGCAACACCTACGCCGAAGACTTCTTCCGCGAAGAGTACGAGCTCGACCACCTGATCCACACCTTCCCCAAGCCCTTCCTGTGCTGGGGTCACGGCATCGTGATGGGCGGCGGCGTGGGCCTGCTGGCAGGTGCCTCGCACCGCGTGATGACGCTGCAAAGCCGCATCGCCATGCCCGAGATCAACATCGGCCTGTACCCCGACGTGGGCGGCAGCTGGTTCCTGCGCCGCACGCCGGGCCGCACGGGCCTCTTCCTGGCGCTCACGGCCGCCAACATCAACGCGCACGACACCATCTTCTGCGGCCTGGCCGACGTGCTGGTGCCGCAGGAGCGCAAGGCCGACGTGCTCGCCGCCATCGCGTCCACGCAGTGGGCCGGCGGCGACGCGCGGGCCGACCGCGCCACGCTGTCGCGCATCCTCGCCAAGGCGGGCGAGGGCACCGAGATGCCCGCGTCGAAGGTGCGCGAGCACTACGACACCATCAACGCGCTGATGGCCGGCGACGACCTGCTCGACATCGCGAAACGTCTGCGCGACGTGCAGAGCGACGACGCGTGGCTGCAGACCGCATCGAAGACTTTCACCAAGGGCGCGCCGAGCTCCATCGCGCTGAGCTTCGAGCTCTGGCAGCGCGTGCCGCGCATGTCGCTGGCCGAAGTGTTCCGCCTCGAATACTGGGCCTCGCTGGGCTTCTGCGCGAACAAGGATTTCGCCGAAGGCATCCGCGCCGTGCTGGTCGACAAGGACCGCAACCCGCGCTGGAACCCCGCCACGCTTGAAGAGATCACGCCCGCTTTCGTCGAAGACCACCTGCGCCCGCGCGGCGAGATGCCGGCCGAGCTGGCGTCGTTGACCTGATCCGACCTATTCCCTGCACAGAACAACGGAGACAAGACACATGAAGATCGCATTCATCGGCCTGGGCAACATGGGCGGCCCGATGGCCCTGAACCTGCACAAGGCCGGCCACACGCTCAGCGCCTTCGACCTCTCGGCCGAGGCCTGCAAGAAGTTCGGCGCCGAGGGCCTGCCGATCGCGACCTCGGCCGCCGAGACGGTGGCCGGTGCCGAAGTGGTGATCAGCATGCTGCCCGCCAGCGCGCACGTCGAGGGCCTGTTCCTCGGCGGCGCCGGCAAGCCCGGCCTGCTCGACAGCATCCAGGCCGGCACGCTGGTGATCGACAGCAGCACCATTGCCGCTGCCACCTCGCGCAAGGTGGCCGAGGCCGCCGCTGCCAAGGGCATTGCGATGATCGATGCGCCCGTGTCGGGCGGCACCGGCGGTGCGATTGCCGGCACGCTGACCTTCATGGTCGGCGGTGAAACGGCAGACCTGGAGCGCGCGCGCCCGGTGCTCGAGAAGATGGGCGCCAACATCTTCCACGCCGGCGCGGCCGGTGCGGGCCAGACTGCCAAGATCTGCAACAACATGCTGCTCGGCATCCTGATGATCGGCACCTCGGAAGCGCTCGCGCTGGGCGTGGCCAATGGGCTCGATCCGAAGGTGCTGTCGGAAATCATGCGCCGCAGCTCGGGCGGCAACTGGGCGCTCGAGAAGTACAACCCGATGCCGGGCGTGATGGAGACGTCGCCCGCCTCGAAGAACTACGCGGGCGGTTTCGGCACCGACCTGATGCTCAAGGACCTGGGGCTGGCCCAGGAAAACGCGAGCGCAGTGCGTGCTTCCACGCCGCTGGGCGGCCTGGCGCGCAGCCTGTACGCGGCACACAGCCTTGCGGGCCACGGCGCGCTCGATTTCTCGAGCGTGCTGAAGCTGGTTCAGAAGGCCGGCTGAGCGGCGCGCCGGCCGCGCCGCGCCATCGCGAGCAGCAGGCCGGCCGCCACGAGGTTGGCGCCGATCGCCACGAGGATCGGCAGCAGGTAGCTGCGCGTGAGGTCGAAGGCGAAACCCGCGGCGCTCGGCCCGATCAGCGTGCCGATCGCCACGCTGGTGTACAGGATGCCGATGATCGCGCCGATGTGGCGCCCGCCGAACCAGTCCATCACCAGCGCGGGCAGCAACGCCACGAAGCCACCGTAGAACACGCCGTAGGCGAAGGCGAACAGGGCCAACCCCCAGAACCCGCCTGACACGGCCCACACCACCAGCGACAGCGCCATGCCCGCCGACATCAGCGGCAGCGCGTAGTGCCGGCCCATGCGGTCGGCCAGTCCGCCGAGGAAGAAGCGGCCCGCCGTGCTGCCGACGCCGATCGCACCGAGCAGCAGCACCGCCGATGACGCAGCCACGCCGTGGTCGAGCGCGTAGGGCACCAGGTGCACGAAGGGCACGAACAAGCCGAACGAGCTGATGAGGCAGGCCGCGTACAGCCCGGCGAAACGGCCGGAGCCGATGGCCTCGCGCACCGAGGCGCCGGACGGCAGCGCGGCGGATGCTTGCGCCTTCGGCGGATCGCCGTCAGGGCCGAGGCCGCGTGCGCGCGGATCGTTCTCCACCAGCAGCGCCAGGCCCACGCCGACCACGGCCGCGAGCACGCCGAGCGCCAGGTAGGCATCGCGCCAGCCCAGCGTGTCGATGAGCCACGAGGCCAGCGGCGGCATCGCCAGCGTGCCCACGCCGATGCCGCTCACCGCGAGCCCCGAGGCGAAGCCGCGCTGGCGCACGAACCAGCGCTGCACCGCGCCCAGCACCGGCACGTACGAGGCCCCCACGCCGAGGCCGACACCGAGCCCATACGCCCAGAAGATCTGCGTCAGGCTGCGCGCCTGGCTCGCGAGCGCCAGCCCGAGGCCGACCAGCACCATGCCCGCGACCGCGAGCCGCCGTGCGCCCCAGCGGTCGGCGAGCGGGCCGCTGAACACGCCGAGGCCGAAGTACAGGAAACCCGCGAGCGAGAACACCAGCGACACCTCACCGCGCGACGCGCCGAAGTCGCGCTGCAGTGCGTCGAGGAACGCGCTGAAGGTGTAGGCGCAGCCGAAGCCCACGAACATCACGGCGAAGGCGCCGGCGACCACGAGCCAGCCGTGGAAGAAGCGGGGGCGCGGAATGGCAGGGGTGTCGAGCGTTTTCGGAGATGTCATGGAGCGGTCCGTGGTGGTGGTCGATCTTCAGGCCGTGCACCACCACGCACTGGCCGGATTCGGACGTGATCCTCCCACCCTCGGGCTCACAGCAATTCGATCCCCGGCAGGCTCTTGAAGCAACTCTCGCGCGTGACGCGCACGAAGTCGTCCAGCCAGGGCCGTGCCGACGTCGCCTGCGTGCAGGCCATGTAGAGCCGCCCCGTCAGGCCCTTGGCGCCCACGCGGCGTGCCGTGACGTAGCCGCGGTCGAGGTAATTCTGCACCGCCCACAGCGGCAGCGTTGCCACGCCGCGCCCGCTCGCCACCAGCTGCAGCATCGCCACCGTGAGCTCGGTCGTGCGCCGGTGCGCGGGCTCGACGCCGGCGGGCGCCAGCACCTGCCGCACGATGTCGAGCATCTCGTCGGGCACGGGGTAGGTGATGAGCGTCTGGTCGGCGAAGTGGCGCGCCGTGAGGTGCGGCCTGGCCGTCAGCGCGTGGTCGTTGGCCAGCAGCGCCACGATCTCGAAGCGGAACAGCGCGTGGTAGTCGACCGTTTCATCGGGGTCTTCCTCGGAGACGATCGCCACCTCGGCGCGGTTCTGCATCACGAGCGCGATCGGGTCGGGGTGGAAGCCCGAGACGATGTCGAGTTCGATCTCGGGCCAGCGCTGGCGAAAGGCGTCCATCGCGGGCATCAGCCAGTCGAAGCAGGTGTGGCACTCGACCACGATGCGCAGTTGCCCGCTGCGCCCCAGCGCCAGCCGCGCCACGTCGCGCTCGGCCTCTTCGATGAGCGGCAGCGCGGTGTCGGCCAGCTGCAGCAGCCGCAGCCCCGTGGTGCTGAACTGCGGCGGCACCGACTTGCGCTCGAACAGCTGGGCGCCGTAGCGGTCTTCGAGCAGCTTGATCTGGTGCGACAGCGCCGACTGCGTGAGGTTGAGCAGCTGCGCCGCGCGCACCAGGCTGCCGGTGTCGCGCAACGCGGCCAGCGTGCGCAGGTGGCGGATTTCGAGGATGGACTGCATCATGAAAATGATTCAAGCGAATGGGCAAAAGGTTTCGTTTGAATCATATGCGCCAAACGCCGACCATCATCGGTTTCCAAGATCAGCGACCGGACCACCTGCATGACCACCCGTACCCACATCCTCGGCTTTCCGCGCATGGGCGCCCGCCGGGAACTCAAGTTCGCCCTCGAAAAGCACTGGCGCGGCGAGACCGACCATGCCGCACTCGAAGCCGTCGGCGACACCTTGCGCGCGCGCCACTGGCAGGCGCAGCGCGATGCGGGGCTCGACTTCGTGACCGTGGGCGACTTCGCCTTCTACGACCACGTGGCCAACCACATCCAGCTGCTCGGCTGCGAGCCGGCGCGTTTCGACTTCAGCGGCGACGAGCCCGAGCTGTCGCGCTACTTCAAGATGGCGCGCGGCGTGGAAGACGAGGCGGGCCACGTGCACGGCGACAGCTGCACCCACGGCGCCGAAGGCACCTTCGCGCTCGAGATGACCAAGTGGTTCGACACCAACTACCACTACCTTGTGCCCGAGTTCAAGGCCGACACGCAGTTCAAGCTCGCATCGACGCGCCTGTTCGACGAGGTCGCGCAGGCGCAGCAGGCCGGCCACGCGGTCAAGGCCGTGCTGCTGGGGCCGCTGAGCTTCCTGTACCTGGGCAAGGAGAAGACCGCCGGCTTCGACCGCTTCTCGCTGCTCGATGCGCTGCTGCCGGTGTACGAGCAAGTGCTGAACCGCCTGAAGCAGCAGGGCGTGGAATGGGTGCAGATCGACGAGCCCATCCTCGGCCTGGACCTGCCCGAGGCCTGGCGCAACGCCTTCGAGCGCGCGTACTGGCAACTGGCCCGCAGCGCGCCCAAGCTGATGCTGGCCACGTACTTCTCGCCGCTGTCCGAGAACCTGCGCCTGGCCTGCCAGTTGCCGGTGGCCGGCCTGCACGTCGATGCCGTGCGCGCACCGCAGGAGCTGACCGGCGTGGCCGACTGGCTGCCGGCGCACAAGGTGCTGTCGGTCGGCGTGGTCGATGGTCGCAACATCTGGCGCACCGACGTTGATGTGGCGCTGGGCAAGCTCAGGCCCGTGGCCGAGAAGCACCAAGGCGAGTTGTGGATCGCGCCGTCGTGTTCGTTGCTGCATGTGCCGTTCAGCCTCGCGGCCGAGACGAAGCTCGACACCGAATTGACCTCGTGGCTCGCCTTTGCGATCGAGAAGCTCGATGAGTTGCGCGTGCTGCGCGCCGCCGTCGATGGCGACGAGGCCTCGGTGGCCGCCGAACTCAAGGCCGCGCGTGCTGCCGTGGCCGCGCGCCGCGCCAGCCCGCGCGTGCACCGTGCCGACGTGGCGCTGCGCCTGGCGCGCAGCGTGGTCGGCGACGACCGCCGCGTCTCGGCCTTCCCATTGCGCCAGCAGCTGCAGCGCACGCGCTTCGCATTGCCCGCGCTGCCGACCACCACCATCGGCTCGTTCCCGCAGACCGCCGACATCCGCGCCGCCCGCGCCGCCTTCAAGCGCGGCGAACTCGACGCCGCCGGCTACCGCGAGAAGATGCGCGCGGAGATCGCCCTCGCCGTGCGCAAGCAGGAAGAACTTGGCATCGACGTGCTGGTGCATGGCGAGGCCGAGCGCAACGACATGGTCGAGTACTTCGGCGAGCAGCTCGACGGCTTCGCCTTCACGGCCAACGGCTGGGTGCAGTCGTACGGCTCGCGCTGCGTGAAGCCGCCGGTGATCTTCGGCGACGTGGCACGCCCGGCGCCGATGACGGTCGAATGGACTGCGTATGCGCAGAGCCTCACGAAGCTGCCGATGAAGGGCATGCTGACCGGCCCCGTGACCATCCTGCAGTGGTCCTTCGTGCGCGACGACCAGCCGCGCGCCACCACCTGCGAGCAGATCGCGTGGGCGATCCGCGACGAGGTGAACGACCTCGAGGGCGCGGGCATCGGCATCATCCAGATCGACGAGCCCGCCATCCGCGAAGGCCTGCCGCTGCGCCGCGCGGGCTGGCCGGCGTACCTGAAGGCGGCCACGCGCGCCTTCCGCATCAGCGCCTCGGGCGTGCGCGACCAGACGCAGATCCACACGCACATGTGCTATTCGGAATTCAACGACATCCTGCCGGAGATCGCGGCGATGGACGCCGACGTGATCACCATCGAGACCAGCCGCTCGGACATGGAGCTGCTGCGCGGCTTCGGCGGGGAGAACAATTCAGGGGGCTTCCGCTACCCGAACGAGATCGGCCCCGGCGTGTACGACATCCACTCGCCGCGCGTGCCCTCGGTCGACGAGATCGTGCGCCTCATGCGCAAGGCCGCGCAGGTGGTGCCGGGCGAGAACCTCTGGATCAACCCCGACTGCGGCCTTAAGACCCGTGGCTGGCCCGAGACCGAGGCGGCGCTGTCGAACATGGTGGCGGCTGCGAAGCTGCTGCGCGAGGAGCTGGCGCAGGCCTAAGAACGCGGGAAGGGCGGGGAATGCGGCGGGCCAATAATGGCGCCATGCTGTTGTTCCCCCGCCTGTCTTCGTCTCGTTGCCTCTTGTTGCTGTCGTTGCTGTCATTGCTCCTGGCCCCCTTGACGGGGTGGGCGCAGGACCGCGCGCAAACCCTGCTCCAGTTCGAGGGCGTGCAGGCGCGCTATCAGGCCGCCTATGGCCCGGGCGCCGTGTCGCGCGGTGCGCGCGAGCTGCTGGAGCCGCCGGACCTGGCCATCGCCGACAAGGCCTTGCAGTCGCTCGACGTGGCAGCAGGTCGTGCCTTCGACGTGAACGCCTCGGTGGCCGCGATCCGGCAGGACGTGGCGGCGGCCGGGCAGGGCGCCGCTGCGCCGACGCCTCCGGTGCTGGAAGCCGTGGCGCGCTTTGCCAAGCTGCGCGCCGATTACGCCGCGATGGACGAGCCCGGCAAGGTGACCTTCTTCCATCAGCAGCACGCGCGGCCGGCCGACCCGGCGCGCGTCGAACTGCTGTCGCGCATGACGGTGGCCGAGGCGCGCGAGGTCGATTTTTCGAGCCAGCTGCTCATGAGCGCGGTGGTCAAGCAGCTGGCGCGTGGCAATGCCGCGCAGTTCAGTTCGCTGCCCGATCGCACGCTCGACACGGCGCTCGATTCGCTGTGGTCGCGCGGCGTGACGTCGCCGCGTCCGCGCAACCTGATGACCGTGGCGCGCGAGTTCGAAAAGCTGGTCACGCAGGCGCTGCTTCTGGCCCTGTCCGACGCCGACGTGGCCGCCTTGCTCGCCTGGCGCAACGAACCGCAGGCTGCCGCCGAGCGCGAGGCGCTGCTCGGCAGCTACCGCGCCGAGGTCAAGGGCAGCGGCGCGGTCGCGATCCGCACGCTGGTGCGTACCTGGGGTCGGTCCTGAGGCTTGACGAAAGAGCCCCAAAGTTCCCAAAATCTCTGGGACTTGTACGAAAAAGTTTCGCGCAGAGCCTGCATGTCGGAAAGTTCCCCGTGATTGTTTCAATTCCGTGAACACTGCGATTCAGAATGACTGGGGTTTACCCTAGGAATCTGGCGCACACTTCAGGCCATCCAAAGCCTGAACACACAAGAAGGAATTGAAATGAAGACCTCGAACATCCTCGCCGCCGCCGCTCTCTCCCTGCTCGCCGCCGCTGGCGCCGCCCACGCAGAGACCTACGAAGGCGTTCACGCCGTGACCTCCGGCTACAGCCGTGCCGACGTGGCACCGCAAGCCGTGGCCGCCGCCCGTGCCGGCAATGAATACAGCGACGCCGTGTCGGCCAGCGTGGCCCCCGTGCTGGCCTCGTCGGTGGACCGCGCCACCGTCCGCAACGAAGCCGTGGCCGCTGCCCACGCCCCGGGCCAGAACCTGCGCCGCGAATCCTTCGCTGGCAGCGTGATCCCCTCGCAGGCACGCAGCTTCACGCGTCAAGCCGGCCTGTGATCGACGGCGGCGTGAGCCGCCTCGGTTAGCAAGACCACCACCCGAAAAGACCGGACCGTGCAAAAGCACCGTCCGGTTTTTTCACGTCTGTGCTGCGCTCAGGCGCGGTGGTTGCTGCGGTGGCAGTGGCAGTCGGGCGCATGGTCGTCGACGATGCCCGTGGCCTGCATCCAGGCATAGACGATCACCGGGCCGACGAACTTGAAGCCGCGCTGCTTCAGCGCCTTCGACATCGCTTCGGACAGCGGCGTCTGCGTGGGCACGGTGCCCGTGGTGTTGACGACCGGCTGGCCGCCCGCCAGGCCCCAGACGAAATCGGAAAAATCTTCGCCCGCCGCCTGCATCGCGAGGTAGGCCTTGGCATTGCCGATGGCGGCTTCGATCTTGGCGCGCGAGCGCACGATGCCCGCGTCCTGCATGAGGCGCTCGACGTCGGTCGGCGTGAAGCGCGCCACCGTTTCGGGCACGAAACCCTCGAAGGCCGCGCGGAAGGCGTCGCGCTTGCGCAGGATGGTGAGCCACGACAGGCCGGCCTGGAAGCCGTCGAGCATCAGCTTCTCCCACAGCGCGCGGCTGTCGCGTTCGGGCACGCCCCATTCGGCGTCGTGGTAGCTGGCCAGCAGCGGATCGGTGCGGGCCCAGGCGCATCGCTGGGTCGAAGAATGGCTGTCGTCGTGGGGCATGGCTCGGCTATCGTCGGGGGATGTTTTCGGAATGAGGGGGTGACCCTGATGCAGCAGTTTCGTTTTTCATTGTCGGCGCTTTCGCTGGCCCTCGCGGCGCTCGCCGTCGCTGTTCCGGCCGGTGCCGAGACCCTGAAGAAGCCCGCGCTCGACCAACTCGCCGCCGCCTGGAAGGGCGGTCGCACGGCGCCCGATTTCAAGGCCTTCCTGGCGCAGGCGGCCCAGGCCCAGCCCGCGCTGCAGCCCAGCGTGGCGGCCTACACCGGCGGCAAGGCGCTGGCGGGCGACGACCTCGTCAACATCGCGCGCCTGCTCGGCCTTTACAACCGGCTGCAGAACCAGCAGGCCGTGATCGCCAGCATCGGCACCATGGTGGCGCTGCCCACCGTGCGCAACGTGCAGGTGCCGCCGCACGAGAGCCCGCCGATGGTCGCGTTCGGCCAGCTGGTCGAGAAGATGGCGAAAGATTTCGGGCTCGGCTACCGCAACGTCGACGGCCGCATCTTCGAAGTGAGCCTCAAGGGCCGGGGCAGCGAAGAGTTCGGCATCCTCACGCACGCCGACGTGGTGCCGGCCGTGCTGTCCGAATGGGTGCTCGACGACGGCACGCGCCTCGATCCCTTTGCGATGACGCGCGTGGGCGACTTCCTCTACGGGCGCGGCACCATCGACGACAAGGGCTCCATTGCCGCCGTGCTCTACGCCATGAAGGCCGTGAAGGACAGCGGCCTGCCGGTGGAGCGTGGCGTGCGCCTGATGATCGAGACCACCGAGGAAACCGGCGGCGACGCGATGCAGTACTACCGCAACAAGACGCCGCTGCCGGCGTACAACATCGTGCTCGACAGCAAGTACCCCGCGGTCGTGGCCGAGAAGGGTTCGGGCGCGCTCAAGGTGCTCTTCCCCGCGGAAGCGGCCGACCCCGCTGCAACCGCCATCACCGCGATGAGCGGCGCGGCGTCGGCCAATGCGATTCCGCAGACCGCGACCGCCACGCTCAAGGGCGGTGACCTTGCGGCCGTGGCCGCGAAGCTCGAAGCTGCCAAGGCCGCCTTCGTGCGCAAGTACGAAGGCCAGGGCGGCAAGTTCGCGATCGATATCGCAAGCGGCGCCGAAGCCGTCGAGCTGAAGGTCACAGGCACTTCGGCCCACGGTTCGCGACCGGAAGAGGGCGTGAACCCCGTGCCGCGCCTGGCGCTGTTCCTGAAGGAATCGGGCGTGCCGCTGGCCGCCAACCCCTACCTGCGGGCCGTGCAGTACATCGATGCGCTCTACGGCACCGGCTACCTCGGCGAGAAGATGGGGCTGGGCTACGCGGACGACTTCATGGGTCCGCTCACGATGTCGCCCACGCTGGTGCGCATGGGCGCCGATGGGCGCCTCGAGGTGACGGCCAACGTGCGCATGCCGCGCGGCCGCACGCCCGACGAACTGAAGGCGCAGGTGGCGGCCAAGGTGAACGGCTGGGCCACGGCCAGCCAGGTGAAGCTCGAGCTGGCCTACGACCAAGGCAACTGGATGGCGCGCGACCCGAAGGGCGCGTGGCTCTCGACCCTGCTCAACATCTTCGGCGACACCACCGGCCTCGAGGCCAAGCCCGTGCCCACCGCCGGCAGCACCACGGCCAAGCTGATGCCCAACGCCATCAACTTCGGCCCCGCGATGCCCGGCAAGAAGTACACGGCGCACAACGCCAAGGAATACAAGGAAGTGCCCGACCTCGACGCCGACATGCAGATGTTCACCGAGATGCTGGTGCGCATCGGCAACCTGCAGCAGATGCAGTAGCGGCCGGCGCTGCGCTGCTGCCGCGCGTCAGGACTTCGATTTCGCAAGGGGCACCAACGGTGCCCCGTTCTTCTTCTTGGCCTGGATCTCCGCGATGGTGCGCCGCATCGCGACAAAGCGCCTGGCGGAGGTCGGCGCGGCGCTCACGAAGCTCTTCTTCTTCGTGCCGGCCGTGTGCACCCCGAACTCGCGCCAGATCCGTTCGGCGCCCTCGATGTCGTAGCCCGCGGCGGCCACCATGTAGAGGCCGAGGTAGTCGGCCTCGGCGTCGAACTGCTGCGAGAACGGCGACGACAGCGCCTCTTCCGCCATCCCGGTGCCACCCAGCGCGCCGTCCACGATACCGGCCGCGATGCCCACCGCGCGGCTCTTCCCGCCATGGGACAGCACGCCATTGGCCAGCTCGTGCCCCAGCACGATCGCGAGGTCGCGGTTGTCGGGAAAGAAAGTCATCAGCGCCGAGTTGACGAAAATCTCGTGGCCGTCGTTCTCCGCATGGACCTCGTTCTTCATCCGGGTGATGGCCGTGTAGTTGCACGCCGCGGCATAGGGCAGGCGCAGCGCCGTCGACTGGCCCTCGCGCTGCACCACGGCATCGAGCCAGCCCTCGCGCTTCATGGGCTTGGCGCGCGCGGCATCGAGCAGCACATCGTTGAGCCGATCGATCCCCTTCTCGCCGGCGGGCAGCGGCTTGCCGCCGACAGAGAGCAGGACGTCCCCGGCGCGCAGCGGTGTGGCCGGCGCCTGCTTCCTGTCGAGCGTCCACAGCACGGCCAACCGGTCGTCCAGGTGCAGGGTCTGCTTCACTGTGATGCGCTCCTCCTTCTCGAAGCTCCACACGCTGGCAATGTGCGCACCCAGGCTGGCCCGCACATCGCCGTCGCAGAACGGCGCGCTGTGCTCCATGAGCGGGATCGCCACGTCGTCGAGCCGGCGCTGCAGGGCCATGCGCTGATTCAGCGACATCGACTGCTGCAGGGCCTGTTCCTGGACGACGTCGGGGTCGTCGCTGGACGGCCGGATCGACGTGGCGCAAGCCGTGAGGACAAAGGTGGCTGCGATCGACGCGCAGGCCGGGAAGAAGGAAAAGCGAGGTGTGTTCATCCGCTCAAGAGGTGCTTGAAACCGGTCGCATCCATGCCTGAACGCGATGCCGGATTCGATTCGACCGGGGGAAGAGGGATGTCCCGGCGCCGCTGGCGGCCGGGATTCCCAGGCAAGGCGCGGTGTCACGCCCGGCTGGAATTGTGGGAGCGCAGGCGCGCTCCAAGCTGAAGAGCAAATGAAGGCGGAGGAGGGCGCGGGCTCGGCGAGCGGATCTGGCCGTCACTGCACGGGAGGCCCGCGCGGCGCGTTTCAGCCCACGCTGTGCGCCTGCAGCACCGCCTTGAGCCGCCGCACCTCGTGCTGCAGATCGAGGATCAGCGCGGCAGCGTCGAGGTTCACGCCGAAGTCGCGTTCGAGCCGGCGCGCTTCGAGCGCGTGTTGCAGGTCGGTGCTGGAAAACGCCCAGCGCTCGGGCGGTGCGTCGGCGGTGCCGACCTGCACGATGCCCACCTCGACCAACTGCACGACCCAGGCGGTGTCGGCGCCGCAGGCGTGCGCCAGTTCGTTCGCGGCCAGCGGGTGCGAGACGCCGATGGCCGTGGTGGTGGTGACGGAAGAATAGTTCGCCATGCTCAGACTCCCAGGTGCTGGCGGGGGTTGAACGAGGAGGTTGCCTGCGCGAGCCGTTCGTAGGCCTTGCGTGCCTCGTCGCTGTCGGCGGGCGGCAATGCGATCTCGAGCAGCAGGTACAGGTCGCCGGGCGTCTTGCCCGCGAAGCCGCGGCCCTTGAGCCGCAGCTTCATGCCGCCGCGCGCGTTGGGCGGCACGGTGACCTCGACCACGCCGCCGGTGGGCGTCGGCACCTCCACCTGCGCGCCCAGCGCGGCTTCGGCGGGGGTGATGGGCAGCGTCATGTACAGGTCGCGCTCTTCCACGCGGTACAGCGTGTGCGGCGCGATGCGCACCTCGAGGTACAGGTCGCCGGCCGGCTCCCCGCCGTGGCCGGGCATGCCTTGCCCCGCGAGGCGGATGAACTGGCCGGGGTGCACGCCGGGCGGGATCTTCACGGCGAGCGTGCGGTTCTCCCACTGTGGGCGGCCTTGTGCATCGAGCGTCTGGGCGCGCAGCGTGAGCTCGCGCTCGATGCCGTTCAGCGCGTCTTCGAGCGTGATCTCGATGGCCGCATGGTGGTCTTCGCCGCGTGCGCGGTAGTTCTGCCGCGCGGCCCCGCGCCGCTCGGCGTCGCCGAACATCGACGAGAAGAACTCGCTGAAGTCGGCGTGGTCGGCCGGGCCCTGGCGCGGGCCGCGGTGAAACTCGTAGCCGGTGTCCCAGTCGGGCGGCGGCTGAAAGTTGCCGTCGGGCCGGCCACCGCGTGCGACACGGTCGGCCAGCGCGTCGTAGGCGGCGCGCTTCTCCTTGTCGCCGAGCACGTCCTTGGCCTCGTTGATGTCGCGCATGCGCTGCTCGGCGTCGGGCTCCTTGCTGACGTCGGGGTGGTACTTGCGGGCGAGCTTGCGGTAGGCCTTGCGCACCTCGTCGTCGGACGCGGTGCGTTCGACGCCCAGTGCGCTGTAGTAGTCCTTGAATTCCATGGTGGGTGGGGATTCCTTTCGGGGACGGCGTACAGAGCAACTGGGGCCTGACTCAGGCCAGGGCTGCCCCGCCGCCGTCGGCTGGCCGCTGTTGCAGCGGCGTCACGGCCCATGTGGGGCCGGCACGTGAAAAACGCAACGGCTGGGCGTTGCCGAAGATGCTCGCATCGACCGCCACACCGAGCAGCGCGGCCAGCGCATAGAGCGTGCCGCCGTGCGCCACCACGAGCACCGGCGCGGGCTGCGCGGCGAGCGCGGCGGCCAGCGCCTCGCGCTTGCGGTCGACGAACTGCGCCAGCGTCTCGCCGCCTTCGGGCTCGCAGGCCCAGTCGATGTTCGCCGACGAGGTGCCGATGAGCGCGCCGAAGTTGCGCTCGCGCAGGTTCTCGTGCGCGGTGGGCACGAGGCTCAGCGCGCGTGCCACGGTGTGGGCGGTGTCGAAGGCGCGGCGCGCGTCGCTGCAGACGATGGCGCCGATCGGCTCACCGGCCAGCAGCTCGGCCGCCTGCACGGCTTGCTGCTCGCCGAGTGCGCTCAGGGGCTCGTCGGGCGCCTGGAAGACGCGCAGCGCGTTGCGCCCGGTCTGGCCGTGGCGCAGGAAGTAGAAGTGATCGCAGGCCGGGGCGAGCAGCTGCTCGGCGGCCAGGCGGTTCAGCAGGTCGATGCCTGGGGCGGCGTGGGCGGGGAAGGGGACGGTGGTCGGGGGCATGGGGCCTCGGGGTTCGTTCTTCAGTACGCCAGCTGCAGCGGTTGGCCTTCGCGCTGCGCCTGCACGTCGGCCGGGTGGAACGGCAGCGGGTGCCATTGCTTGGCCGCGAACAGCGGCAGTTGGTCGTAGGCGCGCGGCGAGGCGAGGTCGCTGCTCTGGCCGTAGGTGAGCAGGCCCTGCGCCACCGGACCGCGCGCGTCGAAGGTCACGACCTGCATGTAGCTGCTGCCGTAGTTGACGGCGTAGCCCTTCGGATCGATCTGCGGCTGGCCCTGCGATTCGAGTTTGTTGAGCACGCCTTCGAATTCGTCGCCGCCGTGCAGCGCGATCTTCTGGCCGCGCACGGTGCGCGACTGCGGCACGCCCAGCGCGACGTCGGCCGCGAAGCCCGCGGTGCGGACGATGCCGACCGCGTCGCCCAGCGCCTTGAACACCGCGTCGCGCGTGGCGGCCGTGGCCATGTCCAGGCCGGTCGGCGTGCTCACCGGCTGTGCCGGGTCGAAGGGCACGCGCCACACCTTGGGCAGGTCCTTGGCCTTGCGCCAGAACTCGCGGAACAGCACCGCGCCCTTGGCGTCGGCGTTGCTGGTGCGGTCCCAGGCGGAGAGCACGCGGCAGCCGAGGGCCTGATCGGCATTCAGCGTGGCGCCGGCGGCCGTGCAGGCGGCTTGCAGGTCGTCCATCACCAGCATGCCGGCGAGGTTCCTGTCGCGGAAGATCACGCTGCGCAGCTCGGCCGCGCCCATGCGGTTGCCGGGCATGCCGTCGCTGCCCGCGAGACGGCCGCGGATTTCCATGATCGCGCTGCGCGTGCGCAGCCGCTGCGGCACGCCGACAGGGCCGACCAGCGGCGAGACGCCCGCCATCGGCGCCGTCTCGGGGTTGCTGAGCCAGAAGCTGTCGTTGCTGTTCTGCACGTAGTCGGGCGTGACCACGACCGGCATGCGGGCCGGAGCGATGATGCCGGGCGCGGCGGCGCCGGGGTCGCGGTGCCAGGCGCAGGCGCTGCGCGAGCCGTCGAGCACCGGCAGGCCGGCCGCGTTGAGCAGCGCGGCGGCGGCCGGCGAGGGCGCGCAGGCCTTGAGCATCTCGGCCGACACGTCGGGCACCACCGACAGGTCGGCGTACATCGCGTTGCCGTCGCGGTCGGCCGCAAGGGTGTTGATCCACGGGATGCCCTGGTTGCCCATGGCGGCGCGCAGCTCGCCGACGTTGCGGGCCAGGCCCATCTTCATCCAGCTCTCGGCCGAGCGCACGTTGAGCGTGTTGGCGTCGCGGATCGCATAGGCCTTCTGGGCGGTCCAGCCCAGGCCGGCGCGCGGCAGCGAGACCACGGGGCCCCAGTCGGTGGCATAGAAGGTGTGCTGCACCGGTGCGCCGCCTGCCGTGGCGGCGGCCGGCAGCACCACGGTGCGCGCGACCATCTTGCGGGGCTGGCCGTCGACCCAGTACACGGTCGGGTCGTTGGGGTCGAGCTTGAGTTCGTACAGCGTGAAGCGCTTGCCGGTCGACACGGTGTGGGTCCAGGCCACGTCCTTGTTGAAGCCGATCGACACCACCGGGCTCAGGCCGCCGGTGGCGCCCATCACGTCGAGCTGGCCGGGAATGGTCAGGTGCATCTGCCAGAAGCGGTTGGTGCCGTTCCAGGGGAAATGCGGGTTGCCCAGCAGCAGGCCCTTGCCGTCGGGCGTGGCGTTGCGCCCGAAGGCCCAGCCGTTGGAGCCCAGCTCGCCGCCTTCGGGGTTGGCGTTGAAGCTGTGGCGGCCGATCTCGGCCACGGCGTCATTCAGCGCGACCGGCGCCGCCCCGGTCTTGCTGCCCGGGGCCGGCGGAACGGCGGCCAGCACGGCGCCGGCCAGTGCGCCCAGGCCGCCCTGGATCATCGATTGCTCGGTGGCGCGCGCCAGGTCGGCGGCCGTCATCGGGCGCACCCAGGGCTTGCCGCGGCAGGCCTCGGGCAGGCCGTTGGGGCCCACATCCTGCAGATAGCGGTTGTAGCCCGCCACGTAGCCGCGCAGCGAGGCCTGCACGTCGGCGCTGGTGGTGGCCGCCGCGCGGGCGAGCGCCGCATCGTCCATGTGATAGCGCACGAACAGGTCGATCTGCGTGTTGGGCATGCGGCCCAGGCCGAAGTCGCCGGTGTTCTGCGCGCCGAGGAACTGTGCGCGGTCGCCGCGCAGGGTCAGCAGGTGCTCGGCGGTCTGGCAGACGTTGTCCTGCGCATGTGCGTAGGCGGTGCCGTAGGCCAGGCCTTCGTAGTCGGGCGCCGTGATGTGCGCGATGCCGAAGGTGGTGCGTTCGACCGTCACGCTGCGGCTGCCGGGCGGCGGCGCGCTGGCGCAGGCCGTGAGCAGGGCGACCAGCCCCAGCGAGAGGGCCGTCAACGAGAACCGGGAGCGCGGGGTGTTCGATGTCATGGGGCGGGCGTGGTGGGGAAAAGGGTCGAAAAAGAGGGACCGATTAGAGGATGAACCTCCGCCGCGCACTGTCGCCAGCGCGGCACGCCTTGCCGCCCGCCTCAGCCGAACTTCATGCCTTTGGGCCGCGCCTGCAGCCGGTGGATGTAGGCGTCGAGCTTCGGGCGGTTGCTGCGGCCGCCGAAGGCGCGGTGCCAGATGAGCATCGAGCCGATCATCACGTCGGCCGCCGTGAACTGCGCGCCGAACAGGTAGGGGCCGTCGCCGAGTTCGCGCTCGACGGCGTCCTTGGCGTGTTCGAAATTCGTCCAGCCGCGTGCGCTGTTGTTGCTCTTGATCTTCAGCAGGCTGTCGCCCATCGACGGCTCGAGCTGCGCGGTCGAATAGACCATGAGCGACAGGTAGCGCCCGCGCTCGGGCGTGCCCACGGCCGGTGCCAGGCGCTTGCCGGGGTACTTCTCTGCGATGTACATGCAGATGGCCGCGTTCTCGAAAATGCGCGTGCGGCCGTCGACCAGCGCGGGCAGCTTGCCGGCGGGGTTGATCTTCAGGAACTCGGGGCGCTTGTGGGCGCCCTCCTTGATGAGCGTGGGCACGATCTCATAGTCGACCCCGGCCTCGTCGAGCATCCACTTGGCGACCTGCGCACGGCTGTGCGGGTCGAAATACAGCTTCATCGTCATGCGGGTCTCCTTTGCCTCGGGAGGAACGGTCAGAACTTGGGAATGCGCAGGGTCTTGCTGATCATCAGCGTGCCCGAGAGCGCGAACAGCAGCACCAGCGGGTGCAGCTGCCACGGGCCGAGCACCCACGCGCCGCCCCACAGGTTGGCGCCAAGGGTACCCTTCGAGGCCGCGTAGGCCAGCACACCCACGAGCACCACGCTGGTCGGGATCGGCGTGCCTTCGAAATACTTGACCTTGTCGGCGCCGGCCGAGAGCGCCTCGGCCGTCACGTTGTAGCGTGCGAGCCGGCTCACGCCGCAGCCGACGAAGTAGATGAGCACCGCGCAGTCCCAGCCGCCGTCCATGCCGGCCGCGAAAGCGAGTGCGGCGGGGAGCACGCCGAACGAAATCACGTCGGCCAGCGAATCAAGCTCGCGCCCGAGCGCCGACTGGGTCTGGCGCCAGCGCGCGATGCGGCCGTCGAGCACGTCGAAGATGAAGGCGGCCGGGGCGAGCGCCGCGGCCCAGTAGAAGTGGGCGAGCGACTGGCTGCGCATGAAGGCCATCGCGAAGAACACCGCCCCGACGCCGCAGGCCGCGTTGCCGAGCGTGAACACATCGGCCAAATGAAAGCCGCGGATCATCG